>JAEPLN010000001.1:1200000-1560639 GCA_017644425.1 Prochlorococcus marinus CUG1433
TTAGCTACAGAAGGTTTTGGATTGAACTTTAATTTATTCGAAACTAATATCCTTAATTGGGCTGTAGTGGTTTTCGGTCTTTATAAATTTTTACCTGGTTTCTTAGGTAAAATGCTTCAAAAAAGGAGAGAAGGAATCCTTCTTGAATTAAAAGATGCTGAAGATCGACTCCTAAATGCAACTCAAGCTTTAGAAAAGGCGAAGAAAGATTTATCTTCAGCAGAAGAAAAAGCTTCTCAAATAAAAGCAGATTCTTTTAAAAGATCTGAATCAATCAGAATGGAAAGTGAGAAAAAAGCGATAGAGGAGATGGCACGAATTAAACAAAGTGCAATCTCTGATGAGAGCTCTGAAGCATCTAGAGCAATTTCTCAACTACGAAAAGAAGCTGTTGAACTGGCAATTAAGAAAGCTTTAGAATCTCTTCCAAATCGACTTGATAAAACAACACAAGAAAATTTGGTAACTCAATCAATTTACAATATTGAGGAGAACTAATGCCACTTTTAAATTCAGTTACTACACCATACGCAGAGGCATTACTTCAAGTTGTGAATGAAAATTCGCAAACTGAAGAGATGGTTTCTGAGGTTAAACAACTTTTGGAATTAATAAATGATTCCCCTGAGTTGGAGAAGGCATTATCCTCTCCCATTTTAGAGACAGATGCTAAGAAGAAAATCATTATTGAAATTTTTTCAAATAAGGTTAATTCTTCTTTACTGAATTTCTTAAAATTATTGGCCGATAGGCAAAGAATTGGAATTCTTACTTCAATTCTTGATAGGTTTTTAGAGATTTACCGAGAAAATAGTAATATTGCTTTGGCAACTGTTACTTCTGCAGTCGAGCTTACTGATGAACAGAAAGGTTTAATTACCAAAAAGATCATCAATATTGCTGGAACAGAAAAATTAGAACTTGTAACTAAAATCGACCCATCTCTTATTGGTGGTTTCGTCGCCAGTGTAGGATCAAAAGTAATTGATGCTTCCCTTGCTTCACAAATTAGAAAACTTGGCTTATCCCTTTCCAAGTAACTTTTAAATCAACCTTAAATTCTTAAATCCATGGTATCTATACGCCCTGATGAAATCAGTTCCATCTTAAAACAACAAATAACTGATTATGACCAATCTGTAAGTGTTAGCAATGTAGGAACTGTTCTGCAAATCGGTGATGGCATCGCAAGAATATATGGCTTAGATCAGGTCATGGCAGGTGAGTTATTGGAATTTGAAGATGGTACCGAAGGTATAGCTTTAAATCTTGAAGATGATAATGTTGGAGCCGTTTTGATGGGAGAGGCACTTGGTGTCCAAGAAGGAAGTAACGTTAAGTCCACAGGTAAAATCGCATCTGTTCCAGTTGGTGAAGCAATGCAGGGGAGAGTTGTTAATCCTCTAGGACAACCAATAGATGGGAAAGGGGAAATTCCTACGAGTGATACTAGATTGATTGAAGAAATGGCTCCTGGAATAATCAAGAGAAGATCAGTACATGAACCAATGCAAACAGGTATTACATCTATTGATGCAATGATTCCTGTTGGAAGAGGTCAAAGAGAATTAATTATTGGTGATAGACAAACTGGAAAATCTGCTATTGCTATCGATACGATAATTAACCAAAAAGGCCAAGACGTGGTTTGTGTTTACGTAGCTATTGGTCAGAAGTCTGCATCAGTAGCAAACATCGTAGAGGTATTAAGAGAGAGAGGAGCACTAGATTATACAGTCGTAGTTAGTGCAGGAGCCTCTGAACCTGCTGCTTTACAGTACTTAGCACCTTATACCGGTGCAGCAATCGCTGAACATTTTATGTATCAGGGTAAAGCAACACTTGTTATTTATGATGATCTAACAAAACAAGCTCAGGCTTATAGACAAATGTCTCTTCTTTTAAAAAGACCACCAGGAAGAGAAGCTTATCCTGGAGACGTGTTCTATTTACACAGTAGATTACTTGAAAGAGCAGCAAAACTTTCTGATGCTATGGGAGGAGGCTCTATGACAGCTCTTCCAATTATTGAAACTCAGGCAGGGGACGTTTCGGCCTACATCCCAACTAATGTTATTTCAATTACAGATGGACAAATATTCTTGAGTGCAGATTTATTTAACTCAGGATTAAGACCCGCTATTAATGTAGGTATTTCTGTTAGCCGTGTTGGAGGTGCTGCTCAGACAAAAGCAATTAAAAAAATTGCAGGAACTTTAAAATTAGAACTCGCACAGTTTGATGAACTAGCTGCTTTTTCTCAATTTGCATCTGATCTTGATGAAGCAACTCAGCAACAACTTGAAAGAGGTAAAAGATTAAGAGAGTTATTAAAGCAACCTCAATTCTCCCCGCTTAACCTTGCAGAACAAGTTGCAGTAGTTTACGCAGGAGTTAAAGGTCTTATTGATGAGGTGCCTGTTGAAGATGTTACTAAATTTGCAACTGAACTTAGGGAATACCTAAAGTTAAATAAATCAGAATTTATAGAAGAAATTCTTAAAGAGAAGAAATTAAATGATGGATTAGAAGCAACACTAAAAGAGGTGATAAATGAAGTTAAATCATCAATGCTTGCCACAGTTTAAATTTATTTAAGGAGATACCATGGCAAATCTTAAAGAGATTAGAGATCGAATCGTTTCTGTTAAAAATACAAGGAAAATAACGGAGGCCATGAGACTTGTTGCAGCTGCAAAAGTTAGGAGAGCTCAAGATCAAGTTCTTAAGAGTAGACCTTTTGCAGATAAACTTGCACGGGTCTTAGAAAATATCCAATCTAGAGTTCAATTTGAGGCTGTCGACTCTCCTCTATTATCCAAGAGAGAAGTAAAGAGCATCACTTTGGTTTGCATAACTGCGGATAGAGGTTTATGCGGTGGTTACAATACAAATATAATAAAAAAGGTAGAGATAAGATACTCAGAATTAGTCAAACAAGGGTATCAGCCAAATTTAATTTTGGTAGGGAAGAAAGCTATTGGATATTTTCAAAATAGAAAGGATAGATATGTAATTAAAAGTACTTTCAAAGAACTAGAACAGGTACCCACAGTCAAGGACTCTGAAGGAGTAACAAATGAAATTTTAGCTGAATTTCTCTCAGAAAATTCTGATAGGGTGGAAATTATTTACACGAAATTCATCACTCTAGTCAGCTGCGCTCCTGTCGTTCAAACACTATTGCCACTTGACCCTCAAGGAATTGCTGAGGAAAACGATGAAATTTTTAGGTTGACTACAAAAGATAGTAAGTTACTTGTTGAAAAATCAAGTATGGAAAAAAGTGATTCAGAGAAGTTGCCATCAGATATTGTTTTTGAACAAAGTCCTGATCAACTATTAGATTCCTTATTACCATTATATTTACAGAATCAGGTGCTAAGAGCTCTTCAAGAGTCAGCAGCTTCAGAACTCGCTTGTAGGATGACTGCTATGAATAATGCAAGTGATAATGCTAAAGAATTAGCAAGTACTTTGAATCTAACCTATAACAAAGCCAGGCAAGCAGCTATTACTCAAGAAATATTAGAGGTTGTAGGAGGTTCTGCAGTTTAGCATTAAGATTTAGGATATGCCTGAATACAATATCAACGTTCAATTTGAGCAAAAGACTTTTAGTTTTTTATGTTCTGAAGATCAAGATATTATTTCAGCGGCAAAAATGAATGGAATAGATTTACCAAGTAGTTGTTGTTCAGGAGTTTGTACAGATTGTGCATCCATGATTTTGGAAGGATCTGTAGATCAAGAAGATGCTATGGGATTAAATGATGATTTGAGGGAAAAGGGCTTTGCACTTTTATGTGTGGCATATCCCAAGTCCGATTTGAATATTGTTATTGGTAAAGAAGTCGAAGATGATTTGTATAATGATCAATTTGGTAAATATCAAAAATGAAATTAAGTTCAGTTGATTACTATTTAGATTGGCCAGCTTCAATAAAAGTAAAAAATTTAAGGGAATTCATCACTGCAAATTTAGAAAAAAAAGGTGATTTAATTCGATGGTCAATTGTTGATATCCAAAATTCTATTGACTCTTTTGGAACAAAAAAACTTAAAATTAAAGCTGTCTTAGCTAATTAAGAAATATAAATTGAAATATTTTTAATAATGGAAAATTCACCGACAATATTCATAGTTCCAACTGGTATTGGTTGTGAAGTAGGAGGTTTTGCTGGAGATGCACTTCCAACCGCTAAATTATTAGCATCGGCAAGTGGATGTTTAATTACTCATCCAAATGTTATGAATGGTGGTAATCTTTCTGAAAAAGATAAAAATATTTTTTATGTTGAGGGTTATAGTTTAGACCGACTTGCTAAAGGAGAAATCGCTTTAAAAAGGGTAAAGCAACAGAAAATTGGGATAATTTTTGATGCAGCCATTGAAAAAGAAATATTAGCGAGACATTTACAAGTTGCTGATGCATGTGTTTCTACTTTAGGAATTAATGTTCACTCTTATGTGATTACAAGAAAGCCATTAAACATAGTTATTGATTCTGATTCTTCAAAAATCAGTTGTGGCAAAATTGAAAATCCTGATACTCTAATTGATGCTGGAAAATGTTTAATAGAAAAAGGAGTTACGGCAATAGCAATTGTGGCAAAATTTCCAGATGATCCAGATTCTTTAGAAACAAATATCTATCGAGAGGGAAAAGGGGTTGATCCTATTGCTGGAGTCGAAGCAGTTATAAGTCATTTAATAAGCAAATTTTTAAAAGTTCCCTGTGCTCACGCACCTGCTTTAAATCCAATTGAATTGAATGTAAATTTAGATCCTCGTGCAGCTGCAGAAGAAATAGGATACACTTTTTTACCATCTGTACTGATTGGGTTAAGCAATGCACCTGATATTGTTGAATTGCCTTCTAAAACTGAATCAATCTCACTTCACCCTGATCAGATTGAATCGATTGTTGTTCCTAATGGTGCATTAGGAGGAGAAGCAGTACTAGCAGGGATTGAAAAAGGTTTAAATATTATCTCTGTAAAAAATCAAAATACATTAAAAGTGACAAATGAGTTTTATAATTATCCCAATCTTTTTGAAGTTGATAATTATTTAGAAGCTGCAGGCATAATTCTTGCTATCAAAAAAGGTATCAACCTTAATTCAGTTAAACGGCCTTTAAAAAAAATCCAAGAGTGTTCTTATAGTGATTAATAAGATATTGCTATGGGAACTCTCCAGTCACTTCCTAAAGATTGACTGCTTAGTTTTAGGATTGGAGGAGCCTGCTTTCTTTTAAATTCCGCTTTTTTTATGAGTGAGATAATTTTTAAAATTAAATCTTTTTTATAACCATCTTCTACCAGTTGTTGTAAATCTTTTTTCTCTTCAATAATTCCTTTAAGAATTTTATCTAAAATAGAGTAAGGTGGAAGAGAATCAGTATCTAATTGATTAGGCCCTAATTCAGCACTTGGAGCTTTTTTACGTATATTTCCGCCAATTATATCTAAACTAGTATCTAACATGTATAACTTTCTACTATTAATTGAATCTTCGCTATCAAGCCAATTACATAATTTAAAAACATTAGTTTTATATAAATCCCCAATTACAGATAATCCCCCATTCATATCACCATAAAGCGTGCAATATCCCACTGCTAGTTCTGATTTATTGCCTGTTGAGAGTAATAAATGCTTTTCTTGATTTGCTAAAGCCATAAGAAGTGTGCCTCTGATCCTTGACTGAATATTTTGATTTGTTATTTCAGCCATCTCGAAAGATATGTTTTTTATAAATGATTCTTCAAAAGAGGTCATCAAGTTTTCAATTGGAATGCTCTTGAGACTTATCTTTAATCTTCTTGCTAAATCTTTTGCATCACTCTTTGAATGAGATGAGCTCCACTTAGAGGGCATTGAAACGCAATAAACATTATCACTTCCTAGAGCCGCTGTAGCAATTGCTGAGACAAGTGCTGAATCAATACCACCACTTAATCCAACTAAAGCTGTTTTAAATCCACATTTTTTTGCATAATCTTTAACACCAAGGACTAATGCATCAAAAATTGATGACATTTCGGAGTTTTTAAATTCATTTTTTTCAGGTTTTGTTTGCTCAATTTTCCAGCTGGAGAGATCTTCCGAAAAAGATTTTAATTGCTTAATTTTAGATCCATTCTTATCAAGAATAAAACTACTTCCATCAAAAATTAAATTATCATTTGCTCCAATCTGGTTGACATAAATCAGTGGTACTTGAAGATATTGTGCAGCAAAACTGGAAACCTTGGATCTTAGCTCTAATTTTTTCAGAGTATATGGGGAGGCTGATAAATTAACTAAAATATCAACTTTTTTTTTCTTTAAATCAATAATGGGATTTTTTCTATGGATCCCTCTACCCTCTATATCTTTGTTGACCCATAAATCCTCACATATAGTAAAGCCAAGTCGCCAAGTTTTATTTTTAATTTTTTTAATCAATACGGAAACTTTTTCTTCTGATCTAAAGTATCTTTTCTCATCAAATACTTCATAAGTGGGAAGAATAATTTTCCGAGCAATTATTTTCCATTCACCGCCCTCAACCAACGCAATAGAATTATAAAGATTAGGAAAAAAAGAGTCATTTACCTTCTCAGCTATTCCGATTGAGATGCTTAAGTTGCCAAATTTTTTATTAATATCTAAAGCTAATTGATCAAGAATTTGGTATTGATTTTTGATAAGATTTTTTTTAAAAAGTAAGTCATTTGCAGGATATCCCCATAATGATAATTCTGGAGTAAGAACAAAATCAGCAGAAATTGAGCTAGCTTTCGAAGCAATATTAAGTATTTTTTTTGCATTACCCTCTAAATCTCCAACAACTGGATTTATTTGGGCAAGTAAAAATTTCATTCAACTAATTTGATGGATTCATATAAATTATTCCTCTTAACTATATCTATTAACGACGACGGTAAATTAGAACAATTAAAATTTAATCTAAACTTAGAACTTGAAATGTTTGGAGTTTTGATGGTTGAAATCTTAAATTTCACTTTATAATTTTCTAATAATTTAAGAGTATTTGATTCAACAGGATATCCCTCTCTTAAAATTATAAAAAAACTTACCTCCAAAATAATTTTGTCGAAATCTTTCCAGTAGAAAATATCTTTAATTAAATCACTCCCAATTACAAAATCTAAATTATTAAATTTATAAATTTCTTTACATTTTTTGATTGACTCTACTGCCCATTGGCTACTTATTTTTTGATTAAATAAAATTTTCGGATTATCTAAATCATCAATAAGAGTTTTTAATAAATGGCTACGAATTGAGATATCCTCTATGTGTTTTTTTTGGGGGTTGTTGCTCACATAGCTAATGGTAAAAGCATAAATTTTGGATAATTCTTCAAGAATTTTTTTGTGTCCAATTGTAGGTGGATCAGCACTCGTACCAAATAAAGCAATGCTTTTTTCCATTTTAAGTTTTAAGGTAGAAAACTAACAAAATTATTATTTAAATTTCTACTTGAAAAATAAATATTTATGTAGTTAAAAATCTCTGGGTCATTAAAATTCATATTTTTGATCAAAATAGCAGGCTCTATAAAAGAAGCTTTGCTTCTTAAAAATATCTCTTTTGCTGCTAATTTCCCTAGAATTTTTGTAGAATAAACTGCGATTGCAGCTTGAATGATTGCTATGGGTCCATAGGGTAATAATGAAAGCCCGTTAGTAAAAGGTGCTGTCAAAAGAATTAGTTTCTTAATAAGGTTGAAAGAGGTATTAACTCCGACTTGAGTGATTCCCAAACATAAATTATTAATGGATATATTTTTAAATATTTTTCTTGTAGATTCACTTTTCAACTTTAAGCCGTAAATCTTACTTAATTCGTTAATCAATGCAGTATCTAGTGCAAAACTACTAGCAACATCAAAAAAAATAAAAGGATTAAGAGCTACTGCGGATGCCTTTATAGTCGAAAATTTACCAATAGTTGATTGAGCTAATTTCTGCCTTCTTGTCAATCTTTGCTCTTTAAGTTTCAGAAAAAATTTGTCAGCTAATTGAATAGAATTAAGTGTTAATAGTATCTCACCATATTGATTGATTAATTTTGCTACGTAATTTTTAAGATTGTTTTCATTATTAATTATTATTGGAATATTTAAATCTTTTGGAAGCTTAAACTTTATATTTTCAATTATTTCTTTTAATTCATTTTTATTAAATAGATCGATTTTGTTTAAAATTAAAATAATTTTTTTTCCATCTTTTATAAAAGAACTGATTTCGTTTAACTCATTTCTATTTAAATCTCCCGAAATTATAAATAAAATAAGATCCGAATGATTTATGGAGGAGTAAACTTTATCTGGGAATTTAATATCGCAGAAATCAAATCCTGGAGAATCTAGTAACTCTATACTGTTGAGTGATTGATCTTTGAATTTCCATTCTTCAGCCTGAATTTCTCTTGTGGTCCCGTTGATAATATCTGTTTTAAATATATCTTTTTCTAATAAAGAATTTAAAACAGAAGATTTCCCTACGCCTGATTTACCATATGCGCCAATTCTTATTTTTTTTTCTTTTAACCTAAAAAGTTGTTGATTAAAAGAAATTATGTCCTTATTAAAATAACTTTTTTCATAGTTGGTAAGATCAATAGTCTCCCACCAATTTTTTAAAAGTAAATAATTTTTTTTAATTTTAAATTGTTTCATGATTTATTTTTTCCACCAGCCAGCTAAAACAGATAACACAGCTTCTGCACCAATAATGCCCACGAATCCTCCAAATTCATCTACTACTACTTTCACTCCTTTATGATCCTTGTCAAATCTTGTTAATAATTGATCTGCCTTAATCATTTCGGGAATGTAGTCCACAGGTTCGCAAATTTCTGACAATAATTTTTTATTCTCTCCATTAATTAATTCTGCTAGCATTCTCTCACGGGGAACCACCCCCTGTATTTTGTCAACTTTATCTCCCAAAATAACCCACCATGGAGAGTTATCGCTCATTATAAGTTTTGAAATTTCTTCAAGATTCGAAGACCCATCAAGACAAGGTGCTGATACTCTAGGGATCATTAAATCTTTAGCCTTTAAATCATTTAATTGAAAAACCTTAAATATCATTGCTGCTTCATCAGCTTCTATCAAACCTTTTTGGCTTCCTATTTTTGCCATTTGTCTAATTTCTTCTTCATCTGTTGAAATTTCATTTTCTGCAGTAATAACTGGAAATATTTGTTCTATTAATACTAAAAATGGCCTCATTAAAGTATGCAATATTCTCAAGATAGGAACTGATAATAATGCTATTTGAACTGAGAATCTTGTACCAAGAGCCTTAGGTAGTACTTCTCCTACTAGTACGACTAGTATGTAAAAAGAAATTGAAAACAGGGTTAGGCCATAACTACTATTAATAACCAATGCTCCATATACACCTAAAATAAGACTTCCAATTATGTTAAATCCATTATTAGTAATAGTAATTACAGTTAATGTTCTTCCAAGATGTTTTCTAAGTTTAAGGAGTTGATTTGCAGAACTCTTTGGTTTTTGTTTAGAGGCTATCTCTAGAATTCGAATCGAATTTACAGCTAAAAAAGCAGCTTCTACTCCCGAACAACATGCTGATCCAATTAAGATAATTATTATAAGAACAATTAAACCGTAAACACTTGGTTCCATTAAAATAGATTAATTACTAAATCTGTATTAATTCATTCTTCCATTTTTTTTTAAACACGCCAATACTCAATCTATGTTTAAACCTGAAAATAAAGTTTTTGAAGAAAGAAGAGAAATCTTCCTCAATAAATTAAATGGAAAAGCTGCTATTATCCCTGGTGCTAGTCTCGTAAAGCATCATGCTGATTGTGAATATCCTTTTAGACAAGATAGTAATTTTTGGTATTTAACCGGTTTCGATGAGCCAGATGCAATCGCTCTTTTCTTATCGCATAAGCCAAAGGGAGAGAGATTTATTATGTTTGTTGCTCCTAAAAATGTTATGAGCGAAGTCTGGCATGGCTTTAGATGGGGTTTAGAAGGCGCTGAAAGAATTTTTAATGCTGACAAGGCTCACTCAATATCTGAACTAAGAGATTTACTGCCAGGTTATGTAAATGGTTCTGACGAAATCGTTTTTTCAATTGGTAAGCATCCATCAGTTGAGAAAATAATACTGGAAATTTTTTCACAACAACTTGAAAATCGCTCAAGATTAGGCATTGGTGGAAATTCTATAAAATCTCCAGAAATTTACTTAAATGAGATGAGATTAATTAAAAGTGAATTTGAAATTAAGAGAATGAGAGAGGCTATTCAAATCTCAGCAGAAGCTCATGAATTAGTTAGAGAATCAATCTCATCAAAGAAAAATGAAAGACAAATTCAGGGTCTCCTAGAGGGATTTTTTCTGGAAAAAGGTGCGCGAGGACCAGCTTATAACTCAATTGTTGCATCAGGAGATAACGCCTGTATTTTGCATTACACTTCAAATAACTCACCCTTGAAGAAGGAAGATTTATTGTTAGTGGATGCTGGTTGCTCACTAATTGATTATTACAATGGAGACATAACAAGAACTATTCCAATTGGTGGTAAATTTTCGAATGAGCAAAAAGTTATCTATGAAATCGTATTGAGTGCGCAGAAAAATGCAATTAAAAGTGCTGTAAAGGGATCGAATTCTAGTCATGTTCATAATGTTGCTTTAACAATACTTATAGAAGGATTAAAAGAAATTGGTTTATTGTCAGGCAGTACTGAGGAGATAATTGAGAATCAATCTTATAAACATCTTTACATGCATAGAACTGGACATTGGCTTGGCTTAGATGTTCATGATGTTGGAGCATACAGAATGGGAGACTATGAAGTGCCATTGCAGAATGGAATGATTCTCACGGTAGAACCTGGGATATATATAAGTGATAGGATTCCAGTACCTGAGGGACAACCTCAGATTGACGAAAAATGGAAAGGCATCGGTATAAGAATAGAAGATGATGTTTTGGTCAAAAATACAAATCCAGAAGTTTTAAGTATTGCTGCACTTAAGGAAATTTCTGATTTAGAATTTTAAAATTTGACTTATCTAGTTAATGGATTTATTTTTTATAAAGCTTAAAGTTTAAAAATGAATAATTCAGATTCTTATGATTCGAAACTCATTCAAGCAAGAGGTTTGGCTAGTCAGCTTGGAATGTTTGCAGAAGAAAATGATATCCCTAAAGATCTTTGGGATTCATTAGAAGCTACAATTTATGATTTTTATGAAGTTTCTCACGATAGATAAAATTTATGTTTAGGGAGTATCAATAACTAAAATCAAAAAATTTTGAATAAATTAATCAAAATGTGACCATAAACTGATAAATTATTTATTAAACATAAATAAGTGAATGACTTCATCAGATAAGTTAAATCAAAATTCAAAAGAAAAAAATAGTGATGACCATAAGTCGAAAAATTCTTCTCCTAATTCAGGAATGATGGGAGCTTCAGCTGTATTAGCAGCTGCCACAATTGATGAAGATGGAGTTCCTACTGGTTATACACCTAAACCTGATGAAGGCAGGTTCATAATTAAGGTATTATGGTTACCAGATAATGTTGCTTTAGCAGTTGATCAAATAGTGGGTGGAGGCCCAAGCCCTTTAACTGCTTATTATTTTTGGCCAAGAGATGATGCTTGGGAAAAATTAAAAATTGAACTAGAGAATAAAGGTTGGATTACAGATAATGAAAGAGTTGAGATATTGAATAAAGCTACAGAAGTAATAAATTATTGGCAAGAAGAGGGTAAAACAAAAAAACTAGAAGAGGCTAAATTAAAGTTTCCTGAAGTAACTTTTTGTGGAACTGCTTAAAATTTAGTTCTTTGCAGCTTGAATTCTAGCCTCAGCCTTTGAAATCTCTTTCAAGGCTTTAATTTTCTCTGAATTTTTTTCATTTTCAGAAAATTTACTAATTGCTAATTTTGCCTCTTTAAGATCTTTTTCAGCATTTTGAACATCAATTTCAGATCCAATTTCTGCGTTGTTTACTAAAACTATTACCTCATCTGATTCTATTTCAGCGAAGCCACCCATTAAGGCTATAGATTTCCACTGAGAATTCATTCTTAGCCTTAAAACACCAATATCAATAGCTGTAACTAAAGAAATATGTCCTGGTAAAACACCTAGTTGGCCAGTAGTGCTAGGAAGGATAACTTCTTCAGCTTCGCCTTGATAAACATTTTTGTTAGGAGCTAAAACCTTAAGAGAAATTGCCATTTATTTAAAATTATTAGAGGGTTAAAACTAAATGTTAATATTTATTTTTCTGACTTTAATTTTTCAGCCTTTGCTTTGACTTCATCAATATTACCAACTAAGTAAAATGCCTGTTCTGGTAAATCATCCAATTCCCCTGACAAAATCATATTGAAACCAGCTATTGTGTCTTCTAACTTCACGTATTTACCAGACATCCCTGTAAATATTTCTGCTACGAAGAAAGGTTGTGAAAGGAATTTTTCAATTTTTCTAGCCCTATCTACTGTTAGCCTATCCTCTTCTGAAAGCTCATCTAAACCCAGAATTGCGATAATGTCTTGAAGTTCTTTGTATCTTTGCAGAGTTGATTGAACAGCTCTAGCTGTTTTGTAATGCTCATCTCCAACAACTGATGGTTGAAGCATAGTACTTGTTGAGTCTAATGGATCAACTGCTGGATAAATTCCCTTGGCAGCAAGAGCTCTCGCAAGCACAGTGGTAGCGTCTAGATGGGCAAATGTTGTTGCTGGGGCAGGATCAGTGAGGTCATCAGCAGGTACATAAACAGCCTGAATAGATGTTATTGATCCCTCTAATGTAGATGTGATTCTCTCTTGCAATTCCCCAACGTCAGTTCCTAGTGTTGGTTGGTATCCAACGGCAGAAGGCATTCTTCCAAGCAAAGCTGATACTTCTGAGCCAGCCTGCACAAATCTAAAAATGTTATCAACAAAAAGTAGAACGTCCTGTTTGTTTACATCTCTAAAATGTTCAGCCATTGTTAGTGCCGATAAGCCTACTCTCATTCGTGCACCAGGTGGCTCATTCATCTGTCCAAAGCATAAGGCAACTTTTGATTGAGTTAAATCGTCAGCGTTTATCACTCCTGATTCTTTAAATTCTTCATATAGATCGTTCCCTTCTCTAGTTCTTTCTCCGACACCTCCAAAAACAGAAACTCCACCGTGTTCCTTCGCAATATTATTAATTAACTCTTGGATAAGAACGGTCTTCCCAACGCCAGCTCCTCCAAATAATCCAACTTTTCCACCTTGTCTGTATGGAGCTAAAAGATCGATAACTTTTATCCCCGTTTCGAAAACTTTTGGCTTAGTTTCTAAGTCAGTTAATTTTGGGGCTGCTCTGTGAATTGGTGCAGTATCTTTAGTTTTTACTGGACCTTGTTCATCTACTGGTTCTCCTAAAACATTAAATATTCTTCCTAGGGTTGCTTCTCCCACAGGTACAGAAATTGGCGCTCCTGTGTCAATCGCTTCCATACCCCTTACAAGACCGTCTGTGCCGCTCATAGCCACTGCTCTAACTCTATGATCACCAAGTAGCTGTTGAACCTCTGCTGTAAGGGCTATTTCTTGTCCAGCAGGATTTTTTGCTTCAATTCTTAAAGCATTTAATATTTTAGGTAATTTTCCTGCTGGGAATTCTACATCTAGAACTGGACCAATTACTTGACGAACTACGCCTTTTGTTTGTGAAGAAGTTGATGGAGTTGCTACCATTTTTATAGTTTGGTGGTGAATAGCTGAATTTAAACAGCTTACAATCCGAAAATACTACCACTTAATGGGTAGATTCGTTAAATGGGTTCGGCCACCCGCACAGTTAAAGTATGGTTTAATTACCGCTTCGCAGATTATGTTGTTGATGATACGGATTGAGAAATTCTCTTTCCATTTTATGACGCAACGCGTCTCAATTATGATCCTCCATTAACCTATGGCTGCTGTTTCACTTACAGTCTCTACAGTAAAACCACTGGGAGATAGAATATTTATTAAAGTTTCCGCATCTGAGGAAAAAACTGCTGGGGGCATTCTTTTGCCTGATACAGCTAAAGAAAAACCACAAGTGGGAGAAGTTGCTCAGGTCGGTCCTGGGAAACTTAATGACGATGGTTCTCGACAAACTCCAGAAGTGAGTATTGGCGATAAAGTTTTGTACAGCAAATATGCTGGGACAGACATCAAATTGGGAGGAGATGAATATGTCTTGCTCTCAGAAAAGGATATTTTAGCTGTTGTAGGCTAAAATATTTGTTTCAAAAATTATTAAAACTTATTACTAAATTGCTGCCTAAACATGGCTAAAAGAATTATTTACAATGAGCAAGCTCGTAGAGCGCTCGAGAGAGGAATCGATATCCTTGCTGAGTCTGTTGCTGTCACGCTTGGACCAAAAGGAAGAAATGTTGTTTTAGAGAAAAAATTTGGTGCTCCACAAATTATTAATGACGGTGTCACAATCGCCAAAGAAATTGAATTAGAGGACCACATTGAAAACACAGGGGTTGCATTAATCAGACAAGCCGCTTCAAAAACTAATGATGCTGCTGGAGATGGTACTACTACTGCTACAGTTTTAGCCCATGCAATGGTTAAGGCAGGTTTGAGAAACGTTGCAGCTGGAGCTAATGCAATCACGCTTAAAAAAGGTATTGACAAAGCTACTGAGTTTCTAGTTGGTAAAATTCAGGAGAATTCCAAACCTATCAGCGATAGTAATGCTATTGCTCAATGCGGAACCATTGCTGCCGGAAATGACGATGAAGTTGGTCAAATGATTGCCAATGCAATGGATAAAGTTGGTAAAGAAGGTGTCATTTCTCTAGAAGAGGGAAAATCAATGACAACTGAACTAGAAGTTACAGAGGGAATGCGCTTTGATAAAGGTTACATTTCACCTTATTTTGCTACAGATACAGAGAGAATGGAGGCTGTTTTAGATGAACCCTATATTCTCCTGACTGATAAGAAAATTGCATTAGTACAAGATTTAGTTCCCGTTTTGGAACAAATTGCTAAAACTGGCAAACCGCTTGTCATTATTGCAGAAGATATAGAAAAAGAGGCTTTAGCCACACTTGTCGTTAATAGATTAAGAGGTGTGTTGAATGTTGCAGCAGTTAAAGCACCAGGATTTGGTGATAGAAGAAAAGCTATGCTTGAAGATATGGCTGTTCTAACTAATGGTCAACTAATTACTGAGGATGCGGGCTTGAAGTTAGAGAATGCCACCTTAGATATGCTTGGAACTGGTAGAAGAATTACTATTAATAAAGAGACTACAACGATAGTAGCCGAAGGTAATGAGCAAGCAGTTAACGCTAGATGTGATCAAATTAAGAAGCAAATGGATGAAACCGACTCCTCTTACGATAAAGAAAAGCTTCAAGAACGCCTGGCAAAGTTAGCTGGAGGAGTGGCAGTTATTAAGGTTGGTGCAGCAACTGAAACTGAGATGAAGGATAAGAAACTTCGTCTTGAGGATGCTATCAATGCTACAAAAGCTGCTGTTGAAGAAGGGATTGTACCTGGAGGAGGAACAACTCTTGCTCACTTATCTCCAATTTTAAAAGATTGGGCCGATAAAAATTTAGAGGGAGAGGAACTAATTGGAGCTAACATTGTTGAAGCTTCATTGACTGCACCTCTTATGAGGATTGCTGAAAACGCTGGTTCTAATGGTGCTGTGATTGCTGAGAATGTGAAATCTAAGCCATTTAATGATGGATTTAATGCTGCTACTGGAGAGTATGTTGATATGTCCGCCGCCGGTATAGTTGATCCTGCAAAAGTTACTCGCTCAGGATTACAAAATGCTGCTTCAATAGCAGGAATGGTTTTAACCACTGAATGTATAGTTGCAGATTTACCTGAGAAAAAAGATCCACCTGCTCCAGGTGGAGCCCCAGGAATGGGTGGTGACTTTGATTATTAACTATAAAGTAGTTAAATAATTAACTTTTAATTAAAGGGATCACCAAAAATGATCCCTTTTTTTGAAACCTTATGAAATCCAGCCAGCACTAAGAATAATTGCGAGAGATAAAAAAATAACTAAAAAGGTCCAAGTAATTTTGTTAAGGGACGCTTCAGCACTACTTGCACTATTAAACATTGAGCTTCCACTTGCGGCTATCCCGCCCATTCCATCACCCTTGGGGCTATGAAGCAAAACTAACAGTATCAGGAATATTCCAGAAAATACCCATATCCAACTTAGAATTTGAATCATTACTTTAGAAAGCGTTTATCAACTTTATACGTGTTGTACAACTTTATTATAACCTTTTAACTCAATCTCTTTAATGAGAGATTTTCCTGTCATTTCTTTTGGGATTGGGAGATTTAATAATTGCAGTAAAGTTGGTGCAATATCTGCTAAGCCAGCATTGTCCCTTAAATAAATCTCATTCCCCATATTGGCAATTTTTCTCTTTTCACCCTCAATAAAAATTAATGGAACTTTATTGGTAGTGTGCGCCGTCCATGGCTCTCCTGAGGGACCTTTCATTAGCTCTGCGTTACCATGATCAGCTGTAATTATAATACTCCCACCCATTTCTCCAGTAGCATTAACAATTTGACCTACGCATTGATCTACTTTTTCGATAGCTTTAATTGTCGCATCCATTTCTCCTGTGTGACCAACCATATCAGGATTTGCAAAATTGATTACGACAAAAGCATATTTTCCGCTTTTTATCGCATTACAGCAAGAACTAGTTAATTCTTCCGCAGACATTTCGGGTTCCATATCATAAGTTGTGACTCTTGGAGATGGAATTAAGTGTCTCTCTTCACCTGGCAGAGGAATTTCTACTCCTCCATTGAAAAAATAAGTAACGTGAGGATATTTTTCAGTCTCGGCTGTTCTGTATTGTTTCAGTCCATTTTCTGAAACTATTTGGCCAATAAAATTATTTAGAGACTCAGGAGGAAATGCAACTTTAACAGGGAAGTTTGGATCATATTGAGTAAAAGTTACTAAATCTAAGTTTGGGAAATGTTTTCTTTCAAATTCTGAAAATTCTTTATCAGAAATTGATTTGATGATTTGTCTTGCTCTGTCTGGACGGAAGTTAAAGCAAATTAAACTATCCCCATTTTTAAGATAACTTTCAGACATTCGTATTGGCTCTATAAATTCGTCAGTAATATTTTTGTCATAACTTTTTTTTATGTAATCCTGAGGTGAAATACTAGTCACTTCAATATCTGGATCAGTCATATTAACGTATGCTTTTTCCGTTCTGTCCCATAAAAGATTTCTATCCATCATCCAATATCTTCCGCATATAGAAGCTATTTCACCTGTATTGAATTTTTTTATGCATGATTCTATTTGATTTATATATTTAGTTGCACTTTTTGCAGGCGTATCTCTTCCATCAGTAATAATATGAATTTGAACTTTTTTGAGGCCATTCTCAGCTGCCCATTTTATTAATCCTAATAAATGATTAATGTGGCTATGTACGCCACCATCAGAACATAATCCCGTAATGTGCAAAGTAGAATTGTTTTTCTTTAATGAATCAGCCATCTCCTTTAAAGCATTAACTATTCCTAATTGATTATTGTTTACGACATTTGAAATCCTTACAAGTTCTTGTTGAATTATTCTTCCAGAGCCAATGGTAAGGTGCCCAACCTCTGAATTACCCATTTGACCATCTGGCAATCCAACATCAGATCCGCTAGCGCTTATAAGAGTGTGAGGATATGCATGACTTAATGCATCCATGATTGGGGTACTCGCAGCTTTTATAGCATTGTTTGATGTCTCTTCTCGAAATCCCCATCCATCAAGTATTGCAAGGACTACAGGGCTCTGAGGAACATTTAATTTATTTATATTTTTGCTGCTAATCTTTGACATGTTTAGATCAAATTCATTATTAAGTGATCCAAACCTAAATTTAGCTTTAAAAACTACTCTTTAACAATTTATATTTAACATAGTTAGCTTTTGCTAATTTATGAGGATATTGAACAAATTTTATTTATTGATAAATCATGTCCAATGAAACTAAAAGAATCGTAATACTTACTGAAGAGGAAATTAAGAAAACCCTAGCTCGTTTAACTTTCGAAATTATTGAAACAGTAAAAAATCTGGATAACCTTCTTTTAGTAGGTATTCCAACTAGAGGAATTGATTTGGCTAACGTTCTAGAAAAAGAATTATTCTATAAGACAGGTTTAAAAATAAGAAAAGGTATAATTGATCCGACTTTTTATAGAGATGATCAAAATAGAGTTGGAACTCGACTAATAAAAGCAACTGATATACCAACTCCTATTGAGCAAGAAGAAATTCTTTTAATAGATGATGTAATTTTTACGGGACGAACAATTAGAGCTGCTATTGATTCTCTATATTCATGGGGCAGACCTAAAAGAGTAATGTTGTTAGTAATGATAGATAGAGGTCATAGAGAATTACCAATTCAACCGGATTTTTGCGGTAAAAAAGTTCCAACAAGTAAAAATGAAAGTATTAGTGTTCGTTTTAATAGTATTGATAATGAAGAAGGAGTTTTTCTTGAATAGTTTTGTATCAAAAAATATTTCCTAAATTAAATTCTCCTAAGAATTCATCTTTAATATCGAAACACTTAACTAGCAAATCGGCTTTTTTAGTAATTTTGAAGAAAAGTTTTAAGTTGTCTTCTCCAAGATTACATTTATTTTTCAGTTCGATTTTAATTGGTTTTTTGTCCCATTTTATAATTTCCTCTTCACTTTGAACCTCTGATAACTTTGGCAATCCATTTACAAAAATAACATCATATTCTCTTTCTTTTTTAGTTTCTCCAATAATTATTTCATATATTTTCTGGTTGTTTTTACTAGCTTGAAGGATTAGTTTAAATGGATTTTCTGTTGGCCATGTTTGACCTTTACAGAAAATAGGATACCAGAAGTGTTTCTGTTCTCTTTTATTAAATAATCTAATGGATAATCCCTTGTTTAATACGTCTTTAATAATTACGCCTGGCGTCATTGCTAAAGCTCCCAAAGCTATTGATTCAATTGGAGGTGGCGATTTTACTTCAATTTTGGGAATCTCGTTCACAACCCATTCTTTTATTAATGGTATTTGAGTACCCCCTCCAACTAAAATAATTGCAACTATGTCATCTAATGTACAAAATTTGCCTCTTGCTTCATTTAATAAATCTTTAAGTAAGGAGTTAAGGTGATTAAGAAGATTATTCTCAATAATAATTTTCTCGAATATTTCTCTACTAAGAAAAAACTTTTTTTCTTGAGTTTCTTCAACAAAAAAATTTATTGGAAATTTTTTTTCGTATTTTGTTTTAATTGAGCTGAGTTTACATTTTATTTCTTCTGCCTTTAAAAGATTAATTGCATATTTATTATCTGGAATATAAAAATCAACTATCCATTGATCAATATCTTTACCGCCAATCTTTGAGCCTGTTTTACTTATTATTTCAGCACACCTTATTTTTTGTTTTGAAGTTGAGCTTAAATCATTTCCCTTGAATTTTAATAATTCAGCTATGGGGCTAGACTTACCCTCTCCCCCCTCTATTTTTACTATATTCATATCTATTGTGCTCCCGCCGATATCGATCGTCATAATTTTGGACCCAAATGGAATATTAACACCTAAACTTGCCGCAGTAGGCTCATCAACTAATGCTATTTCATCTACAGAGATCTCTTTACATAGGTTAATTAACCATTGTCTGTAACCCTTGTATGTATCAATAGGAGCAGTTAAAACAAGTCTTTTGATTTTATATTTTTGAGGAATATTTGCCCATAAAAATTTAAAAAATTTTTCGCCACATTCAATAGGACTTAAAATATTTTGTTGATTAATTTTTTCAATAGGATTTCCAATTAATCTCTTAAAATTAGAATGAAAAAACAAGTGTGAATTATAACTATCACGCATCTTTAAAGCACTTTTCCCAATTTTTAAAATTTTTGAGGGTTCCTCGTACCAAACTGCTGTAGGGATAACACCTGGAGAAGATGTAATATTAGGTAATTCAATTAATACAGGATTTATATTTTTTTGATCTTGAAAAGCTACTACAGTATTAGTATTCCCCAAATCTATAGCAAGAGTTCCAAATAAATTTTCTTCCATATGAATTTTTGTTGAATCAAATAAGTGCTTTTTGTAATTTATGTTTTGAATCGGTCCAATAAACTGTAAAATATAATTCATAATAAATAAAATTTAATGAACATATCAAATAACTCAGGAATTGATTCAAATGATCTTGCAAAAAGAGGTGAGAGTTTGATAAGAAAATCAACCAATAGATATTTAACAACAGTGAAAATTGCTTTCAGAGCTAAACAACGACGTTTTGATGATTTTGATGGACTACTAGAGGAGTCAACTATTAAACCTGTTCAAAGATCAATAATTGAACTAAGTGATGAACAAGATCAACCAGATTTACTTCCTGGTTAATCTTGGGTAAGTATCAAAAAAGATGGAGACTACTTAGAGATGTTAGAAAAGGCAAATATTGCTTCTTGATTGGTATTGAAAATTGGTCAATTGAGTTACAAAAAAGTGAATTTGATTTGCTATATCACTTACTTATAAAAATTAATAAACAACTTTTAAGTATTCAAAATACATTAATGGAAGAGGAGTTTATCACTTTAGAATTAGAACAATTACCTTGGTATATTGAGTTAGAGGGTAAAAAGAATGAATGGAGTTTAAGATTCGTTTTTGAAAGCCAAGACCAAACTCGATCTTTTGAAATGTATTGGCCGATACAAGTAGCACAAGAATTATTCTCTGAAATAAAAAAAATGTGGGAATCAATGGATTAAAAGATAAATTAAATTGGAAATTTTGCGAAATATTTCCCCGTGTAAAAAAAAATTTTTCACAATTTTTCCACAACTATTTTTTGAAAAATATCATTTGACCTAAAGTGTGTGGAAAACTTTTGATTTTATACAATTCTTTATAATTAAGTTAGATTTAATTTGCCAAAATAAGTTTCAATGACACCCATTCTTATGACTAGAATCTCATAATTCTCTCACTGAGACTGAACATAAATAATACTTGTTGACTATTTAATGATTTTAGAGAAAACTAGATCTTGTAGGATTTCATTAAAAAATTTTTTAATATGAAGGATTTTAGTGACGATGTAAGCTCAATAGTTTTAAATCAAAAAGATGAAGTAATTAGTTTCAAATGTGAACTTCAAGAAAATCTTCAGAAGGCTATGAAAGAATTTGTTGAGGAGCATCCTAATTGGGATCAATACAGGATACTACAGGCAGCTATTGCAGGGTTTTTAATGCAAAAGGGATTTCAAAATAGGGATTTAACAAGACTCTATATTGGAAATATGTTTTCAATGAATTTTAAAGACTAAAACGTCTTCAAATTTTTTCTAGTAGTATTTTTGCTGTATCATTCCGTACCGGTAAAATAGATAATCTATTTCCCTTTTTGACAACTAGTAACTCGTCTTCACTAAATAAAATCTTTAATTCAGGTAAGCTTAGAATTTTGCTAGATTTTGATAAGTACTTTACTTTTACACAATCCCATCTAGGATTTTCGGGTTTTGATTTTGAATCAAAATACTTTGAATTTTTATCAAATTGTGTAGGATCAACAATATTTACATCTATCACCTCCATCATCCCTACAATTCCAGGAGGTTTACAGTTGGAATGATAGAAAAAAACTTTATCTCCCTTATTCATACTTCTCATGAAATTTCGAGCCTGATAGTTTCTTATCCCATCCCATAAAGTCACTCCATCATTTTTTAAAGTATCTATGCTGTAGGCATCAGGCTCACTTTTCATTAACCAGTAGTTTATTTCAGTCATATCAATAATTTAGAAGAAAATTACAATGTGTGAACGGTGTGTGAACAGAATATTAAAAACGTTCAAATCTAGGTTAATTATCCATCAAATTATCTATTTAGGAAAGTGATGGTTGGTATGGAGTAATTAATTCTCTAAATATTAATGTTTTTATCACTTAAATCAAAAAATAAATATTTAAAATCGAAAACAGAAATGATTTTCATTTTCATATTGGTGTAAATTTTATACATTAGGTAGTATTTTTTTATGAGTCAAGTCTGTTTAATATCAGGTTCGCCAGGATGCGGTAAGACAAATTGGATACTAAATACTTTTAAGAATTATTCTGGTAATTGTGGTTACTTACGTCTAGGAGGATATTCTGAAATTAATTTAGAGCAAGCAATAAATTCAAAAATTGATTTTGCTTTTTTGAAAGATCAAATTCCTAACTTATTAGACTTATCTATTTCAAACTCAATATCAGAGAAAGATAAAGAAAACATTTTAATTATTATTGAATTTCCACAATTTTTTACACCTAAATCTCAGGGTATTAATGGAGTTGATCTGAGAATTATTAATGAACTTGAAAAATATAATCTCCAGCCAAATAGATATCTTCATTTTGGTAGAGATCCAGAATTATCAATTAAAGATACTTTAGATTTTAGAGAAATTGAATCAATAAGCCTTGATCTTCAAAAGCATATTTGGGATCCTGCAAGCTTGAATACTTTTTGGTTTGAATTAGTTAATGGTGCTTATGGGGATGTATATAGAGCAAAAGCATTAATGAACTTACCTGATGGGCGTTACATCTTGTTTAATTGGATAGTCAGTCAGCAAGGATCTCAATATCAAACATTAAACCAAGTTGCCCCTCTTAATGGAAGACCAGAAAGATGTTCTGAAATTGTTATACAAGGGAAAAATTTAAACTTCGAGTCAATAAAAGCAACGATTCATAATTGCCTTCTTAATGATGCTGTACTAGAGCATCATCAAACTTCACTTAGAAATTCACAATTACAAACTGCTCGCCGTTAACTTAAAAATGAATCAAGCTGTCATCTCATGTTTACATGCAAATCTACCTGCAGTAGAGGCTGTCTTAAAAGATATTGAACTCCAAGGAATTACAAATATTACCTGTCTTGGAGATCTAGTGGGTTATGGTCCTCAACCTAATGAGGTTATTGAGTTAATAAGAGATAAAGAAATTCCTACTTGTCAGGGATGTTGGGACGAAGACGTTGTTGATGGATTAGATGCTTGCGATTGTAGTTATCCTTCTCAGCTTGCTGAAAAAAGAGGTCATTTTGCTCATCAATGGACTACAGATAAATTAACTACAGAAAATAAGGATTATCTAGCTAATCTACCCTACTCAATACGTAAAGATAAGTGTCTTTTTGTTCATGGTAGTCCTAATAGTCAACATGAATATCTTCTACCCGATATGGATGCATTCGCAGCTCTTGAGAGAGTTGAAAATGCCAGAGCAGAGATTCTATTTTGTGGTCATACTCACCAACCTTATATTCGCGAATTAGCAGATGGTTCAATTGCTGTAAAGATCAAAAATGCTGTTCCCAAAGATACTCAAGAAAAAGAAATTCAATTGCCGATGCGAAGAATAGTAAATGCAGGTTCAGTTGGAGAGCCAAGACATGGAGGAACTAAAGCTACTTATGTTGTTTATAACGATGTCACTAATGAAGTAAAAATTAGAGAAGTGGAATATGATATTGAACTTACTTGTAAAGCAATAATAGATGCCGGTCTTCCTCCGATTTTTGCATGGCGTTTAAAAAATGGATTCGAATTTGCAGAACAAGCTGAAGATGCATCTCATGTTTGTGAAAGATGATAGAACGCTGGGCACTCGTAAGTGGTCTTAAAGGGGATCTAGATACTTATGAACTTATTCAAAAAGACTTAAAAAAAACTCCTGGTAATATAACTCTTTTTGTTTTGGGGGATATGATAGGTCCTGAAAAAAACTGTAATAGGCTTCTCCATAGGTTAATTAATCCAAAAAGTAATGATTTACAACCATGGTGCATATATGGTTGGTGGGAAGAACAAATCCTCTTGGAAAGTGGTTACCGTGGTGATCAAAGAGCTGAAGCTTTGAGAATAAATAAGGGTGAAGAAGTAGTTAAGTCTCTTACGAATGCTGTAGACAAATCATTTCTTGATTGGATAGCAGCACTTCAATTTGGATTTGTTGAACTTGATTGTGGTTTGATTCACGGAAGCTCAAAAGATGTTGGCGAAAATTTAACACTAGATACGCCGCCGCTGACACTCCTTGATAGACTTACACGTCTTCAGGTAAACAGATTATTTACTGCAAGAAGTAAACAACAGTTTCACTTGGAATTGACAGAGGGGATTGTTAATTCTGAAGTAGAAGATTTAAATGGAAATCGTAAGAAAGAGCAGAAAGTTCCTCAAAAAGCTGTTATTGGTATTGGGGCAGGAAAAAATTATACTCTTTATGATGTCGGGACTGATAATACTCAATTCGTACAAGCAGGATATAAAACAGAAAAAAGAATTAAGGGATTTGGAAGGCTTTAGTTTTTAGCATCAAGTACTCACTTCATTAGCCAGTAATTAATCTCAGTCATATCAATAATTTAGAAGAAAACTACAATGTGTGAACGGTGTGTGAACAGAATATTAAAAACGTTCAATTCTAGGTTAATTATCCATCAAATTATCTATTTAGGAAAGGGAAGGTTGTTACGGAATTATTTTGCTAACCCGTGAAATACTCATGACATCAATAATAAATCCATTTTATGAATCCCTTTGCATCCAGGTTTTTTGGCTTCTTCAATAGCTTTGGCTTGCTGCACTTTGTTGCTTGGCTCCTTCAATATTTTTTGTAAGAGAATTTTTTTTGAAAGTAAATTACTATATAACAGGATTACCCAACTCATGATGCATGGCACTTATTGAATGCTACGAGTGTAAAAAAGAGATTTCTGACAAAGCAAATGCATGTCCACATTGTGGTGCGCCAAAATTAATAAAATCCAAAGATATATTTTCTCTAAAGCCAAACTTAATTAAAAAAATTATTAAACCTCATGCTCTAAGTTTTGTGGGGTTGGGACTAATTACAATCCCCATAATTGGTTTTATCTCTTTTTCAAATATTAAAGCAGAAAAAGAGGCTGCCATTAGAGAACAAAAGTCTTATGAGCTTTTAGCAAAGATAGAAGAGGAGGAAGCTATTAGAGAAAGACAGATTCTTGCATTAGTATCCAGAAGATGTGCTCAATATGAGTTTCAAGATGAAATAGACTATTGCGAGACAGTATATTCTCCTTCTAATAAGGAAGTAACAAATTTCTCATATCTTATAGATTCAAAAACTAAAACTTCATATATAAATGAAGCATTAGAATTTTATGAAGAAGCTTGGAGAAAATATAGATCAGAAGATTTCAGAGGTGCGCTTAAAGAAGCAAATCAATATATAAAGATGGTTCCATACGATTACTTAGCACTCAATGACATAGGTGTACTTTTAGCAGTTGGTTTTGAGGACTATGAAAACTCAATTAAAAAATTTAATAAAGCTATAGAAATCAACCCTAATCACAACTGGGCTTACTTAAATAGGGCAAGATCAGAAATTGACCTTGGGAACTACCAAGATGGAATAAAGGATATAGAAAAACATTTATCTATTCTTCCCAATGATAATTATGCTCTTGACGAATTAAAAATTGCAAAGAGAAAAATTAAAAGAGGAAAGGCACTAAAAGCATGGGGGACATTCTTTGAAATCCTCAATCAAGGTATTCAAAGCTATAACCGAGGGAGATGGGGCGGCGGTTATCAACCAAATTATGAAGCAATACATTTGCAAAATCAGATTAATAGTAAGCAGTTCCAAATGAATCAGCAATTCAATATGCAGCAACATAATTTACGTATGCAGCAACATAACTTCAATATGCAGCAAAATGATTTAAGAATGCGTAATCTTAATTATTAAAAAAGTTTCAGAAACTTTTGCCTGCATTTAAGAACCATCAAATTTATTAACTTATATTTAAAAATACTTTTTAGCATCAAGTACCCACTTCATTAGCCAGTAATTAATCTCAGTCATATCAAAGGATTTGGAGGAAATTGCAAATCGTGAACGAATCGAGAATGTAATATCATACTATTCGCTTTTATATATTTATTATCCTGCAAAGTTTCTATTTAGGAAAGTGTAGGGTGGTATGGGGTCAATCTAATAAACTATAGATGTGAAATAGTTAGCCATTTTATTGGATTCTGAAACTTATCGATAATGAAATTATTTAATCTTTTATTAATATCAATAATTTTTCAACTTATAAATATTCAAACTGTATTTAGAGGCAATTTAGTAATAGCTTCTGAAAATATAAAAAGTAAAAACTCTAACGATAAAAATAATTCAATTAAAACTGTAATTGCCAATGGTTACGGAGTTAATATCGATGATGCGGCTCAAAATGCAGCAAAAAATGCTTTAACAAATGTTGTCGGTGAATTTATTGATGCGGAAACAAAAATAAGTAAACAAATTGAAATTCAAAATGGTCTAGTAAATCAATCTAAAAAAATTGATAGAAATATTAGGATATATTCCCAAGGATCAATAAGTTATTTCGAAATAATTGAGATTAATAATAGTAATGGAATTTTTTACATAACTGCAAGAGTTGATGTGAAAGTTGATGATTTTATTAGTTATATCAAACAGATTGCTTACAACATTAAGGATATTGATACCGGCATGTTTAATGCAATTAAAGCAAATATTGACAATGAAGATAATAAATTAGATCTTTACGTTGAGAAAGTAATAAAACCTATTCTTAAGGGTGAAGTTACTGAATTTGAAATAGGTAAAGCATTGCCCTTCAATAAGTTTCCTTCAGAACGGTTAAACGGAGTTTCTTCCTTTTATGTAGATGCAAGTTCTTCCGTTTATAAACTTCCAGACGGATCGGATCCAATGAAAATGTTTGTTGTCCCATTTAGTCTTAAATTGAATGATTCATTTAAGGAAAATATTAAAGAAGTTTTGGATAACTTGAGTGATGGAAATAAATCTACTTTTACTTTTGACAATTGGTCGAACATGATTTTCTATCTAATTGATCGAAATGTAGAACAAAAGAAAAATAGATATTCTGAGAAATATTTTTATCGATGGAGATCAAATACAAAATCTATGTTTAATTCTATGGATATGTTCAGGTCAAAGTTTTCGAGAAATTTATCTTCCAATAAACCAAATGAAAATATTTATGTTGGTTTAGTAGAAACCAATCAAAAAAAAGTGAATCTTTTTTCTATTTCTAACTTAGGTATAAGAATAAAAAATTCAGAAAAATATAAAAAATATTATTCTGTACAAGAAGAACAACGAAGTGGGTTTAGATATCAAACTGAATTAGTTAATCATCCCTTCATTTCTTCCTCTGATTATTTCGGATCTTATAAAAAAAGAAAAAAATATGGCTTCAAAACTTATTTTTATAATCCAATAAAATTATCTTTAGTTGATAGTTCAGAAAAAATAATATATTCCTGTCTTATTGGTCCAGTAGGACACTCTTGTAAAAATGTTCAGATTGTTCCTTTGAGTCCTGATGGAAGTAGAGGAAATGATGGTCCATTTCCATCTTTTTCATTATTAGCAGGATATCTAAAAACAAATAATTCCTTAAGAGATATGCCTATGAACAGAGGTGCAGAATATGAGGCATGGAGGAGTAGACCCCGTAATAATAGTAATTTTATTTTTTCAAAAAGAGATTATGCCTTAGTTTTTAATTTGGATCTCACGATAGTTAAAAATATCAATAATATAAAACTTGAGTTTACAGAATATTTAGATAATTGAAAGCTTTCATTTAATATGATTTTCTACTTTAAAGATTCTCTAAGTATTTATTTCTCTTGAATATTTTCAATCAATTTTAGATCGAAAAATCGTGAATGAATCGTGAATCAAATTTATTTGATTTTTAAGATCCATTACTATGACTACTGGCACATGGTTCATTAGCCAAAAATTTTCTTTAGTCATGCCAAAGGATTAGGAGAATATTGCTACCGTGTTTCCACTTCAATATTTAAGTATGTTTGAAGTAATGCGAAAAGGAAAATAAAAAAAGAGGAGCATTTGCCCCTCTTAGCGATCGACTGTCAATCAATGGATATTCTAGATTGTCAGCATCTCTTGTAAACAAGCATTGTATTTAGCCAGAACAAGAAAAAGCACCTGCAAGAATATTTTTAAAAATTGGTGCTTGACCTAATGCGTATAAGAAGAAAGTGGATGATGCGAGAGTAATAGCTATTTTAGAAGCCCTGTTAACTTTCAAATTTGAGACTTTTGTAAATGCAGAATTCATTTGTTCATTAATGTGATGGATTTATATTAGCTGAATAGAAAAAATGTTCAGCATCAAAATTTACCAAAGATTAATTTTATTGCTGCTGTTGCTGCTCCTGCATTTTTATATGTTCGAATTCTTTTTTAGAAACGATTCTCATTTTGAACTCTGGATACCTTGTCTTCCACCATTTATTTATTGAAATAGCTACACCCGTTAAATCTTGGGTACAAATATGGACCCATAAAATCTTAGTTTGTTCTTCTTTATAGAATTCCCAACTCGAAGGTGAAGCCATTAAATCGTGAACATATCGTGAACATTTTTTTATGGGTTTTTGAAATCCGTTGCTATAACTACTGGCTCATAGTTCATTAGCCAGTAGCTAGTTTCCTGTTGTACCATAGGATCTCGGCGAATATATAGGGTTTGAGTAAAGTTTGGGTAACTTCTTTGAATATGAATTTATTATCCATCAAAGTTTCTATTTAGGAAAGTGTACCCCTTTCCTCTATATATCATGACGGTACCCCTTTATAAATTACGCTTATCTGTTGGAAATATTGAAGGAAAAATCTTTAATCGAGAATTTATTAAATAATGACTTACCTATTTGTGAACCCACACCGTTGTTCTTGAGTTCTTTTTGATATGCCTCTTTGCTTGAGAGAATGATATCTTTAATCGAGAATTTATTAAATAATGACTTACCTATTTGTGAACCCACACCGTTGTTCTTGAGTTCTTTTTGATATGCCTCTTTGCTTGAGAGAATGATATCTTTAATTGAAAATTTATTAAATAATGACCTTCCTATTTGTGAACCCACACCGTTGTTCTTGAGTTCTTTTTGATATGCCTCTTTGCTTGAGAGAATGATATCTTTAATCGAGAATTTATTTAAGAATGACATTCTTATTTGGGAAAATTGCTTTGTAGATGATCACATCATCTCGTAATTATCAAATTTAGTTTTTAACTTTGCTGCTTTATGTATTAGTCCAACTGCTTCTTTTCTTCCAGTAGCTTGTTGCGCCTTATGCATTAATTCAGCATATTTTTTTACGATTTTCTTTTGCATGGTTTAGATTAAATAAAGACCGTTTTTTAATCTAAAGCTGCAAGGAACAACTTTCAGAAGATAAGGAATCAACGGTAAAACCTCAGAGTCAACAAATTGGAACGGGTTAACTCGTGTGTTAAATATATAATCAATTAGCTAAATACCTGTTGGTATCTATGATTACATTGTTTTCAAATCCTGATTTATTTTAGTTTTATCTAAAGTGGAGAAGATTTCTTTTTAAATAATGAGTGTGTTTTAAATCTTGAATTGATCTCTAATAATTTATGGTTGGCTTCAGTTGTATCCCTGCAACTGCCTCATGACAACCATGTATAAATTTTAGGACTGCTTTAGTATTTTTTGATTCAAAATATATACCTCTTCCAGTACCTAATAGTTCCTCAAACCGACCTATAAATTTCAAGGCTATAGGAGGACAATATAAGTATAGATCTAGGAGGTCTAAATGAAACTATTCAATCAATTCACAATCCTTCCAAGATACCTAAAAGCATTTAATTATGCTGGAAACAGAATGGAAGAAATAACAAGAAATCTTGATAGAGATAACCATTTATTTGAAGACTATTGGAAGAGGGAATGTAGAGAACATCCAACTAATCAGCATTGTTTAGTCTATTGCGACTGAGAATTTTAATCTTAAGGGTTGACAACTGAGTATAAATACTCTATAAATAAAGTGTAGTAAATGCTACTAAATCGTCCGATCTACTATTAGATAGACCGCAGTACGAATCAAGCCATAGGACGGGGACTTGATCAAGACCAGGAGCTGCATAATGGTAAACATGTATTTTAACGGCAAATCTTTCGTATATTGCAAGAGCCAAGAAGAGAAAACAATAAAGCTTACTTATAGAGGATCTAGTTACTTGAGATAAATAAAATCTCATATCTATTAAATATTCAATAAACTATTTTTTTTAGAGGTGTTATGCCATGAAATTTACTAATTCTCCTTTTGCCATACTCGATAAGAACATGAACGCATTAGATTATCAAAAAAGAAATTTAAAATATGAGGACTATTGGAGAAGGGAAGGAATTAGCAAAAGTAAAGGTCTATCTTAATACTGGAATAATTGCTGGATTAGTTGGTGTTGGATTTGTTGCCTCTACTTTAATTTTTGGAGTATTAATTCTAGTTTTAAAATAAAAAAGGTAGTTTAACTAAGCTTTTGATTAAAGTATTTAATACCTGCCATTAGAAATTAAGAAAAAGGTTTGGTTAAATTAGATGGAACTTCTACTGGAACCAATGACTCACCATAATGTGATATAGCTGATTTTATTAGTAACCAGTAAAAGAAGTTAACTAAAGCTTTCTCCACGAGGATTTAGTAACTAATCTAGATAACCTTATTAATTTTGTAATAGCAATATACAAAAAATATTTATCAAGTAATCAATATATTTATCAAAACTAGCAGAAAGTTACTTTAATTAGGATAGATTCACCTTTCGGCAGCGGACTAAATCCTCGTGGAGCATTGGACTTTAGCCCGCTCTATCTTTTTAGCAAATCAAAAATTGAACTGCAATTCAGCTCTTAGATGTGACATCCAAGATAATTTCAAAAATATTTTTTTCTAAAAAAAGAATTAAGTATTTTTTCGGAATGCTTTGAAAAGAAATATGTGTTTAATTTTGTTTAAGTTTTATCTCGTAAAACTAATAGGGAATTTTATTTATGAAAAACATTCTGTATAAAATTTTTGAATTCCTAAAGGATCTTTTCCAAAAAATTTCTGAATTTTTAAAAAGAAGATTTTCTGAAGAAGAAGAGAAGCCAGTTGAAGAAGAGAAGCCAGTTGAAGAAGAGATGCCAGTTGAAGAAGAGAAACCAGTTGAAGAAGAGAAGCCAGTTGAAGAAGAGAAGCCAGTTGAAGAAGAGAAGCCAGAATTATAAGCAGAAATTTATTAAATAATTTACCTTCCTTTTCATTAGTTTTTGGCTAGTGAATCAAGTTACCTAAACTTGTTATGAATATATTTTATCGGTATAAGTGGTCTAAGGACTTGTCCTTTTCGTAAGGACTTGAGCCTAGCGGTTTCAAGGTTAACCCCGCACTCCTACACACGAGTACAAAAACCTTTTTAATTAATGCAGATTACTTCCAAGACACTTAGCTTGCTACTTAATGTAGTTTTTGTGCTTTGTGTCTTTGTCATTTGAAGACTATTCATCAAAAGAGATTAATAGTTTCAGGGTTTTCTTACTTCGAACCGAACTCAATATCGGTTAGTTTTTTAGTCTTTAAAAGTTTGAGTAAAGTTTGAGTAAAAAATTACGATTCCCTGAAATCCCAGTAATAGCTAGACGCGCTCACTTTTCATTAGCCAGTAGCTAGGTTCCTGTTGTACCATGGGATCTCGGCGAAAATATAGGTTTGAATAAAGTGTGAATAACTTTTCAGATATGAATTTATTATCCATCAAAGTTCCTATTTAGGAAAGTAATGGTTGCATGGGGGTGCATAGGACCATGCTGCATCGTATATATGAACTGATATATTTCTGTTAAAAGTTTACGGGTACAACCTTTGAATAGCTTCTTTCTGTTCTTGCTTTTTTATTTCTTCAGCATCTAAAACAGGGCACGAGTTTTGATTTAGTGATAAGAGGAAAGTGCTTTTTTTGAATAGTTTGAAAAGTGGTGTAAGTAATAAGTTTTTCATTTATTCCCAAGTTTTCATATCAGAGAAGTCGCTTGCTATTGCATGAAGCATCCCTCCTACAAATGATCTAGGGCAACCAAGTTTGTTAACTAAAACTTCTGATTGTTTTTTGATATCTTCCCATGTAGGTCTGATATCCTCATTTATTTGTTTAAGGCTAGGTTTAAATTCTTCTGAATCATTCATATTAAAGGTATTAACTTATTAAAATTCAAATGATAGTAAAGAAAATCTCATTTATTTAAATAAATATTCAATAAAAATTACAAAATAAATTCTTTAGAAATTATTCTAAGCTGATTTAAATTCAGATTATTTAAATAATTATTTGCAATCAATTTTTCCTCATTAATTTCGAGATCTTTAATCTCAGAAATAATGCTATTAGATATTAAATCAATTAAATGTTCTTTATCCATGACTTATATATAAACCCAAAACAAACATTAATTATTTAAAGTCTTCAACTCAACATATAAGTAAAAATACCCAGATAAATATAAAACTCATAGGTTTGCTAAATCACTTTAGATGATTGGTATAGGGTGCACGCGAATTATCAGCTACTCACACTTGAGCTTTTTATGTAACATAATAGGTTTACGTAAAGTAACAATTAAATGAAAAGACTTTTTCCTTATATAGCTTTTGCATGTTTAACTGGTTTTACGGCTACGACTGGTTTACCAGTTATAGCAGGCGGTTGTAGTAGCCACATGAACAAAAAAGCTGAAATCAAATGTGCTGAAGATGATACTGAGTGTCAAATTGAAAAAGCTGAAAAGTTTGATTTAAAAAATTCTCTCAAGTCATAAAATCATGACTCAAATCGGTTTATTTATGAACTCTGCCCCAAGAGATTTGATTGAGTTCACATTCTTTTCGGCTGTTGGTTTTACTGCAGGATTATTTGGTCTAATTTAGTTATAGAAAATTGACCCATTCTTTTTTTCTCTTTACCTTTTCAAGTCTTTCTTTCTTTTATGTGATGGCTTGCTTATGGAGAGATTTAATTAATCAAAAGTAAAAAATATTTTTTTAATTACCTTTTATAGATAAATCTTTGTATGTCTTCGAATAGATTAGATTTTGATTTAAAAAATCCATTACTTTTTAAATAAGATTTTCCTTTTTCTATATTTTCAATTCTTTTTTCATAAGAATTTTCATCTAAATTTTTTGGCATAAAAAAATAGTCGGACTCTTATTCTGAATAATGCTCACAAAAAAGTGGTTACCTTAAATACAAAATTTAAATTCTTTTTTGAATTTCTTTTCATTCAAACTAAAGATCTAATAAAAAAGTTTCTTTCTTAAATTTCTAAGAATCTTTTGATATCTTATTCTTCATGTCCTCAATATTATTAATTAATTTGTCTAAACATTCTGTATTGTCTTCTGGTTTTAGATATGTAATTTTTGGTTGATTAATTTCAAGAGTCTCAAAATCTCCACTCATAAATTCTCCTTCTTAAATTTTTCAAAGTCCTATATATGTTTTAATTGATTTGAACAAAACACTGCGTATCTAATGTGTGCGGTTTGATGAACATATAGGTACGGAAAGAGGTATCTTTTTTTTAGCCATTTAAATCTATTGCTGACTTAGATTAAAAATATGGTTGTCATGAGTCGGTTGCGTTGCTACAACTGAAATCAACCATAAACTTTAAATTGCATTTAATAAAATGACTTACTACAGTTGCTTTGATCAAAAAGGAAACATAATTGCTCGCTGTCAGACTAAAGAAGATATAAATGTTCTTAAGAAAATGGGCAGACCAATAATGGAAATAAAAGAAATGAGAAAAGAGGAATCAGTTGTTTGTTCTTTAACTGGTAGTCCATCCGATTACAACGAAGATTATTAAGAGTATGACTCAAAGAACACTTCAATTAAATCAACATGGAAGATCAGTAGTTCTTTTGTTGGTTGCATTGAATAGCATTCGTACTTTCTTTTCTACTTTTGAAAAAGTATTAACTGATCGCGAAAGAGTGAGATAAAAATATTTAGTTATTTGTTGATTAACAGTAAATCAATAAAATTTAAGACATAAAAAAAGACCCTGTTACAGGTCTTTTTTTAATGGTGACGACAGAAAGGAGATCTATTTAATAATCAGATTAAGAATTTTCTTAGAAATTAGTTTTGGATGTAAAAGTGATTACTCACTTCTTCATGCTTTACAAACGACTTAATTTTTAAGATAGTTCAGAATTAATCCCGAAAGTTTAATTTCTGATCACTTAACTTACTTTCCGTAAAGGTTAGATAAGTTAATTTACCGTGGTGTAGCAGACCATGAATTAGTGAAGATCTAGTTGGTCAACCTTGGTCGAGTCGATCACCAGAACTGTCGTATAAATAAAGTAATCGGTCTCAAATATTTTGCATGAATCCTTAAGAATGATTTAATCATGATTAATTAAATCTTTAATCAATTGAATAGTTTGAACAGTGGTGGGAGTAGTAATCTTTTCATTTATTCCCATGTGGTCATATCAGTAGTGCCTTGGGATCTTTGCATCCAAGAATACTTCCAAATACCATTTACATTTTTAAAAATGCAAGTATAAGTTGAAAGATCTTTATTTTGATTTCCTTTATAACTGAAGATTTCATTTAAAGTAAAAACTGCGTAAGCTATCTCACCGTAAATTTCAATTTTGTGGGTTTTGATTAGCTCTGATGATTCTGCAACTAAGTCTTTACTATCAAACATTCCCACTAATCCCTTAGCAGATATTGGATTTCCACTCGGTCTTACAGCTAAAAAATCCTCAGTTACGTTTGGTATTAGAAAAGAAGAATCTTCACTGGTTGCATAACCATTAATTAAATCTTCTATGGCTTTAGTGTTTGACATTAAAAAAGGAGCTAATGCCCCTTATTTTAGATCGACTGTCAATCGTATTTAATAGTTATTTTAAGCAGCATCATATTCTTCATCTTCAAGTTCTCTCATAAATCTTTTATCTAATAAGTAATCGTCTAAAAGCTCGGCTGCCATCAGCATTTCAGAAGCAGGTTCTTGTAAATTTTTATCTAATAAGTAATTGTCTACAAGGTCTAGATTGTTATTTTCTTTAATTTCTTTATCGCTGTCTAATAGCTCTCTTATATAGGTATATACAAGCTTTTTATCGTACCCACTTTCTCTAATTTCTTTCATCATTTCGATTGGAATTTTCATAATCGTCAACCCCTATGTGAAAGCCTATATACGCATACTTACGAAGATATAAGAAAAATGCAAGAAAGAGGAAGGATGGAAGAAGACAGCTATATTTAAATCTTATTTTTAATAATTAATTAATTTTCTCTTTCCATCTCTATTTTCTACTTTATTTATTCTTAACCCAATAAACAAAGCCCATATAAGTGCAAAGACAATTGGTAAGAAAATGATCGCAAGTTTCATCATTTTTTTTATCCTATTATTTGTAAAAATAATAACTTTTAAATCAATAAGAAAATATAGGTACTTTATCTAAAAAAGTAGGGTCGAGGTTAGATTGACAATATAAAACTTGAGTTTACAGAATACTTAGATAATTAAAATCTTTCATTTTAATTCTTTCATCAATAAGTTCCAACCTATTAATGATGCAGTTTTATCGTATGATTCTCTCTCCTCGCACATAAAGCCATGATCAGCTCCTTCAATTTCAACATAACTAAATCTCTCTTCTAAAGGATCAAATTTTTTAAACAATTTTTTTATTTCTAATCTATCTTTTAAAGGAATCAAATCATCTGCAGATCCGCAAATAAAATTTAGATTACCTGAAACTTTTTCAAGCAAATCTATAGGTGCAAAATTAGTATCGGTTCTTGGAGTTGCAACTCCAGCTCCATAAAAACAAAATGAATTATCTATTCCTTTTAAAGAAGAAGCAATAAGTGCTGCATGCCCCCCAAAACAAAATCCAATAATAGCGATTTTCTTTTTCGGATATTTTTCTTTAACCCAATTTATTCCTGCAGAAACATCTTCAATAATATTTTTAAAAGTAGTTAAATTTTTATGATGCCTGCCTAATTTTAAATCCTCTTCGCTGTACCCTAAATCCAAATTTGGAGCCGTTCTTCCATAAAGAGGTAGTGCTAATACAGGTAAATTTTGTGCAGCTAATTTTTCAGAAAAACTTCTTATCCAATTATTTATTCCAAATACCTCTGGTAAAACTATGGATATATATTCACACTCATTTCCAGAATCTACCCACCAAGATCTTAAATTTAAATCGTCACTACAAATATTTATCCATTGACCTTTCATATGCTCTTTAAAAGGATAGCTCTTGCCATATTCCATCTAAGCTTGAAATTTGTTATTTACTAGGTTTATAAAGTTTAAATAAAACTGGTAAATAGCATAGTCAATGTCGAGAGAATAAACTAATTTTTATGACTAAATGATTAATAAGAATCTAAGCATTAACGGCAACCAAAGACAAAGAAGTAGCATTAGTAATAGGGTAATAGCATGGATATTTGGGATGTACTGCTTTTGAAAAATTTGTGTCTTCATAATCTACCTTGCTTTCTTAAGTTTAATTTCTCTTCTGATAAGTAAAGCTATAACTACAACACACATGTTCATTAGAAATATGTCTAATGGCATTTAATAAAAAGTATCTATTTAATTAATAGCAAGATTTTTGCTTTACGAAACTAATAACCACAAAACTAGAGTTCTAGTATTAAAAGTTAAGGTCCACAATATCTAAAAATAAGGTGTGTATGGCACTTCTGTTTTTAATGAATCGCCATAGTAACTTTCAGCTGACTTTAATAGGATCCAATAAATGAAATTAAGAAACGATTTTTCCATAGGAACATACATAATATTTCTTAATTCAAATCAGAATCTCAAATAAAAACATCGTAGAAAATACTTAATAAAAGAGATTTAGATTTCTTATTTAGTTTATGATGATTAGCTTTGTATGAAATGCTACTAATGCTTTTCCTGTCGATGGATTTTGTGTATTATTGCTTATTGATTCCTTTAATTACTGGAGATATATTAAACAAACTATATAAATATTAAAAATTTATGAGTACTCAAAAAAGTCAGAATCATAAAAGACAAGATCAAAATAATACAGAGTGGTTAGATGAATTAATCAATAAAATTGAAAATATGAAAAACAAAATATCTAATTCTTAATCATAAATCTTCTTTTAAATTTCATTAAGTCATCTTGTAGCTATGCAAATTGGCATTTCATTTTAAAAGTAAAGTATGCAATCCGATTAGGAAATAAAAGACTAAGAACCTCATAATTAATTACTATGCCGTAAATGTAGATCATTTATTTATAAAGACATAAGCAGAATATAAATACACTAAGAAAAATCCAATAGCAATGGAACTTCCATAAATAAGAAAGTTCCAAATTTTATATAATTTTGGTTTTTTAAACTCTTTTTCTTCTTCTTTAGTAATCATTTATTTTCTTTTTCTTTTATGGCAGAATTACCTTTTGCTCTTAATACCAAAGTTATTGTAAGGGCAGAGCTTAATATCACAGCATCAATTAATAGGTGTGGGGATATATTCATCAGCTCTTAAAAGAAATAAGAAGAGTAATTATCTTTTCAGCAAGAAAATTATAAAACATTAAAAAAAGAGGGGTTTATTCCTCTAAGTTTAGATTGACTTTCAATCACTGTCTAATTTAGTTTCTAAGAAAGGATTATTTCTAATTTAGAACTAGTTTCAATTAAAAAATATCTAGTGGAAGAAGGGGCCAAAAATCGACCCCTCTTGGTGAAACTCTTCCAAAGAAACACCATTAAAATTTTACTCTGAAAGATGCAAATTTAAACAAATTAACTAAATCAAGATTAGAAAATTTAAGAGGCTTTCTTAAAAGGGTTCATATTCTTAAAAAATTTATTACTTTTTGGAGCACTCATTTTTCTATACCTTTGATTTATCTCCAGGATGTATTTCCTGGCTCTTTTATCACTTTCGATTTTCTGTTTCTTAAGCCGTAAAGCCCTTAAATCCTCTATTGACAAGAGGCCATCATCTTCGTTGTCATTCAAGTGATCTAATCGCATTAGTTTAAGAAATTAAATATCTACTTTAAGTGCAAGATTAACAACCTCATCATTATTTGCAATAGAGATAATTAATTTACTTAACTAAAATAAATTTTTCAATCTACGTTATTCTATAAATTTAAATATAAAAACCTCCAAATAAAAAACTTTTTGAAATCAAGAAAAACTTTTGATTGATTTGGATGGAACTTCTATAGATACAAATGATTCGCCATAATGAGATTCAGCTGATCTTATGAGTAACCAGTAAAAAAAGTTAACTAAAGCTTTATCCACGAGGATTTAGTAACTTATTTAGATAACCTAATTATTTTTGTAATATCAATATACAAAATAAAATTATCTAGCTATCAAGACATTTATCCCATAAAAGCATAATTTATATTGATTAAGAAAAATTTGCAGTTTCAAAATTTAGGCGGTGGACTAAATCTTCATGGGGCAATGAATTTTAGCCGTTCTATTTGTTTGGCAAAAGAAAAGTGGCACTGCTATGGAGCTTGATTACCAATTACTAAATTAGACCATAAATAAATCTTTATTGGTTAATTAGATCAAGAGTATATAAGCATATTTCATTAATAATTATTGTATAAATATGTTACGAGAGTTGAGTTATATCAATAGATTCAGTATTTTTGCTCATTGATGGTTTCATTCTTGGAATAATATTATTGTTGATGTTTAGAGGAGGTTTGATTTTGAAAAAAATAATTAAACTTTTCAAATTACTTAAAAGAAGAGTTGATATTCTCAATGCAGAGGCCGAGTTGAAATTTATATTGGAAAATTAAAAATGGGATTTCCACATTGCCCAATTTGTGTAGTACTAGCATCACTTTCGGTTTTTGTTGGATTTACTCGTGGTTATATGTTATTTATTCTTTTTAGGGAGTTCATCAGAGAAGAATTCAATTTTAAATTGAAGTTTAGTTATCATTGATGGTTGACATCTAAGTATAAATACTTTATTAATAAAGTGTAGTTAATACTACAAAATCGTCCGATCTACCATTTGATAGACCGCAGTACGACTCAAGCCATAGGACGGGGACTTGAGCAGTTTCAGGAGCTGCATCATGGTAAACATGTATTTCAATGGAAAGTCATTTGTGTATTGTAAAAAACAAGAAGAAAAAGTGATAAAGCTTACTTATAGAGGAACTCGTTACTTGAAATAAGATTTATATTTTTTTTTCAAAAAAGTTTGGACATTTATTGAATTTTTTACCTGAGTATTAATTGATACCTTATAAGAAAAACTTATGTTGAAGATATTTTTTGCCTATTTAAAAAAATATATATTCGTATATTTCGTAACGAGAAATTAATTTATTAATAACTATTTTATCAATAGATTATTAAAGGTTATGCAACCGATTTCTGAAGAACTTTACAAAAAAATACTTGAGACTTCTAAAAAATGAGTAAGTTACTAATTGCTTTATTAGCCTTAAATATAGGAGTTAGTCTTTCAAAAGTTTTTATTTTTGTCTGAAAATTATTTAGCGAAAAAGTACTAATTATTTATTTTTGAGATAAATATTAAATTTCACCCATTACCTATTGTTAATTAATAATTTTAATTTACATAATAAATAATAAACAAATAGTCGAGATACCTAAAAATAATAGGACCATTAATTAGCGCTATTATTTTGCAAATCAAAAATAGATAAATCCGTTTTTCCTTTGGATCTTTGCATCCAATAAATTTTCTAAACTTTATCTTCTACTTCAAATCTACAAATCACAATTAGTATTATTTAAAAAAATATTTGTTAGAATATCCTAAATAATTTATTCAAATGCAAACTATATTGAAATCATTTAACAAATTATTACCTGTCGGCAAAAAGGTAAGAAAATATTTGCCTTTTTTTATTGGATTTAAATTACTTACATTTACTGGATTTCTTACTTATGTAATTAATCGCTAATGGTCTTGAATTTATCGGGCGAGTGATACTATTCTGAATTTTATTTATTCATATTTATTTAAATTTTGTATTTTTTATACCTTTGAGCGCCTTGTTCCACCAAAGGAATATTGGGGTTGTTTTGAAATGATATTCCAACATTCTTTGCAACAAAAAATCCAGTTTCTGTGAATTATTGATTTAACTCTGAAATGAATTTTATCTGACTTATTACACAAATCACATTTTTTCATAATTTGGATTTTATTAAATAACTCTAGAATATAAAAGCTAATTTAAAATCACGGATAAGTTTTATTAATGCCATCATAAAGATGCACTCTTCATCATCTGAAGCAAAGTAGTGGTCATGATGAGTGCATTTTTATAATTTTTTAAACTTGATACTTTTATAATTAGAAATTTAAACTTTCGAAACTCATATAATCTAAATTCTTATTTATTTTCTATTTATCTATATCCATAGAAAATTTAAAAAGTTGCCCACGGTTAGCTAAGTAACTTTTTTATGATGATATAAATCGATTTCTTAAATGAACATTTACTTATTTTGGATATTATTCTTAGCTTTATGGGGCTTAGTTCCATTAATGATTATAAAAGGCAGGACTGATGAAAAACCAAAACTAAAGACATCGCCGGAAGTTAATCCTAAAAAGAAAGGGTGGTTTAATTAATGGTGACTTCTATGTTGCTTATTTGAAATTTTACCTTTAAAGAGAAAACGTTACCGATACTTTTTTTACTATCAAAAAAATATGTATTAACTTAGAAGGTAATTAGTAAATTTTAATATTAAAAAAGATTATGAAAGATGATAAATTTCTTTTTCTAATCTTTATTGGTGGAAGAGCCCCAAAAGCAAATATTGAATTACATGATGTAAGATGGGAAGTAGGTTCAAAAATAGAAGATACTTTTGATTCTTTAAGGAATAATTGGTTCGGATCCCCAAATGGATTACATATTGATAGTTATAAAAAGATTGAATGGGTAGACGGATATAAAATAAATCTGAGAAGAATAAAAAAAGATAGTAACAAAAAGATTAATTTCAACAATAATGTAAAAAATAAAAAAAAATTATGGTTCGTTAATCTTGGAGGATACGAAAAAGACTCTATGCAAGAAAGGCATGAATTTGGTCTTGTTGTAGCTAAAAACTCACAAGATGCAAAAAAAATAGCAAAATCTAAATGGTTATTAGGGTATAGAAAAACTCATCAAGATAATCTTTCTCTTGTGGAGAAGATTTCTGATGTAGATGATTGTGAAGTTATAAAAAATTTAGATCATTGGGAAATAGATTTAAAATTAGAAGATGAATTGAATGATCAAGATAATTCTCCAGATTGGGTTGGATATATGAAATTAGATTAAATCACTTATTTTTAAATAAAAAATTAGAATTGTATAAGCCAAGATTAATCAATCTTTAATAAGATAAAAATTATTTAAACTTTCCTTAGAGAAAAATCTCATAATAAATAATGAGATAAGAGCTGCTGAGTAGCCAGAAATATTTAGAAATGGTGGAAGTATTAATGGAAGAGCGATAATAATTTTTAATGAGGACTTTATTTTGTCATAACTAAAGATAAATAGGGGCACGTACCAAAATAAACCCATTATCCATGATATTGGATTAACTATATTAATCCAATTCATTATTGTAAAGAAGCATAAGATTGTTGAATATTTTGAGTACTTAAAGAGGCAAATGAGAGCTCCAATAGTGCCAATAATTCCGCTTAAAAATAAATTTTTAGATAGCAGGGGATTAGCAAATCCAAAAACAAAAAAGTGTGAATGAAATAAATTTCTTGCGTCGGATGTTCTTACCATCATAGAATCTTTTATGACTCCTAAATTATTTGGAAGCTCTTTCAAATCTCCAAGTGGCATTTGGTTCCATGGAATGGTTATTCTTTCAATAAATGATTGTCTCCATTCAATAGGACATAAAATTAAGTTTAAAAAGTAAAGTATTAATAATGAAATTATTAGGTATATGAAAAATTTCTTTTTTCTATTACTTTTTAAAAAGGTTATTGATAATAATAAAGGAAATACTTTTATAAAACCTAAAATTGCAATTAAGCTAGCGCTTAAAAAAATTTTGTTTTTTTTATAAAAATGTAGAGAAATCAATGCCACAGAAACTATCAAAATTTCTATTTGACCTCTAGATATAATTGATAGAGCAGGAAAACTAATTCCAACAATAATTAAGGAATAAGGATTAATATCAAAAATTCTTTTTTTTATAGTAAAGAAGGTTAAAAATGAAATACTTAAAAGAGAAATAAGATTAAAAATGTTTTTTGAAAGTTCATATGGTAAAGAAGCTAGAGGTGTGAAAATATAGGATGCTAATGGTGGATATTTCCAACCAGAAAATTTTGAAAGTTCAGAATTTATTGGTCCATAGAAATCATTACTTAGGGCGATATGATTTAAATAGGGATTTAGATTATTTAGTACAGATTTTCCTGCTAAATAAAAGGCTCTATAGTCAATAGCATATGTCTCATTACTTATGTAAAAAATAAGAAAAATTGGACTAAATGCAACAATATATTTATCCCACTCTATTTTCTTTTTTATACTATTCATCCGAGTTATATTTTTTTAGTATTGAATTAAGATACTATATAATAATTAGGTTTAATAGTCCAAAGTAATGATATCGATAGTTATACCTACATTTAATGAAGTCGAAAATATAGTACCCCTTTTGAAGAATTTAACTGCCTTAATAAATGATTTTGAACATGAAATTATAGTTGTTGATGATGATTCTCCAGATGGAACTTCCGATGAAGTCAATAAATATATGGAGCTAAATAAAAGAATTAAATTAATAACAAGAATTGGAAGGTGTGGTTTATCAAGTGCTATTAAAGAAGGTTTGATTTTCGCTAAGGGAAAATATTTGTTAGTTCTTGACGGTGATGGTCAACATCATCCATCTTTTATTTTAGAAATGTTAGAGGAAATTAATAAAAATAAATTGGATGTTGTTATTGGAAGCAGGTTTCTTAACAACTCTAAACTAGAAGGATTATCAAATAAAAGAAGTTTAGGGTCAAAAATTGCTAATAAATTGGCCAGAATATCTTTGCATAAAAATTATTCAAAATTAACGGATTATTTGAGTGGATGTTTTTGCTTAGAAAGAGAAATGACCAGGAAAATTATACGAAAAATTGAAATTAATGGATTTAAATTTTTATATGAATTACTTTCTTTAAGTAAAGGTGACCTGAATGTGAGTGAAATTCCATTAGTTTTTAAGGAGAGAAGATTTGGGAATTCAAAATTAGATATAGCCATTGTTTGGGATTTTCTGATATCAATTATTCATAACCTGACTTTTAGATTATTGCCAAGAAGGGCTATAAGTTTTGGATTAGTTGGTCTTTCTGGTGTATTTGTTCAACTTTTTATTACTTCATTTTTAGTGCATATATTTTTAATTGATTTTTATAGTGCGCTACCTTTCGCTGTGATTTTTGCAGCGACATCAAATTTTTTAATTAATAATCAGGTTACTTTTCGATCCGATAGATTAAAGAATTCAGCTTTGTTGGTTGGTCTTTTGAAATTTCTTTTGGTTGCCTCATTGCCTGTAATTGCAAATGTTGGCATAACAACAGCTTTTTATAAATATATATCTGCAGACACATTTATTGCTCAGATGGCAGGCATAGCTATTGTTTATGCTTGGAATTATTTAGCTAGTAGTTCGTTTGTATGGAGAAATTCTACTTAATTTTTTTAATATGTACTATGAATTTATGTTTATAAAATTAATAAGAAGCAACTTTATGAAATTAATTCTGAAGGTCCCCCTTATTGATCGTTGGTTAATTGGTCAGTTGCTACCACCTATGTTTTTTGCAATCGGAGCATTTACTGCAGTCAGTTTAAGTGTTGGAATAATGTTTGATTTGGTAAGAAAAATCGTTGAGTTTGGATTGCCATTCCAAATTGCATTAAAAGTTCTGATTTTAAAACTTCCCGGTTTCCTTGTTTTATCATTTCCAATGTCAATGCTTCTGGCTACTTTATTGGCTTATGGGAAACTATCCTCTAATTCGGAATTATTGGCTTTAAAAAGTTTAGGGTACACAAATAAAAGAATTATTTTGCCGGTAGTTTTGCTCTCATTATTAATGACATTTATAACTTTTAATTTTAATGATAATCTTGTCCCTATTTCTAATCGAGTAGCAGAAAATATTATGAGGTCTTCTTTGGGAAAAGCTATCGGTAGTGAAGAGGGAAAGCATATTATGTTCTCCAGATATGGTTCGCAAATTGATTCTTCTAATCAGATTTCGAAATCGAATGAAAATTTAACTCATATTTTTTATGCAAAATTTTTTCGCAATAATTTTATGGAAGAGGTAACTCTTATTGATTACTCAAGAATAGGTATTGAACAAACGCTTAAGGCAAAAAAAGGAGAATTTGATCAAAAAAGTAATCTTTGGATCTTTTATGATGGTCGATTAACTATTACTCAAGATGATGGGACAGTAAGTTTTATTAATTTTGATAAATATCAATATCCTTTAGGAGAAGGTCCGAGGGAGTTAGCGAAAGTACCCTCGGATGCGAATGATATGACATTAAAACAAGCAAAAAAGGCAGAGGCCCTATATAAAAAGTCTGGCAATGTAAAAGAAGCCAGAAGAATGAGAGTGAGAATTCAGGAAAAATTCACTCTGCCAGCAGCTTGTTTAGTATTCGGTTTAATAGGAAGTGGTTTTGGTGTTAGATCAATTTCAAGATCATCAAAAAGTCAAGGATTTGGATTAAGTGTTCTTCTTATATTTGGATATTATGTTTTATCTTTCTTTTCCAGTTCCCTTGGAGTTAAGGGAATTTTGAATCCTTTTTTAGCTGCTTGGACACCAGTTTTCCTATCTCTTACAGTAGCGTTATTAATAATTAAACGATCAAGTAAAATATAAATTCTATATTTTATTAGTAAATTTAAAAATAAGTAATTTTAGAATCCAAATTAAGAGATTATGGATTGAAATTAATTAAATTTATTGTTTAATTAGGATAAATTTAATTATTTATGGGTTCTAAAGTACTGGAAAAAAAATGTAATTGCATTCATTGCATGGAAAAACAAGAACAATTGAACCGTTCTAAATTATATTGGACAAAAATTTCATCATTAAAACTAAAGAGTTGCTTTTTGGAATAATAAATTAAGAGCATTTAAAAAAAATATTTCAATCCGCTAAAAGTGAATTATTTCTATTTTTCAATATTTATTTACTTTGCTACTGGTAGAATAAGATTTTTTTTCTCTATTTAATAGCCATAAAATCGCAATAATACTTAAAGGAATTAGGATAAAATCTAAAGACATTAAAAAATTACTATGTAGTTTCTTTTTAGCAAAAGTATATTAATTTGGCAGCCATATAATTAATTACCTAATATTTTGGTAATTAGATAATGCAATAAAATTAATTTTGGAATTAAGCTTAAGAAAAGTGTTTGATTATAAGATTATTTTGTCAGTCTCATTAATAACTTAATTTTGTGATTGGATTCAAAGAGCTTGCCCGTATCCCTACCTGCAAGCTCTCATGACGAATAAGTTAAATTCAGATTATCTAAACCTAACCGGCTAAGCACTTCCTAAATGCTATAACCTAATATTACTAAGTAAATTTACTTAGTGTGAGTATAAATGCTTATTTTATCGCCTATTATCAACATCCACATAAATTAATTCTGCTAGGACTGCTTGAATTCTTATAAGCGGCAAAAGTTATAGGGCCTGAAACCATTCTTCGAGCTTTACAAAAATTAATACTTGTGTTACATTTAGTTACACTTATTTTTTTTAAATGTCCAACTCAGGAGTTACAACAGAATCAGGTGGTAGACAAAATATGTTCCCGTCTGAAACTAGACCTTACATAGACGAATCCGTTTCTTATGATGGGTATCCTCAAAATGCTGAAAAAGTAAACGGAAGATGGGCTATGATTGGATTTATTGCACTTATTGGTGCTTACGTTACTACTGGCCAAATAATTCCAGGTATTTTCTAAATATTAACTTTCATTTTTTCTATAATTTAAGTTAAATTTGAAAAAAGGAAAAACCAAATAAACACTATTATATTAAGTCCGAATATTATCCCTAGAAATAGATAAGCAAATTTTTTGCCGATAAATGCAGTATCTGGTTCCAGCTTTACTCTCATATAAAAAAATCATAAGACTATGACTTTAACAGTGTTTTATTAATTTTTTTATGTTTGAAAGTAAAATTAAGATTATTTAATTAATTATCAATCTTGACTATATTTTTTTTGTTTTATAAATATTGCCCCTAAATTAATAATTAAATCAATTTTTAAAAAATTTCTTGTCCATAGTTAATAGTACAGTTGATTAGAAATACACTTATTTATTTTAAGGGAATAGTCTTAAACGATTATTAGTTTTTATACTATTTTTTATATAATTCTAAAAATAAAATTTGAATATTTTTCTTTACACGAAACGAAGATAATTTAAAATGCAACAAAAAAAACCGAATTTTGAATTCGGTTTTATGATAAAGCAACTAGAAATAATTTTAAATAAATCCCGGTATTATTTGCCCAGTAGTTAGATAAGCCCCGATGAGAGCAATGAAACCAACCATAGCAAATCTTCCGTTAAGTTTTTCAGCTACAATTTTTTCTTTTTCTACAATTTTAGATTCTGTAGTTTTCATTAGAACCAACCTGGAATAATCTGTCCGGTAGTTACATAAGCACCAACTGCTGCGACGAAACCCAACATTGCTGCCCAACCATTAAAACGTTCTGCTTCAGGAGTCATTTTTAAAAGAATAATTTGTAAACAAATATAACATATTTATTTATTTATGTAAAGAAAATTTCTAGAAATTCATGATTTTGTTTGGTTAGTCTTAATAGTGCAACAAATATGTATCAAAATATACTCTTACGTCGATATGGTTTCTTGATTATGATTTTGAAAATTGGAAATATGAAATCACATCAAGAAACCTTTTTTTAAGTTATAAATCCTCATATCGAGCTAATTTAAATTAATATATATTGAGGGTCAGCTAGTAGGGATACAGGTTGACCCTTATTAATGATTATTTTTTGAATTTAAGACAAGAATGAAGTTTCATAATGTGAATAATTGCTATAAATATGTTAGAAACCAAAATAAATATGTCATTTGCAATCTATTTCATGCACTTAATTTTTGCAAGGATCCCCTCTTTAGTAAGTTCAGAATTAATACTTTATATCTTGCCTGCTCTTACCGCTTCGATATTATTTTTTAGCATTAAAATAATGTTTTTTAGGTCTCCCATGTTGAGAAAAGTTAAATAAAGTAGATTTAAGAGCAATTATCTTTTTGATTGTTTATTAAAAACAAAACGTGATTGTTGGTATATTATAAATTTTGAGAATGTCATATATCGAGGTAAAAATTTGTTATTCAAGAGGATATTTTTTAATATGCCAGGAAACAATTTTTCTAAAGTTCATGAATAAGTATTTAGTAACTAATACTAAATTACTTACTTAATCAATAGAAAGTAGTATTTTTGTCCTAATTATAGAGTTTACGACTCCATTCTTTGTGCTTTTCATCTGTATCCAAAACTTTTTTCCCAAGACTCAAATGTCTTTCTAATAATTCCACTTTTGTAAGAGTTATTTTTTCTGAATAAAATTTAATAGGTTGTTTACCATGTAAATTGTCACCACTCATGATAGTTTGTTAACTTTAATGTTTTTTCTAGGATGAAAAATCGGATAAAACTAATTTTTTTATATTCTTTTCAGGTTTCCTTAAATTAGTGTGATGAAGGAATCATATTTTTTATGTTTTAAATCCTTGTTTGAAATATGAAGATTGCCATATATATCTTCCTCTAGGAATATCTGACTTAACAGCAACGCAATTGCAAGCTACATTCCAGAGGGCTTTGGGTATAGGATCAGGATTAAAAAGATATGCAGTTTTAAATGCTTTTTTAATTATGACAGTAACCTTTTTGGCGTGATAATGAGGAATGGTTGGGCATACATGATGAACGACATGACTAGAACCTATATTATGGTGAAGAAAATTTAGGACTTTACCATAAGGCCTATCAATAGATAGAAAAGCTCCTTTCATATAAGAAAATTCCGTATTTGAAAGGTGAGGTACATCTGAATCTGTATGATGAAGCCACGTATAAATCACTAGCCAACTATTAACTACCAATAAAGGACCAATGTAAATTGCAAATACTGGAAATAATCCATAATTAAAAATTAAGTAAAAAATACTAAATAAGGATAAAGTTACTCCAATATCTGATAACCAAACTTTTTTAGTCCATATTGATGGCCATAAAGCTCTAGAAAATGGTTTTATAGGCCAAAAATGATTTGAAGTTCCATATTTAATACCCCCTGTGCTACCTGTCAGTAAATAAGCAGGCCAGCCAAATATCAGATGTAAAACAAGTTGGAGAATTCCGTAATTTTTCTTACCTATGGAATTTGAAAAATGTAATTCTTTTTCTCCTCCAACCTTCTCTGTAACTCCATTTCCTTTTATGACTAATGGGACATGAGTTTCACCATTGGTTACATTATTAGTGAATCGATGATGAACGGCATGAGAACGCTGCCAAGAAAAGTAAGGAACTAGCAGTAATGAATGTAGTAAATATCCAACTATGGTTTCTAAAGTCTTATTTTTAGAGAATGCTCCATGTCCACATTCATGGGCAATTACCCAGAATCCCATTGCCGTGGTTCCTGAAAGGAATGCATAAATGATCCAAATTGGGATCATTTTTGGAGTAAATGGAATACATAACCCTATGAAAATTACTAATGCTTGAATTAAAGCTGATTGCAAAAGATACTTTAAAGAAGTTTTGGTATTGCACATTAAATATTGATCTGGTATAACATCCAGGAACTCTTTTAAGCTTGGAATATCTTTATCTGCTACTGCAAGTGCCTGGCCATTGAGACCTGAAAGTTTTATATTTCTCAAATTTTTTTTAGGTAAGGATTTAATTAAATAAAAATTAATTTATGAATTCTATTATCCATCAAAACACTCTCTTATGAAAATAATGTATATTTTGATTTTTTTTTAAAACATTTTGAAAATCTAAAATCTGTTCCTTTTATTAAATTTACTGACTTATCCATGTAAAAAGTTTTCTTCATTACCTATCTTCCTTTTTTCTGAAGCAAATTTAATTTAAAGACCACGTATATATCTTTTGGGGAGACCTGAGTTCTTGCGCGGTTTTACTAAAATGGGTAAAACAATTACTCCTACTGTAAAAAGACAGATTGGAGCTACTACCATTAATATAGATTCTAATGACATAAATAAAGTTGAATTTACTTATAAATAGCAGTTATTGTTTTTAAAGTCATGCGTATTTATATCTATTTTGGAGAATAGCTTCAAAACTTATATTGATTATTAAGCAAAAAAGAAAAAAATATTAAAAAATATAAGATTTTCCATTTTTTATCTTAAAAACTTAGATGTCTGATTTAGTAAAACGTAATTATCATGAACGAAGAAAAATGGATGTTAATGACTTATTATTGCCCTACTCATGGTGATTCTAGTTTAGTAAAACCAATTGAAATAACAAAAAAAGAAATGAATGAGACATTCTCAAAGAAAAAGGAGGCTTCAAAAAAATAACTTTTCAAAATAAACTTAATTTATATCGAGAAAACTCAAAATCTTTTTAAAAAAATCTTAAAAAGTATAATCTTAATTTAGTTTTGTTTTTTTAAAGCTAATTTAAATTGATTTTATGGCTTAAAACATAGTAAGGAGAATTCTGAAATCTTATGTGAATGCATTTGTTGAAAATGGCTTTTACATAGAAATTATTTTTTATTTTAAAAAAAACTTAGATTTTTTTGATCAATGATATTTGCCTTTTTTTATTTACATCATTACATTTATTAATTTAGAAAGTTCTAGTAAAAATAATTTTTAATTTTTATCAGAATCGCAGGTCAAATCGCATTTATTAAGATCGCCAGATGAAATCTTTTCTAAAATCCTCAACATATCAATTTCAGAAAGTTCACCATTGGAGTTCCACTTTAAAGTTGTTTTTCTTTGGGGGGAATTTTTTTTATTCATTTTGATCCTCTCCCTTTAAATGAATTTCTAAACAACGAGTTATACATTCTTGATGGCCATTAACAATACTACATTCGGTAATACATTCAAAATATGAATTAATTGAATCTGTTTCTGTATTTTGGCTAGGATAAAAAACTGAATCATTCATAGTATTTAGATCTGTTTGGGAAAGAGATATAGCACGAAATAATGGCAAAAACTTTAATTTATTAAGTGAATTAGAAAAAATAAGTATTATTTACTAAATTAAATCTTCACATGGTTTACCATTCAGAAAGATAATAAAAAGCTTTTAAATATTGAAAAACAAATAATTTTGATCTTAAGGAGAAATTTTTTGAACTATAAAATGACTTTTAATTTTCGATAAATTAATATTGATTTTTTATAAAACAAGCTTCAAAGATCAGCATAAAGACTGATTTACATTTTAATAACTTAGTTAGATGATAATTAAAGTATACTTTTGGATTTTCAAATGAAATCGTTAACAAATTGGCTTTCGAAAATGTTAGAGAGTATGGCAAATGCTTTTATGCATCCCCTAAAGAACGATTTGCCCCCTTCAATTGGGACACAAGCATACACCAACATACCTATTAAGAGAAAATTAAGAAGAAGTTTTAATTAGCAATTAACTTATTGAGATTAATTTTTCATTCTTATTATCCCAAATAATATATTTAAAGCAGTTTGGAAAATCTTTTAATTTTAAGAACTTTGATTTATTAAGCAAATGTATATTTGCTTTATGACAAGCTCTTAAGTTGTAATTCGGTATTCTCTCAGAGAGGTGATGAATACTGTGGAAGGATATGTCCGCTAAAAACCAATTAAGCCAATTAGGTATATCTAAATTGCTACTACCAAAAATCGCTCCATCGAAGATATCCCAATTTTTTGTATTTTTAGCATATGCATTTTCGTAATTATGTTGGACAAAAAAAATACATATTAAAATTGAAGCTGATAAGGTTGATACTAACGAGTAAAATGATAAGAAAAAAAATAAACCTAACCATTTGCTCATAAAAATCCACCAAATTATTACTAGGATATTATTTATTATTAATTCAAATAATTCGCTAAAGTTATCTCCATAATCAGAGAAAGGAGGTTTCACTCTTGAATAAATAGCTAAAAGTTCAGAAAAATCTCTGTTTTTTATTTTGATAAAAGTCTCTTTAAATATATCTTGAGTGAAATTAAAAATAATTATGATTAGCCCTAATCTGGGTTTTAAAACTAAGTAATAAAAACCACCTGGGAAAAGCATTATCCAACTACGACTTAATTTATAAAATATTTGTTCTCTTTTGTTTAGAGAATTATATTCTTCAATACTTAAAACATCTATAGGCCCTTTGTAAATTTCCCAATTCCCATTATTTCTATGATGAAAAGCATGATCAATAGACCATGATTTCTGGGGAATGCCATTAAATAAACCCAGCAAAAATCCAAAAAAGCGGTTTAATTTTCGTTTTGTAAAAAGAGAATTATGACCACAATCATGCATTAAGGAGAATGTTCTAGAAGAGAATAGGGTGAGAAGACAAATAATAGGTACCAATAAGAAACCTTTTATTAATAAAGGAAAAGGATTATTAATGATTTTTTCAACTATTATCCAAATAGAAATTATTGGTATAACTGTAGAAATAACCTGGTAAAGAGCTATAAAATTATTTCTTTTTAGGAATGGCCTAATTAAAAAATCACTTCTTTCTATTTTGAACATACCTATACAATTTAATAAAAGATAACAAATTATAAAAAGTATTGATTATTAACTAGATAAAAAAAATAACTATATTTCACTAAAGAATAAATTCTTTAGACATAGTTCTTAGTTGATCTAAATTTAATCTCTCCAAGTAATTCCTGAAATCACAAAGATTTTTAGTTGATTCAGAATCCTTACTTTCGTAAAGAAAGTTATTTGAGATTAATTCAATAAGATGATCTTTATCCATATCTCCTTATAGACCATAATTTCCTATTAAAAAATTAAGATCTTGAATTCGAGATTATTAATTTAATTTTGAAAAAGTATTTTTTAATAAATTTTTATGATTTTAATTTTTTATTACATAATTTATTTAAATCTTGTTCGATTCTTACTAATCTTTCATTTAACTCTTTTTGTTATTAATTTAGTATTTTTCAAGCTTTTTTGTTCAAGGGCGAATTGAAATATTTTTGGTATAAGACAAAAAGCTGCAATCGCTAATTCAATATCTAGAGCTTCAACAATTAAATTTGGAGATGATGGCAATTCATAAAATGTTATAGAATTTCCTTCTCTTAAATCTTAATTAAAGCTATCTATTACGCCTCAAATCATTAAAAAATCTAAACTTAGAAGGATTTGTTATCGAAATCAATATTTGTTTATTAAGCAAATCTAAAAATTAAGTATCTTTTTAATTAAATTTATAAGAATGAGTAATTGTACAGCTGCATAAATATGAATAACTAATAATCATTAATTAAATAAAAAATTTTTTTTTATGAAGAAAATCCTAGATAAAAACCATAATAAATATGAACCATGGTTTAAATGGTTAACAAGAGAACTTAACTCTTATGAGGCATTTGAGAATTTTGATTTAGGTAAAGATCCAGAGGATGTCGCTGAAGATTTTATCTCTACTAATTGGATTGCTATTTCGGAATTCTTCGATAATTTTGATGATGAAGATAAAGATACACTCTGTCAGTTTCTTAAATTAACTGAATGTGAATGGCATGTTTTTAGAATTCTTGAAAAACAAATAGCATTAAGAGAAAAAATAAGATTTGTAGATTTTAAAAAAAGAGAAAAATAAAGAGTTGATTTTAATTGAATTAAACTTGAACTAACTTTATATAAAGGTAAATTAACCCTTTTAAAATTTTTATAAATTATATTTTCAATAATGATGAAAACAAATAAATTAGTTCATGCCTTTTTTATTAATATTTAATAGTTATAAATAATTTTGAAAAAGCAAATTTTTTTTTGGCCAATCCAATTCATAAACAAAAAGATATTCTCTTAAAAAATTTTTAATTTTTAGATGAATTTATTTTTGCCATTACCAGACTTTCCAAATCCTAGCCATATAAACCACACAATCCAACCCAATATTGGTATTAAATTTATAAAGATCCATTTCCAATCCTTACCAAAATCTCTAATTCTTCTAATATCAATAGCTATTTGAGGAATGATACAAACCATTCCATAAGCATTAAAACCAAATGTTTTTACAAATATTGGGATAGTTAGGAAAGAAATTATAAGATTCGCTAATTGAACGAACCACCAGTCCGATCGTGATGTTGATCCTTTAAACTCTGTAGCTTTAATCCAAAACTCTTGATAGGCATTTAAAAAGTTATAAAGCATAAATTAAAAATTCAAAGAATTTAACATTATCAATTTAATCTTTAATTTATTTAAATGTTATTAAATAACTAAATAGGATCAAATAAATTCATATCATTTGAATCTTGTTTTGGTATCTCATCTTGATTTGGTAACGAACAGAATCCGTCTTTGCAAATCATCTTTTCTTTTGAAATACTTGTAGTTTCTGTATATATATTTTTATTATCGTTATTTGAAGATTCTTTCAGCATTTATAAAAATAAAATCCAATATTAAATTAATAACTCAATTTATTTTGATAAGCAACAAAATTCATATTAATTATTGGTTTACTTTTTTTGATTTGGCAAGTCTCTCCAAAAAAGCGCCATTATATAAATGAATAAAGATATAGAAAAAATATAAAGTAAAGAATTTAGATGCATTTTTATTTATTAAATTAATTAGTAGGAGAGCCTCGTCACAAAAAGGAAAAACTATGAATTTGTAGTTGTTTAATTTAGTAATACTTCAAATTCTAGTATTTATTTAAGTTTTTTACGATTTATCCTTATTTATATCTGTTAAAGCTTTTCTACCTTCTTTAAGGGTTCTTAAGACAAGCCAAGACAGAGAGGAAATTATAAGAATGGTAAGAATGGTAAGTGTAATATGAGTTGTATTAATATTGTTAATCAATTGACTGAGATTTTTTAAAAGATTTTAATTTAAAATCTAAAAAATTTCAAACGTCAGATCTAGAGTAAGCAGGTATAAGCATTCCGCCATCTTGGTCATCGTTATCATCATCAAAACCACCCCCTAGAAGTAACTCAATGATTACGAGTATAGCTATTGGATAAAGACACCATAATATCGCTGTAAAAGGAGTTACTGCTGAAGAGGCTGAGTAAAAATCTGTCATTGTTCGATATTAATCTAAAGAAACAACAATTGTGGATCATCCAGGAAGTGTTATTCAATATTTCCATAAATATTTTTTAAACTTTTCTCTGTCGCACGAATAAATCTTTATTATTTATTGATATTTTTATTCTTCAATATGAATGTGAATAATAATTTTGTTGAATCTTATGAGAAACTAACAATGACATAATGAATCGCGTTATTGTTATTTTTTATACTTAACAATAATTGTACAATTTTGATTCAAAAACTATTATTTATCTTGATTTTATAAATTCTATGTTTTCTTTCACTTTTGATCCTTTGGCTGCGATATTTGGTATATCAGGAATTGTAGGCTTCTTTTTCTTTGTTTCTGCGGCTAAGGGAACTTCCAGTATCAATACAAAACCAAAAAAGAAATTAGATTAGAACTGATTCTGTGAGAAAACTAAATTGAGATTTTAAATCTAGTATTCTTAAAAGGCTTGTTAATTATTACTTATTCCATTGTTTAGAAATAAACTCAAGAAAATCTTTTAGGTCCTCTTCAGGACAATTTGTTTGTTTCTGCAAATCAATGCAAATTTGCTTAATATTTTCAAAAGCTTTTTTTACTATTTCGTTTTTTTTAATAACCTCAAAATATTCTTGATCAGTAAAAGGCATAATATTAGTTCCCCTTTTGAAAATTATTTATTAACCATATTTTATCTGCATTGACTTAGCAGTAAAGAAAAAAAATCTTATTTCTTAAATCTAGCTACCCAATCGATAATGTTTTTTAATACTTTTGGTTATTTCCCATTCGCAGTAAAGTCCAGCAGGAAACTCAACAAGATCTCCAGCTTTAATAAAATAAATATCACCGTTTTTCGTACTAATTTTTGCTTGGCCTTCAATAATTAAGCAAATTTCTTTATCATCGTAATTCCATTGAAATTTACTTGGCTCACATTCCCAAATAGGCCAACTTTTTATTCCATATTGAATTATGGTGCTTGCACTACAAGGGGAAGTGATTATAACTTTCACGAAATAGTCCGGATTTTTTTTTATTTTACAAATAAAGGAAATTTATTTTTGCAAGAATGTGTATTTGTTTACTGTCTTTTATTTTTTTTGGTTTATCATAAAAAAAATTAAAATTTATGGACGAGCTTTCTGTATTGTCAATTTCATTATCTATAGCTTCTCTCGGGATATTTTTTATTTTTTTTGCTTCACACGATGATGATGATCAAGATGGTGGTAAGTTGATTAAATCATTCCAAAGAATTAATTAATCTCAAGTAATTAAAACATTTAATAGAGATTTATAACCTATAAATCCTACATAAATACAACTTAAAAAAATAAAATAAACCTCTATTGTTCCAAGTCTTTTTTTCTTTAAAATTTTCATTTTTCTGGGATTTTACATGATTATTTTATTTAATCTGATTTCTATTAACATGAGTATTTATTACATTAACTCTTAGATTAAATAATTATTAACGTTAAGCCAAAAAATAAAAAACAAGTAAAAAATATTATTTTTTTGGTAATTTCTCTTTCCTCATTCTTAGCGAAAAATAACGAAATTACTGGAGATGTACTTAATAACGCCCAACCTATTCCTATAGGAAGAGTTTTAAATACAATTTGTTGTAGCAATATTCCTACATTCGTTCCAAGAAGTATTGAAAGCAAAAATCTTCTTTGTTCTTTTTTTTCTATGTTTTTTAAGAAAAAATTGATTTTGAACCCTTTTAAAGTTATTAAAAAAATTATTGCACCTAATAATCTTATCTCAGTTGTAATGAACGGTGATAAATTGCTTTGTAGAAAAACCATCCTTGAAAAAAGACCTCCAAGAACAGCACATAAAACTGATAAAAAAGGAAAAGCAAAAATCTTAAAATTAATTTTTTCTGAGAAAGGTAAGTTTTCATCTTTAAAATCATTCCCTTTTTTGAGAATTATGAATAGCGAAATCGATACTATGATTACCCCTATCCACGATTTAATCGTTAAATCTTCATTAATAAATATTTCCCCCGAAAAAGCAGCCATCAACGGAGAAAGAGTTTCTACAGATAAAGTTTTTCTTGTGCCGATTGTTTGTAATGACTTTAGGTAAAAAGTATCACCTAAACCAATACCTATTATTCCACTAACTAATAGGATAAATATGTTTTTTAATTCAGTTGAAGAACTAATATTGATAAAGGCAGGTGTAAAAATTAAAAAAGCTATTATATTTTTTATTAAATTAATATCTATTGTTTTATATTTCTGAGTTTGCGAGCGCCAAATAAAGCACGCATAAGTCCAAGATGCAGCAGCTCCAAAAGCAGATAGGATTCCAATCAAAACAAGTAATTTTTAGAAATTTTATTTTATAAATTGAGTAAATGTTAAAAAGAATACATAAATAAGAATCAAAATCCCTGGTAGGTACTGAATTAGTGATTTGAAATTATTTTTTTTCATATTTATTTTAAATAATTTGTTAATTTTAAACAGTTTTTTTATTACTAGGGTATAAACTTTCTAACTTCTTTCTTCTTTGAACTTTCGCATTAATTCTTTCTTCTTTTTCCTTTTTCTTGATCTCATCGTTTATTTTATTTTGTCTATATCCAAACCAAAGTAGAACCCAAATAACAGAAGTTATTAAAAGAAGAGCAGTGTATTGACCAGTCATAGGAAAACTGGCTTCAGAATATTTGACGTAAGAAAATACTAAACTCATTTAATTAAGTTAAAGCATAAAAATAGTGACTGCGTTGATTTTTTTAGAAATTTAAAAATTAGTGAATTGAAGCTATTTATTATGTAGTTTTAAAGTTTTTTATTTTTTTTTTTTGGTTTTTGGGAGTAATTTTTATTTGTAACTCCTTGCTATTATCAAATTGAAGCATATTAAATAATAAGCTTTTGGAACCTTTTGATTTAGCAGTTGTAGGTGGCGGTGCAGCTGGTTTTATGACAGCAATAACTGCTGCGGAAAATGGAGTAAAAAGAATAATAATTCTCGAAGGCACTTCAAAACTTATGGAAAAAGTAAGGATTAGTGGAGGGGGAAGATGTAACATCACTAATGCGACATGGATTCCAAATGAACTTGTTGAGAATTACCCCAGAGGTGGAATTCAGCTCTTGGAATCATTTAATCGTTTTGCAGCTGGAGATGTATATGATTGGTTTGAGAAAAAAGGGTTAAAATTAAAAATTGAGGAAGATCTAAGAGTATTCCCTGTTTCTAATTGTTCTTCGGATGTTATTGATTGCTTGAGAAAAAGTGCCTTATCAAAAAACGTGGAGATATTAACAAAATTTTTTGTAAAAGAAATTTCAAAAACTCCAGACAATATATTCAATATTTTTAGTCTAAAAAAAACAAAGGTAACTTCAAAAAATATTATTCTTTCAACTGGAGGTAATCCTAGCGGATATAAATTAGCTCAAAACCTTGGGCACAACATTGTTAAACCTGTACCATCGCTTTTTACTTTTTCTACAAAAGAACCAAATTTGGATGAATGTAGTGGGGTATCGATAAAGGGTATAGATATTGAAATTAAATTAAACAATAAGAATTTTCAAAATAGAGGCGATTTACTAATAACTCATTGGGGTTTTAGTGGGCCAGCAGTTTTAAAACTTTCATCAATTGCAGCAAGAGAACTTTATAGCCAAAAATATAAATTTAATCTAATCATTAAATGGTCTACTTTAAATTATAAGGAGTTAAAAGAAAAAGTTAACTATTTGAGATTAAATAAAGGCAAGGTGAATTTAATTAATAGTAGACCGGTGCCACTATTAACAAAAAGATTATGGATTTTTTTATTAAATAAAATAGGTATTGATAAAGAGAAAAAGTGGGCTTATTTACTTGCGGATGAAAGAGAGAAAATGATAAATATTCTTATGAGTGACAAATATATAATTTCGGGCAAAGGACCATTTGGAGAGGAATTTGTTACTTCTGGAGGCGTAAAAATTAATGAAGTAAATTTTAAAACTATGGAGAGCTTAATTTGTCCAGGGTTATTTTTTTCTGGAGAAGTCTTAGATGTTGATGGGATAACAGGTGGATTTAATTTTCAACATTGTTGGACAAGTGGATGGATCGCTGGGATGGCAATCTCAAAGTTAAATCATTAAGGAAAAAATCAATAAGTAACAAATCAATAAGTTTATCTTTTTTTTATTAAGTATTAGAAGGAAAAAGTTTTTTGAAGAAAATTTAATTTTAAAGTTTTAATTATTGGTGAAGATCAATGCAGAATCTTGTATCAAAAAAAGAAGAAGAGGAAAGAAGATTAAAAGCTTTAGCAGAATATAGGATTTTAGGAACCAAGCCAGAATCATGTTATGACGATATTACAAAGATTGCTGCTACAACATGTAATGTGCCTATTTCTTTAATGACTTTGGTAGACAAAGATAAACAATGGTTTAAATCCAAAATAGGACTTCAAATATCAGAAACTAGAAGAGATTGGTCTTTTTGTACCCATGCAATAAGAGAAAATAGTCCGTTAATTATTCATGATGCTTTCCAAGATGAAAGATTTATAAATAATCCATTAGTAACAGGAGATCCCAAGATTCGTTTTTACGCAGGTTTTCCCCTTAGAAATAGTGATGGTAATAAACTTGGAACTCTTTGTGTAATAGACAGAAAGCCAGGAAATCTAACTACAAAACAATTCAATATTATGGAATTATTATCCAAGCAAATAGTTTCATTTTTAGAGCTTAGAAAAAAATCATTGAACTTGCTAGATGCATTATCTAACTTGCACAAACAAGAAGGTATTTTATCTGTATGTTCATATTGCAGAGAAGTAAAAAATAAGGAGGGCGATTGGATGCATTTAGAAAAATACCTTTCGAAAATTAGTGATATTAGATTCAGTCATGGGGTTTGTGATAATTGCATGGAAAAACATTTTCCAGATGTAATCGAAGTATGGAATAAAAAGGATTTTTTTGAAGATGGTCAAAAAAGGTTTTTAGAGTCCTAGATTCAATACCTAGCTTTTTATTGTTTAATCTATTTTCTAAACAAATTCTTTATTTGGTGGTTAGTATTGTATAAATTTTGACTAGAAAATGTTATTAGGAACTTTATTAACAGGTGAAATTGCTAAAAGTGCATTAGTTGCATATGTTCATTATTTAGGAATTATATTATGTTTCGGTTCTCTTTTGTTTGAAAGATTGACTCTCAAAGTAGGTCTTAATAAAAATGAGACAATCTCAATGATAATTGCAGATGTTGTTTATGGTTTAGCAGGAGTTGCAATATTAGTTACTGGTATTTTACGTGTTAAATATTTTGGTCAAGGAGGTGATTTTTATACTAGTAATCCTGTGTTTTGGATAAAGGTTTCTCTTTACATTCTGGTCGGATTACTTTCCTTATACCCAACAACAACCTATATCTTATGGGCCATTCCATTAAGTAAGAATAAATTACCTGAAATTTCAGAAAACCTAGTTAAGAGGTTTAGACTCATCATTACCACCGAATTAGTTGGCTTTGCAACAATACCTTTCTTTGCAACTCTTATGGCTAGAGGTGTAGGTTTAGGTTGAAAAATTTATTTCTAGAAAGAAATTGTTCAATAAGTGCTAACAAACTATATAGATGGAGTTTAAGTTATAAAATTTCTAAATCAACAAAGGAAATTATTTTTATTGGTTTAAACCCATCACTATCCGATGAATTTTTCTTAGATAATACAACAAAAAAGATAATCAAAATTTCGAAAAATAATAATTATGGCAAAGTAAAATTAATCAATCTATTTGCTCTAATTTCAAGCAACCCAGATAAACTTTTAAATCATAAAAACCCTGTGGGTTATCTAAACAATAATAATATTTATAAGAACTTAAAACACTGGTCTGAAAATAAAAATTGTGATTTATGGTTAGGCTGGGGTAATAAAGGGGAATTTCTAAAAAGAAATAAAAGAATATCAAAAAAAATAATGCAATATAACTCAATTAGGAAAAATAATTTTGATAATCCTCTTGGACCGCTTTTAATTAAGAAAACAATCAAAGATAATCCAATACACCCTCTATATTGTTCTGATAATTCCATCCTTCAATCCTATTTTTAGGTAGTAAAGCTCTAATACAAACCAGTATTTTTAGCTATTCTATTAAAAATGTGTTAATTTCTATTTGTTAAGTTAACCTTTTATGAAAATTTCAAAGCAATTGAATAAATTAAAAAACTTGAATGTTGAGGCAGAAAAATGTTCTACAAGAGAAGAAGCAAAAAAAATAATTAATAAAGCAAATAAAGCACAAAGTAAAATTAACAAATAAATAAAAGTAATCTACCTAATTCATAATTTATAATTTCAAAAATATTAAATTTATACAAATACACCTTATTTATTTCTTATTAATTATGTCTTTGAAAATAATTAAGATAAGGAAATCTCACGAAAGATTTAGATCGACTAGAGAATGGCTAAATTCGATGCATTCATTTTCTTTCGCAGAGCATAGAGATCCAAAATGGAATAATTTTGGGAAAATTAGAGTTATAAACGAAGATATTATTTCTCCTAATTCAGGATTTAATACACATTCTCATGCAAATATGGAAATAATTACTGTCGTAACAAAAGGAGCAATAACTCATAGAGACTCGTTAAACAATCTTGGAAAAATTCATAAAGATGAAGTACAAGTGATGTCTGCAGGTACTGGAATCTCACATAGCGAGAAGAATGAAGAAAATGAGACCTGTAAGTTGTTTCAAATTTGGATATACCCTCAAAAAGAAAATATCAAACCTCGATATGATCAAATTTCATTAAATGAAAAGTTGTGGGACAATCTTATTTTTAATTACAAAAACGGTAAAAATAATAAGCTTTTTCTAAACCAAAGTATCTCTTTATGGCGTTGTAAATATAAGTCTATTAAAGAAAAAAAATTGCCATTAAAAATCGATAAATATAATTGGATACAAATAATTGAAGGTAATCTTTTATTAAAAAGTAAAGACTCTAATTCGAATATATGTCTTGAATCTGGAGATGGCTTGGGTTTTGAAGTTAATAATTATGATGATGTATTTATAGATACTGAAAAAGACCTAGATTTCCTCTTGTTTTCGATGCCTTCTTTATAATTTATTCGATACTTTTACCCATCAACTCCTTTATTAAATGCATTTAAAGCTTGTAAAGCCATATTAAGGTGAACTTCCATAGCACCAAGAGCAATTAATGAATTTGGTGATTTATCTTTTAGTAAATTCTCTTTTCTTTTTGATAACTCATTAACTACCTTCTTAGTTGAAGCTTCCCAATTGTTTATTAACTCTTCAAATTCTCTTTTTTCGGGGCTTTCTATTTCTGCTAATTCATCAGTAAAATGAGCATCCTTCTGTGCCTTAAGCATCAAGAAACTTAATTTTTTATGACTTATTGCTTGAGGTAAATTGTTAGATTCACTCATTAGTAGTAATTAGTTTATAGTCAAAATCTAACTAATTAAGTGAATATTCGCTAGAGGGTAAACGGTTGTGATGACCGACCTGAAAATTACGAAATGATACTTGAACAAAAAATGAATTTATTAACCTTTAATTTTTCACTTATTAGTTTCTTGAAATAATCTCCACGCTCTTCATAATTTTTAAATTGATCAAAACTAGAGCATGAAGGTGAGAATAATAATGTTCCAACCCTATTATTTTGTAAATAATCAAAAACAAAATTTAAAAGCTCTTTTAGTTCTGAAAATTCAAAAATATTTTTTTTAAATCCTTCATTGATAAGCGCCATTTTTAGGACTTTTGAGCTTTCTCCAAAAAGGAAAACACATTTAACTTTTTTCTTTAAAACTTTTATCCACTCACTATATTCATTGCCTTTTAATCTACCCCCAGCAATGATTATGATTTGACCTTTAATTGAACTTATCCCCGCAATAGATGAGTCAAAATTTGTAGCTTTACTATCATTAATGATTTCCAGATCATTATTTTTATAAATTGTTTCCATCCTATGGGGTAATTGTTTGTAATTAGATAGAGAATCATTAATCTTCTTACCAGATAATCCAACTTTTCTTGCTGCTGCAATTGCCAATAATAGATTTTGGAGATTATGCATTCCTTTTAAAGAAAAATGTTCAAGTTTGAATAATTTCTTCCCTCTCTCAACAATGTATGCTTGATTATCTATCCAATAATCGCAATGAATAAGATTTGATTTATCGAATCTAGTTGTTATCCAAATCCCTCTTGATAGCGAACTGTAGTGATTTCTTAGGTTTTTATCGTCATAATTATAAATTCTAAAATCAGATTTTTCTAACAAGCTTTTTTTTATGTTGAAATAGTTTTCAAGTGTTTTATGCCTTTCAAGATGATCTTCTGTGAAGGTTGTCCATATTCCAATATTAGGTTTTACTTCTGGAGATATTTCTATTTGATAACTGCTTAATTCAGCTACAACCCAATCAATTTTTTCATGTTTTTTGGAGTGAGCATATTTACACAAAGGTGTACCAATATTTCCAGCAAAAGGAGCATATAATCCAGTATCGCAGAGTATATGGCTTAGTAGATGAGTAACAGTAGTCTTGCCATTAGTGCCAGTAATACCTATCCAATTTGTGTCTTTTAAAATTTCCCATGCAACATTAATTTCTCCAATTACATTAATTCCCTTTTTTTTTAATTTAATAATAGTTATATGGTCATAAGGTATTGATGGACTTACAACAACAGATTCGATCTCTTTCACAAAAGGTTGAATTTCTTCAAATACAAATTCTTTGTTTAGAGAAACTATTATATTAAGCTCTTCTAATGCTGTTTTTCTTTCTACGAATTCTTTCCCATCTTTACTTTCCCAAACAATTACTCTCTTATTGATGCTTCTCAAATACTTGGCAGCCCAAAATCCAGATTTACCTAATCCAATTACAAGATTAATATTTCTTTTACTTGAATGATTATCTATCATTAAATTTATAATTGCATTTATATTAATTGTGTTTAAGGGGTAATTCAATCATGAGATTTTCTTCAGTATTTATAGTATTCGCCCAACAAAAGTTAAATAATGGAAGATAATACTGCAAAATATTGGTTCTCTTGGTTTTATGAAAATTGGGAGAAAAATGCTCCAGGTGAATTAATTGAACAGGGTTTAACCCCGTCTCAGATTGCTGAGCGCTTTGTTAATGAAAACCATGATAGTTTTATTCAATTGTCAAAAAAAATTGATGAAAAAAATTATGATGCCTTAACAGAATTTATGAAACTCTCAGAGAGTGAATTACATATCTTGAAGTATTTTCTAAAGTTAGTAAAAATGAAAAATTTATAAGAAGTTATTAAGTATTTCGAGGCTTTTTTCCCATAAATTTTTTCTTTCTTTTTTATTCATGGCGAAAGGAGAAGTAGGGGATAGTTTTGGATGACCTCTGAAATTAAATCTAGGACCATAATGATCACCGCCTCTTGCGTCTGGTGAAGTGGCTGCAAAAAGTTGAGGTAATGCACCCATCTCAGCAGTTTGAAAAATAGGGCTAAATAATTCCAATGAGAATGTTTCTAATGGCCCAGGGTTAGGTTTTTGAGCAGTAAAGAGATTTGTTTTTGCAATTCCTGGGTGAGCAGCTAAAGACAGTATATTTTTGTGCTTTAAGTTCTCATTTAGTTCCAAAGCAAACATTACATTTGCCAATTTGCTATTGGAGTAAGATTCCCATTTGTTGTAATAGGTCTCGGCTTTCAGATTTTTCCAACCAACTTTGCCAAAAAATTGTGCTCCGGAAGTAACCGTCACTATTCTAGATTCTTCTTTTTTTTCAATAATTGGAAGTAGCTTTAGAGTCAAAAGCATGTGAGCTAGATGATTAACTGCAAATTGTATTTCATATCCCTGGGCACTAAGAGTTTTAGGCGGATGCATAATACCTGCATTATTGATTAATAAATCCAAATTTTCAAAATTATCAAAAATTTTGGACTGAACTTCAACAATATTATTTAAATCTGACAAATCTAATTCTAAAGGTGTAAATAATCCTTCAGGATTAAGACCTTTAAGTTTTTTGATAGTTTGATTAGCTTTTTCAAGCGATCTACAAGCTATAACAACATGAGCATCTTTTTCTGCTAAGGCCTTTGCAGTGTAGTATCCAAGACCACTATTAGCACCAGTAATTAGCGCTGTTTTGCCTGCAAGGTTTGGAATATTAGATGTTTCCCAGTTAGAGATTTTAGGTCTTGAAATAGTGGCAGTCATTTAGTAATCCTGCAAATTGCTTTGGAATTTAACCAAAATTTAATTACTTTTCCACTGTAAATACTGGAAGTCAGTATCGTGAGCTCTTTTTGAAGGTACTATTTAATATTATTTTTGAATTGCATATTGCCATTCTTTATTTTGAGATAAACTTTTCTCTCTATGTAACTGTAATTTCCTACTATTTATTTTTATAACTATCCCATTAGTTGGATATTTCGCAAATATTTTTCTCTCTAACCAATTTTTTTTATATATTTGGATTTCGCTTGTATGATTTGTGAAGTAACTTTCAGGGGTGCTGAAGCCACATTTTTTAAGATAGTTAAGGGTTTCGTATTGATTAAGTCTTCCATTAAGTATTTGGAAACAGCAAAAGCGGAGACTTTCTCTAATCCCTTTCTTATCATTGAGGTATTTTCTTGTAATTCTTTGGGAAATTCCGGCAAGTTGGTTTGTAGCGTATAGTTCACCTCTAATTTGAAGATCTCGTTTGATAGGAATACAATCGGGGACATTTTTAATTTGTTTAATTTTGCTTGAGACATCTAGTCCTTTTTTTGTAATTGCTTTATTAAAATTGCCATCTATATATCTAATTGCAATAGCACAGCCATCAATTTTTGGTTGAATGCTTAATCTTGTTTTGGTTAATAAACTTTTCAAAAATTCTTTATAGTTTTTTTTAGCTAATTTTGGCAAAAGTTTATTATTTTTTTGATTAAAGAAGTCAGGTTCTGGATCAACAGGAATAAAGAGCTTTTCAAGTTGCTCAAATGCACCATCCGAAATTATGCCTTGACCTATTCTGTATTGTTCATCAAGATACTTAACATCTCTCATTAATAAATTATTCATAATAATTTTGATAAATATTTAAAACTTTTTAGAAAAAATCATTTAAATAAAGATTTGAAAATTAAAATTAGATTAAAAAAGTAATTGACCACTAAATATCCTCCTACGCAGAGAGCGATTTAAGAGTATAAAATGAACGAATTAATAGTTTAAATTAAATACTTCAATCAAACATATTTACTTAAAGGTGAAATAGAAAGTTTTGAGGATTAATTTGCAAACAAATTTTTGAAATTTCTATCAATACAAAAAAAAATTTTTTACAGTTATCAGAAAATGTCATTTTTATTAAAAGCTCAAAATACCTGGGAAAATTTTGCGAAATACAAAATTAATGATTATGCAAAATTAAGAAATTTTGATTTTGGGCCAAATAACGAAAGCTCAGTTTCAAAATTATCGCCTTTCATTACACATAGAATTTTATCGGAATATGATCTGATTCATGATATTAAAAGTAAGTATAAAATCAAAAATTCAACTAAATTTGTTGAAGAAATATTTTGGAGAGTTTACTGGAAAGGGTGGATGGAAAATAGACCTAAAGTTTGGAGAAATTTTATTTCAGAAAACAATATCGATTTTGATTATGAGCTATATGAAAGTGCAACTAATGGCAATACAGAATTAGATTTTTTTAATTCTTGGGTCCATGAATTAAAGCAGTACAACTATTTGCATAACCATACAAGAATGTGGTTTGCGAGTACTTGGATATTTAATTTAGGCCTTCCATGGCAATTGGGAGCAAAGTTTTTCTTTAAATATCTTTTTGATGGTGATGCTGCATCTAATCTCCTTAGCTGGAGATGGGTCGGAGGATTGCAAACAAAGGGAAAACAATATCTTTTTTCATCATCAAACCTCAGAAAATTTTCAAATAATAGATTTAATACAGAAAAAATCAGTAATCAACAAATTTTTCTTGAAGAATCTAATCAAATACCATTAGAAGATGAGATTTATAAAAATGATATGCATCCTAAATCAGATAATCTGATTATGTTTGAAAATGATCTGCACCTTGCAACCCTTAAAAATTTACTTACAAGCTATAAAAAAGTATTTATTATCCTTTTAAAAAATGAACAAAGACAAATTAAATTGTCTGAATCTGTTTTGAAATTTAAACAAGATTTGGTCTCTGAATTTGTAGAGGATTTTGATAATGTTGAACAGATTGATACTTATTCACTGAAAAATACTTTTAAAAATACCAACGAAATAGACATTATTTATCCTGGAGTGGGAGAAAATTACGATTTCATAACTGATTTTAAAAATTTACACCATAAAAAAATTTTTAACCTTGTTAGAGATGAAGATTTATTTGCTTGGAAATTCGCCAAAAAAGGGTTTTTTAAATTTAAAGAAAATATTCCGAAAATCAATCATAGAATATTAGAAAATTATTCAAAAAATAATTTTTAACTTAGTTGAATTCCTAATCAGAAAAAGAATTCATTAGACAACTAAGTATAAATACTTAATTAGGCGCAACTTTTGCCGTTTAATCCACGATGGATACTGTGACTAGTTATTTTTACTTAAGGATAATTTTTTTATAGTGCTTTCAACAATTCTTACCAAGTCGTTTAGCAAAGATACTGCTTTATTAATTCTTAGAGTTATAACTGGAACTGTTCTCATTCACCACGGCTATGAAAAATTAGCAAATATAGAAAATTTCGCTGATGCTTTTGTCAGACCTTTACATCTTCCATTCCCAATATTTTTATCATACATTGCGGCATTCTCTGAAATAGGCGGTAGTTGGCTACTAATTATCGGCTTAGCTACAAGATTCGGGGCTTTGGCAATTGTGGGAACAATTTCTGTTGCTATATACCATGCACTTGTTACTTCAGGTTTTAATATTTTCTTACTAGAGCTTTTACTATTGTATTTCGCTTCTGCGACTTCAATTGCACTAACAGGCCCTGGTAATTTTTCCTTAGATGAAGTCATTATTAGAATTTTGAGATCAGAAGATGAAGAGGAAATCATTCCTTCAAAAAAATCAATAAATTCTAAGGAAGTTGAAGTTAAAGATGAAACAAGTAAAGGTGGCTTATTTCAATTTCTTCAAGCGAACATACTTTCAGATACTTCAAGCTAACTTCTTAGGATAAAGATTATTTATAAGTTCTAACCTTTTTCTATAGCTGTTTCTCTTCTCAAGCTTTATCTTAATTGTTGCTTCAGAAAGACTTATAAATAGCCCTATAGCAGTCACCCAAGATAAAAAAATAAAAGGGTTTTCTGGAATTTCTGAGATATTCATATGAATAATACTTCTTTTTTAAAACTGACTGATCACTATATGTTTTTCAACCTAAGTATACAATTTAGAAATATTTAAGGATTAATTTCAACTTTTTCCCATTTCTTTCCCTTTTCCCAAAGATATCTTTTATGAACAGGCTGTTCTAATTTAAGAAGATCTACTGAATCGATTTCAAAATTTAGAACTACAAAATTTTCTGACTTGGGAAAATTGGATGATATTTCATAAGCAGATTGGACTTTTGGTTTTATTTTCTCTCCAGGAGATCCCCAAAACCAAGAAGATTTTGATTTTTCTGATAATAAATCCCAATAATTTTTGTTATCACTTAATTCATGTATTTTTCCTTTGAATCTATATTGTGATTTGGTTTTCAAAAAGAACCATAATATTTCTGCATTAGGGTTGGATTTTAAATGTCCAATTTTTTCACTTCTTCTATCTGTAAAAATAATCATTGAACTATCTTTATGCCATCCTCTGAAAACAACTGTCCTTAATCTTGGCTCATTTTCTTTGCTCACTGTTGCAAGCTGTATCCATCTATTAGAGGGTGATTTGCCCTCTTTTTTTCTAGAAGATTTTAAATCTTGCCTCCAACTGGGTAAATTGTTATCAGGCATTTAATTTGGGCAATATAAGACCACTTTTCTTTTTGTATTCTTCGAATGAATCATATTTTGAGAGCGATTTATCTTTTTTTATCATTCTTGGCAGAAAAACTATAGAGAAAAATATTGCAAGAATTACTAATGGTATGAAACTCATTGAAAGTATGGCGAATGATAGATAAATTAGTATTTCTCCTAAATAATTTGTATTCCTTATATTTTTGAAAAATCCTTCTTTAATTAGATCTTTTTTTAATTTAAGAGAAAAATATTTTTGGGCATCACTAGCAAAGTGTAGAAACACCCCAATTATATTTATAGATACAGATGCAGCTATTACAATATTTGGAACAGATTTCTGAGATGAGATAAGAATGTAGGGAGCTACCCAGTAACTTCCAAGGAAAATAAAACCAGTAACTGAAGTTAAGAAATTGATTTTTTCTTTAAAATAAGGATCTGGGAATATCTTTTCTTTTAGAAGCCAAAGTAATCCATAAGTACCATGCAAAGCTAAATAAACGTAAGGAGCGATCGTAAAGTTATCAAAAAAAATCATAAGACCTATCACTACAAATGCTGTGAGCCCCTTATGTAGATTAATTATTTGATTAAGTTTCATCTTTTTTAATAATCTAAAAAATGAAATTATTTTCTGTGGATATAACCTAGGTCGTCAATAATTTTAATGGGCGATACTGGATTCGAACCAGTGGCCACTACCGTGTCGAGGTAGTGCTCTACCACTGAGCTAATCGCCCCAATTGAGGAATTCTAATCCCCCTAATAAGAAAATAGCAGGTTGCGTTTCATTTTCTAAGTAATTTAACTTTCCATCGTTCTCTTTTGGTTATTTCTAAATTTAGAATTTCGATAAATCCTTTATTTTCAAGTTCTAGTTTGTCGCCAATTTTTAGATTAATTGTTGGCTTATTAACTTTGTTTCCATTTAATCTGAGCATTCCATTTTCTATCCTTTCAATGATTTTGGTTCGTGACACCCTAAAACCAGCTGAAGCTATAGCATCTAATCTAGTTGAAGCTTCTACTGTATTGACAAGTTTTTTTGATCTTCCAGAAGGTATTTGTAATTCATCTAAATCTACTACATTAACTTTTACTTTTACGTCTCTTAAATAAAAAATCTTTTCATCTAGATGCTTAATATTTGAATTATCAATTATCCCTTGTGCTCCCCTATCGCCAATAGTCCATATATCTCCAACTTTTATTTGATTAACCCCATTTTCAATTAAGAGGGATCTAAAGTCGTCTTGTGTAGCATTATCAAATAAAAAATTTCCATTAATTTTTATCCCTTGAGCTGGAAAATTACTTTTTAGCGCACCCTCTTCAGGAATATTATCTCCTCTAAAGCAAGCTATCCTAGATCTTTGAGAAGAGGAGAATCCTCCATAAATAAAAAATTTGAAATCATTTAAATTTTCAAAATCTTTTAAAATCTCTTCGCAAACATAAGTTGAATTAAACCCAGTCCAATAAGTTTCCCAGTGTTTGTAGGCTAAGTTGGCCATATTTATTAATTCCTCAGTTTCTTTTTTGTAGTTTGAATTTATTAAGATCTCTTTTAAGTCAATCATTTAGCCTTCTAAAAAAATTATATCTTTTGCTTCTGATTGTTTTATCAAAGCCCATGGTAATTCAGCCCCAATTTGATTCTCAAGTAGAACAAGCCATTTACCCTCTTTATTAAAATTAATGATTGATCTTAACTCTTTATTTCTATTAATGTTGATACTTGCGGAAGAAACAATGCTTCCTAAATATCCTGAACCCATTCCTAAAAGACCTCCAATTAATGATTCCCCGATGTTATTTAAACCAAGAAAGCTGAAGGTAGATAAATTTGTCATATTAGAAAAAGCTATTCCAGCTATAAACCCAAATGGCATTAGCCATCTACTCATATCTTTTTGTCTGATCTTTCTATCAAGTTTAGGATTTAAGATTCTTATTTCTTCAAAATTTTGAGATTTGAATAAGATATTTGCTTTCGCATTGAACAATTCTGCTTCGACTGATGATATTTTCTCACTTTTTGGTGGGATCAAAATAGCTTCAGAGAGCATTACTGATTTTTCTTTGAAAACATCAAATAGCTGGATACATTTATCAATGTCTTCAAATATCACAATACTTTTAGTCAAATTTCAATCCTCAAATGTTTGTGTGTTATTCAAATTAATAAAATAAGATACATACACTATAGATTAAGTTAAAGTAAAAGATTAAAGAACCAATCTTAAATGACAAAAGTTCTCATTACAGATCCAATTGATCAAACAGGAATCGATATTCTTTCACAAGTTGCTCAGGTTGATCAGAAGATAGGAATCTCAGACTCTGAGTTGGCTTCCATTATTAAAGATTATGATGCTTTAATGATTCGCTCAGGTACTCAAGTGACTGAAGAAATTATTAACTCTTCAAGTAAACTGAGAATAATTGGAAGAGCAGGAGTTGGAGTAGACAATGTAGATGTCAAGGCTGCCACGCAAAAGGGAGTTCTAGTTGTTAATTCTCCAGGAGGTAATACGATAGCTGCTGCTGAACATACAATAGCTATGATGTTGGCCTTATCTAGAAATATTCCAGTTGCTAATAGTAGTACTTTGTTGGGTAAATGGGAAAGAAAGAAATTTGTTGGGAATGAGCTTTATAAGAAAAAATTAGGTGTAGTAGGTTTAGGGAAAATTGGTGCTCATGTAGCGAAAGTTGCTAATGCATTAGGAATGGAAGTTTACGGATATGATCCCTTTGTCTCAACTGAAAGAGCTCAACAAATACAAGTTAAGCTATCTGAACTAGAGGATTTATTTCAACAATCCGATTATGTAACTTTGCATTTACCTAGGACACCAGAGACAGAGAATTTAGTAAATATGAAGGTGCTTAAAAGTATGAAAAGTAGCGCAAAATTAATTAATTGTGCTCGAGGAGGCTTGATTGACGAAGAAGCATTAGCAGAGGCTTTAAATAAATCATTTATTGGAGGGGCTGCAATAGATGTCTTTTCAAAAGAACCTCTGGAATCTAATTCACCACTTTTGAAGGTAGAAAAGAATCTTATTCTTACCCCTCACTTAGGAGCATCTACTCGGGAAGCACAAGAAAATGTAGCTGTTGACGTTGCAGAACAAATCAGAGATGTCTTGCTTGGCTTATCAGCGAGAACTGCAGTAAACATACCAGGTTTGAGCCCTGATATTATGGATAGTCTAAAACCTCATTTGCAATTGGCTGAAACAATGGGTCTACTTATAAGCCAGCTTGCAGGTGGACAGATACAGAAACTAGAAGTAAAGCTTCAAGGTGAATTTGTTCAACACCCTTCACAGCCATTAATTATTGCAAGTCTAAAAGGTCTTCTAAGTAAAGCTTTGGGAGATAGGATCAATTATGTGAATGCTTCTCTAGAAGCAGATTCAAGAGGTATTTCAGTAGTCGAGAGTAAAGATGAGGCAAGGCCTGAATTTGCGAGTGGATCGCTTCAATTAACTACTTATGGTGATAATGGCGACCATAGTGTAGCGGGAAGCATTTTTGCTGATGGGGAATTAAGAATTATTAGTATTGATCAATATCCTGTTAATGTATCGCCCAGTAGATATATGTTGGTTACTAGGCATAGAGATATGCCTGGTATTATTGGCAAGCTTGGTTCTTTATTGGGGAGCAATAATGTAAATATTGCCTCAATGCAAGTTGGGCGCAAAATTGTTAGAGGAGAAGCTGTTATGGTTCTAAGTATTGATGATCCAATCCCTAATAAGTTGCTTGACACAATTGTTGAAGTCGAGGGAATTACTAACGCTAATCCAGTTACTTTATAAAAAGATTGAACCTATATAATGGCAACAAAAGATTGGTATAAACTTACTTTTCAGATAGGAAGTGATTCAGAAGAAATTATTATTTGGAAATTAAACGAGCTGGGAATCTTTAGTTTTTCATTTGAATATTTAGTAAAAAATGAAAACAAAAAAGACGTTAATATATGGCTTCCAATTGATGAATGGGACGATATTTCTAGATCTAGTTTTGAACAAATAATTAGCAAACTTTTAAACATTAATTCCTCTAAGAATCAATTTTTTGAATGGAGTATAATTAAAGAGGAGGATTGGTTGACAAGCTGGAAGAAATATTGGTCCCCTGAATTAGTAGGAAACCATTTTTTAATATTACCTTGTTGGATAAATCTAAATGAAAAATTTAAAGATAAACAAATCATAAAAATTGATCCTGGAGCAGCTTTTGGCACTGGAGGCCACCCTTCGACATATCTATGCTTGGAAAGAATGGAAAATATTTTATTTTCTAATAAAAAGGTTTTAGATATTGGTAGTGGTAGCGGGATTTTGAGCGTTGCCGCAAGATTGCTTGGTGCTAAGGGGGTTTGTGCAGTGGATAATGATTATCTAGCTATAAATTCAACTAACTCTAATTTTCAACTAAATTTCGGTAATTTAAGAAACTTAAATACATATTTGGGATCTTTTAATGAGGTGGTTTTAAAATATCAACTAAAAAATTTTGATTTTGTTTTATGTAATATTCTTGCTGAAGTAATAAAAGAAATGATTCCAAATATCTATAAATGTTTGAGAAACAATGGGGAAGTAATTTTCAGTGGAATTCTAAATTCACAAAAAGATGAAATTATAAAAATATTAATTCAAAATAACTTGAAATTATTGGATGTATCAACTAGAAAAGATTGGGCATGCATTTATGCTCAAAAATCCAGCTAATCAACCCAGACATAAGTTTTTCTTATAAATACTCATTAATACATTTTATTGTGTCATTTTTTACTTCAAAATCTCACATATCGACCCAATCGATGTTAAAAATGTATTTGATAGGTATTAACTACCAACAATTTTTTATTTAAATGGCTTCTTACAAAGTTACACTCATCAACGAAGGTGAAGGTCTTAATTCAACTATCGAAGTACCTGATGACCAGTACATCCTTGATGCTGCTGAAGAGCAAGGTATCGACCTTCCTTATTCCTGCAGAGCTGGAGCATGTTCAACATGTGCTGGAAAAGTTACTTCAGGTAGTGTTGATCAATCAGATCAAAGTTTCTTGGATGATGATCAACTAGAAGCTGGTTTTGTGCTTACATGTGTTGCTTATCCAACATCTGACGTAACAATTACAACTCATGCTGAGGAAGAATTGTATTAATTATAAAAAATTAACTTTTCAAAGTTGATTATTTATTATTTCTCTGCCACCCTCTATAAAGGTGGCTTTTTTTATGGATGAATAATTTTGAATTGTTTAAGACTGGCAGTGTTCAATCAAGTTATGGAGGTCAGTACAGTTATAGGGTAATTGGACCATGTTGCAGATTATATGATAGGGAAGAGTTACCCTGGCCCTGTTCAAGACTTGCTTGGAGAAGTAAGGAGCCTAGTTGGAGAAGAATAGGCTCTAGGTTCGTTGCTGATATGGCTTCACGAAAATGCCCATCTTACTCAGTTCAGATTTTGGAGCCTGGATCAAAACCTGTTGAAACTGTAATTACACTTTTTTCAAAGAAGTTTTCTTCTGATATACAAGAATGGTGGTACAGCAAAAAACCAGACTCAAAAGAGCCTGGTAATATCTTCCCATCTTAAGTTAGTTAGCTTTGAATCTTATGCTTTTGGCTTTGGTGGCATGTAACCTTTTAAGCCAGTACATTCAAGACTATCAATTGTATTAACTCCAGTTTGTGGGTTAGTTCCACTAGCTCTTTCACATAATGATTTTCTCTGAGAAAGATCAAGATTTGCATCTGTAAAATCTGCTCCATCTATAATTGCTCCATCAAAAACACTTTTCATTAGCTCACCATTTGTAAGATTCGCATCAGATAAATCAGCATTATCAAAACGTACAGCATATGCAATAAGATCTTTCATATTGGCGCTTTTGAAACTAGAATTCTTCGCAGTTGTCACGCTCATATAGGCGCCTTGAAGATTAGCCTCTCCTAAATCTTGATAAGATAAATCATATTTTACAAATTCATTATTTTGAAGATCTGCTCCATGAAGATCTTCTTTCAATCCATCCACTGATGAAGGATCACTAGGATAGAGTGCGTTTGCAGATATTGGATTAATAAGTAACCCAATAATTAATGGAAGAAAAATAAATAGTCTTTTGAAAGACTTATGTAGTGATGAAAAAATAGAGACCATTTCGATCAACATCAATATAGAAAACCTATGACTATTATTCCATGGGTTGGTCATTTACGACTCCTCTTCTAACGAACTGTTGCAGTTTATTTTATTTCTGCCGTTAGAAAATCTTTTGCAAGCTGAGTATTTGGAAAAACTTTTTGAGCTTCTTTAAGCAAATCGGTTGGTGTAATTGCGTTTTTTTTGGTATATCTTGGACTTAAATGAGTAATAATTAATTTTTTTGCGTTAGATAATAATGCTGTTTTGGCAGCCATGATTGTTGTGGAATGTAATTTTTCGTATGCCATGCTTTCATCCTCCTCTGAAAAAGTCGATTCATGTACGAGTAAATCGGCATTTTTTGATAGTGAAACAGCTGATTCGCTAAAGATTGTATCTGTGCAATAAACAAAACTTTCACCCTTTCTAGGGGGTCCACAGAATTCTTTCCCATCAAATGTCCTACCATCTGCTAATACGACTTTTTTACCTTGTTGCAGTTCTGAATAAATTGGTCCAGGTGCTATTTTTAGAGACTGTGCTTTTTTGATATCAAATATACCTGGCTTATCTTTTTCACTCACTCTATAACCATAAGCAGGTATTTTATGTTTAAGGCAGGCGCAATTTACTTTTATTTTGTTGTTTTCAAATAGAATTTTATTCTTTGATGCAAAATTTTCAACTTCCACAAAATGCAATGGGAATGATAGTTTACAAAAACTACTTTTAAGTGCTGAATTTATAAAATTCCGTAACTCTGAAGGACCGTAAATTGCAATACCATCACTATTTCCTGATAAACCTAAGGTAGCCAAAAGTCCAGGCAAACCATAAATATGATCCCCATGCATATGTGTAATAAATATTTTCTTGATTTGTGAAGATTTAATATTGCTTTTCATTATTTGATGTTGCGTTCCTTCTCCACAATCAAAAAGCCAAACTTCTGATGACTGTGATAATTTAAGCGCTAGAGAAGAAACATTTCTCGTTAAGGATGGGACTCCTGAGCTTGTTCCTAAGAAGGTGATATTCACTTATTTATGATATTTTTATTTTTATATCTGGATTAAATTTAGACTTTTAGTCAAACTTAGGCAAATTAAGCATTTGTTTTTAAACAAAGTGATACTTAAATTAAAAAATAATTATATTAAATATTGCTTTATTAGTATTTTATTTATTTGCGTTTTTCAGAGTGAGAGAGTTTTTGCTTCTAGAGAGCCAATAATTAGAGTTTTGATATCAAAGAGTAATAATTTAAGGATCAGATCAGATAAATCAATTCCTTTAACTATAGAGGGAGAAATTTTCTCAAATAAAAAAGTAAAAGGTTTAACTTTGAAAAATGAGCAAAATAGAAAAATTATATATTTTGATAAGAATAAAAAAGAACAATATGATTTAAAACATAATCAAAAATTTCAAATCAGATCTTCTGACGGGAGAGGTATTTGGGTAGGTCAGAAAAGATTTTCAGGTAAAATTAACCTCTTCATACTTGATTCTGAAATATTGGTAGTTAATGTTTTAAGAATTGAAAAATATCTTAGTAGTGTGGTTGGGGCAGAGATGCCAACAAAATGGCCTATGGAAGCATTAAAAGCACAAGCAATAGCTTCTAGAACGTATGCTTTAAAGCAAAAGGGAAATAATCTATTTGATATAGACTCAACTCAGAAAAATCAAGTTTATAATGGCTTGGAGTCAAGAACTTACAAAACCACCAGAGCTGTTAGAAGTACACGATCTTTGGTCTTAACACATAAAAATAAATTAATTAATGCTGTCTTTCATAGTAGTTCAGGAGGAATGACAGAAAATAGTCAAGATGTATGGAAGAATGAATATCATTATTTATCAAGTGTTAAAGATTTTGATAAAAAAAATCCGAAATTTAGTTGGCAAAGAAAATTTTCAAGCAAAGAATTAACAAATTTATTCCCCAATATTGGTGGATTGAAAAATATAGAGATTCTAAATATTACAAAGACAGGAAGGGTAAAAAATGTGAGGCTTTCTGGAGCTTATGGATCTTATAAAATGTCTGGGGTTGATTTAAGAAAAAGATTAGGCCTAAAAAGTAATTTGGTGAGATTTAAATTTTTTGAAGAAGATCTAAATAATGAATTATCTACAAAAAAAGGGTTAATAGTTCTTGGGCAGGGATCTGGACATGGAGTAGGAATGAGTCAATGGGGTGCAAAATATATGGCATCAAAAGGTCTAAAAGCTGAAAAAATATTAAAGCATTTTTACAGGGGTGTAGAGATTCAACCCTTCAGGAAAGACTTCCTATAAAATCATTTTGCATTAAGGACTAATTTTGGATTTATATTAGATTGCTCTTCATTTAAGAAACCTATACCAAGTAGTATTTGTTTTTTATCTATTACTTTTATAGGTTTTTTGTAGTCAAAAGATTTGTTTCCCTGGAAGTAATTAACATCAACTCTAATTGCTCTTCCTGTTTGCCAAAAATTGATTTGTTCTTCTGTACTTAAGACAAATGATGAAATGTGATTAAGAGCAGAAATTGTTGGAATAATGAAATTTTTTGAGTTTTTTTTACCTTTTTCGATATCAGATATTTTTATCGAGTTTTGTTCATCAAAGCCACAAGCTGAAATTCTTTTTAGTTGTAGAAGGCAACCCTCGGAATTAAGAATTTCACCTATATCTCTTGCAATTGCTCTTATGTATGTGCCAACTGAACATTTGATTTTTATTTCTATGATTCCGTTTATTTGGTCCCATTTCATTAAATTAAGTTCGTCTATTTTTACTTCTCTTGGGGCTAATTCAAAAACTTCATTCCTGAAGGATTTTTTATAAGCTCTCTCACCATTAACGTGCACACTAGATACTTTCGGCGGAATTTGTTTAATAATTCCTCTAAATCTATTTAAGTATTGATCTAATTTTTCATCACTGATTTTAGGCCAACTTTTTTGATTAATTATTTCTCCGTGAATATCATCAGTGTTAGTTCTTATCCCTAATTTAATTTGTCCTATGTAAGTTTTACCCTGAGGGAGATATTGAATAAATCTTGTTGCACTGCCTATCGCGATTGGTAATATCCCTGTAACTTCTGGGTCAAGAGTTCCTGTGTGACCGACCCTTTTCGTATTAAGTAACTTCCTTATTTGTTTAACACAATCATGTGAAGTACATCCTTTATCTTTATTAATTACTAAGAATCCATCTTTAGTTTCCATTTTTAATATTAAGAATACTTTGAGAAAGATTTATAACCATCCTATGATTTTGATATTGGCAATTTAGAGAAAGAAATTGAAAAACAATAATTTTATTTTAAAAGAGTTTTTAGAAAATGCTTTTAATTTGAAATCACATTTAATGGAATACTTATCTATTAGAGAATGTGATTTAGATGGATTCCTTGCAAATGCAAAGATGAATTTAGCAAATTCACATCCTGGAGATGCTTTGAATGATGTTTCAGATTTTTATACTGAAATAGTTGGAGATCGGCATGTAGCTGATTTAGCTGCTTGGCACATCACAAGCAAGGACTACATCGCTGATACGTTAAAACTTCAGCAGAGATTTTCGAGAGATTTGGTTTTAGATTTTGGAGGAGGTATTGGAACGCATGCCCTAGCTAATGCTATGTCTTCAAAAGTTGAGCATGTTTTTTTTGTAGATATTAATGAGACAAATAGAAACTTTGTTGAATACAGGGCTAAGAAATTAGGAGTCGAAAAAAAACTTACTTTTTGTAAGACAATTAAAGATACACAAATATCTAAATTTGATACGATAATTTGCCTTGATGTTTTGGAACATCTTGCTGATCCAGCTTCTCAAATTGAGATTTTCAATGAGTTTATGGATCCTAATTCTATTGCTTTATTTAATTGGTATTTTTTTAAAGGAGAAAAAAATGAATATCCGTTTCATATCGACGATATTCAAATTGTTGAAAAGTTTTTTGAGACTCTTCAATCAAATTTTTTAGAAGTATTTCATCCTATTCTTATAACTACAAGAGCTTATAAGAAAATTAGATAACTACATTAACTCTTTTTCTATTTCTTAAATTTCTTTTAATGCTTTCGAAACTTACTGTTCCTTCTTTGAGCGCAAAAAGAGTGTCATCTTTACCTTTCCCAACATTATTTCCTGGAAGGAAAGAAGTACCTCTTTGGCGAATCAAGATTGATCCAGCAGTTACTTTTTCTCCTCCATAAGCTTTCACACCAAGTCTTTTGGAATTTGAATCTCTTCCGTTTCTTGTAGAACCTGTTCCTTTTTTATGTGCCATTAGAAGTGTTTAATGTTTAATTGTTTGATTTTTCGGATTTTGGTTTAGTTTCCTTTTTTACAGTTTCCTTTTTTGAAGAAGACTTAGGAGTTGTTTTACCTATTGATATAGATTTTACCATAACTCTTGTCAGTTCTTGCCTGTGTCCCATCTTTCTTCTTGTCTTTTTTTTCGGACGCATTTTGTATACAAGAATTTTCTTATCTCTTTTATGGGAGACCACTTCTAATTCAATTTTTGCGTCTTTCACGTAAGGTTTACCTATAGTTATAGACTCTTTGTCCTTTAAAAGTAAAACTTTTTCCAGTATTATCTTGTCTTTCTCTTTTGCATTTAACCTGTCTATGTCATAGTATCTATCAACTTCGAACCAAAATTGTTGACCTGAAGTTTCTGCTATTGCATACAATTCATTACTTTCAGAAGAATTGTTTGAGGTGTTTTTAGAATTAGTCATATCTTAGAGACACCACTTGGCTCAAATTTTTAATTTGATTAAACCAAATAAGTAATCATAATGGTTTGTTTATTTTCTTATTTTGTAGTGTAATAAGTCAAGGGTTATTTAAAATCTTTTTTATCAATTGAGGAACCATATACTATGGCAGCAAGAAAAACATATATTTTGAAATTATACGTTGCTGGAAATACTCCTAATTCAATGAGAGCTTTAAATACTTTAAGAGAAATATTAGAAAATGAATTTAAAGGGGTTTATGCTTTGAAGGTTATAGATGTACTTAAGCAGCCACAACTTGCAGAGGAAGATAAAATTTTGGCTACCCCTACTTTAGCTAAAATTTTACCTCCCCCGGTACGGAAAATTATTGGTGACCTTTCTGATAGAGAGAAAGTTCTAATTGGTTTAGATCTACTTTTTGATGAATTAACAGAAACTGAATATAGTGGAGATAAATAAATTAAACCAAATCTTAAAAACAAGAAAAATGCATTTTTGTTTTTTTAAGTTTCTTTAGTACATAACTATGAAAGATAAGAAATTTGGCAAATCAAATAAGATGCAAGTACAAAAATTACCTACCGGTATAGAAGGCTTTGATGATGTTTGTAGAGGTGGGTTACCAGTATCTCGTAGTACACTCGTTAGCGGGACATCAGGGACTGGTAAAACTGTATTTTCTCTTCAATACTTACATCATGGTATTTGTAATTTCGATGAACCTGGGATCTTCGTTACATTTGAAGAATCACCTTTAGATATAATAAGAAATGCTGCTAGCTTTGGATGGGATTTACAAGAATTAATTGATCAAAATAAGTTATTTATATTGGATGCTTCTCCTGATCCTGACGGCCAAGATGTGGCGGGCAACTTTGATTTGTCAGGTCTTATTGAGAGAATTAGTTACGCAATAAGAAAATATAAAGCCAAAAGAGTTGCAATAGATTCAATTACTGCTGTTTTTCAACAATATGACGCTATTTACGTTGTTAGAAGAGAAATATTTAGGCTGATAGCAAGATTAAAAGAAATAGGTGTAACTACTGTTATGACTACAGAAAGGGTTGATGATTATGGTCCTATTGCTAGATATGGAGTAGAAGAATTTGTTTCTGATAATGTTGTCTTATTAAGAAACGTTTTAGAGTCCGAGAAGAGAAGAAGAACGTTAGAAGTTTTGAAGTTAAGAGGAACTGTTCATATGAAAGGGGAATATCCATTTACTATGGGTATGGATGGAATAAGTGTGTTTGCTCTTGGAGCAATGAGACTTACGCAAAGATCTTCAAATATTAGGATTAGTTCTGGAGTTAAAGATCTTGATGATATGTGCGGAGGCGGTTATTTTCAAGATTCGATTATCCTCGCCACGGGCGCTACTGGTACAGGTAAAACAATGCTTGTATCAAAATTTGTTGAAGACGCTTATAACAACAATGAAAGAGCAATACTTTTCGCATATGAAGAATCGAGGGCTCAATTGCTTAGAAATGCTACGAGTTGGGGAATAGACTTTGAAAAGATGGAAAGTGATGGTTTATTAAAAATTATTTGTGCATATCCTGAATCAACTGGTTTGGAGGATCACTTGCAAATTATAAAAACGCAAATTAATCAATTTAAACCAAAAAGAATGGCAATAGACTCTCTTTCTGCATTAGCCAGAGGTGTAAGTTTGAACGCATTTAGACAGTTTGTAATTGCAGTGACGGGTTATACAAAACAAGAAGAGATAGCTGGCTTTTTTACTAACACTGCAGAGGAATTTATGGGAAGCCATTCTATTACTGATTCTCATATCTCAACAATTACAGATACCATATTACTGCTCCAATATGTTGAAATAAAAGGAGAGATGGCTAGAGCTTTAAATGTTTTTAAAATGCGAGGATCATGGCATGATAAACGAATAAGAGAATTTATTATTACTAATCAAGGGCCTGAAATAAAGGATTCTTTTTCCAATTTTGAACAGATTTTTAGCGGCGCCCCTCATAGAGTTGTTCCCGATCAAAATGTTCAAAATATTTTTAAAGGATTAGATAATAATTAGATAATTTCGATAATTTATAATCCTGAAAAAGTATCTGTATTATTAATAGTTTGAGTCAATAATTCATCTTTATCAGATTGTGCCAAGGCCAAATCAAACCAAAATGTTGTTCCTACTCCTAATTCACTAGCCATACGAATCTCTCCTCCATGTTTCTCAATTATTCCTCTAACTATAGATAGACCTAAACCCGTTCCCTGCTCAGTATGAACGGAATTTTCGACCCTATAAAAACGATCAAATATCTTTTCTTGGTCCGCCTGAGATATCCCTGAACCAGTGTCAGCAATCTCAATTCTTACTTTTGGTAATGGTGAAACCAACTCACATTGTGGTGCTCCATTGTCGCTATTGCTTGGCGGGAATGCAGGACAGGAATCCGGCCAGGTATAAGCTCTAATCATTAGGTTGCTGTTTTTGGGACTAAATTTCAACCCATTACCAAGCAAATTATCAAAAACTTGCAAAAGTAAATCAAAATTCCCAAGAATTGAAGGGATAGTTTCTTCAATATCATGAGCTAATGAAACATTTTTTTCTATGGCATTAAGTTTGTAATTCCTAAGAGCCTGCTCTATTGCTGGCTTTATATCCATTTCCTCTAGTTGAATTATTTTACCTGACTCCAATCTTGATAAATCTAATACATCGTTAACGAGTCTTGTGAGCCTATCAGTCTCTGAATTTGCAATACCTAGAAATTCGAGTTGTTCTTCATTAGTGAGCTGATCTTTTAAGTCATGCAAAGTTTCTACGTAACTTTTAATATTAAAAAGGGGTGTCCTTAGTTCATGGGAAACGTTGCTAATAAATCTGTTTTGTGCCGCATTTAATTCAACCTCTCTAGTTAAATCCTGAATGGTGACAGCAATTCCCTTTAATTCTACTTTGTTTGTATCTAGAACTGATTGTAAAACAATTCTTAAAGTTCTAGCTGGCTCTCCAAGGCTAAATCTCAAATCATCTTTCTCTTTTTCTCTATTAAAAATAGATTCTATATTTGTATGTAAGTCATTTGATAAAATTTCGGGTATCTCATTTAAAAAATATTTTCCTTCTAAAAATCTTCCTTCCCAACGAAATAATCTTTTTGCTGTTGGATTAGTTAGTACAATCTTTCCCTCAGAGTCTAATAGTATTGCACCATCAGCCATAGTGGCAATTAATGATTGTTGTTTTATTTGAGCTGCTTTGAGTTCTTCGATATTTGCCTCGTCATAATTTTCTAGCTGAGTTGCCATTCTGTTAAATCCATTTAAAAGTTCTCCTAGATCTCCTGTCATAGGTAGAGAAATTCTGGATTTAAAGTTTCCTTTCGAAATTTCCCTAACGCCTCTTACTAATTCTCTTACCGGCCTTGTTATTGTTAGTGCATTAAAGACAGCACCAAGTATTACTAAAACCCAAATAGAAATAAAGACTGCTATTGTAACTTCTCTTGTTAGAGCAGCACTTGCTAAAGCTTTTTTATTTGGAGTAACTCCTAAAGCTAAAGTTCCAAGATATTTCCCTTTCCACAACATTGGTACAAAAACATCTGTTACTTGGCCTTGAGGTGTAACATGCTGCCTGACAAGAGGAAATTGGGGTCTTTTTTTTAATTCTGATGGTAATTTCAGCCTTCTAGTTAGCTGGAACTGATTATCAGAACTTGTTGGAGTAGCACTGATTGGTATACCAAGTTGAACTATGTCTTCAGCATCAGTAAAAAATATGTATCGTAGATTTCGACTTGATCTCCAAAACTTTTCAGCTACATTTGCAATCTCCTTTTTTTGGTTATTTGCAACTAATTCTGTGACATTGCCTGATAATAACAAACCAAGATCTCGAGCATATCTAGTATCGTTCATTCCTGCATCTCTCTGAATACTATTTAATGCAAAAAAAGTTATCCCTGTCATTAGTAGGCTTACGACGAGAGTTGCTATGGCTAACAATTTTGTTCTTAAGCTAAACCCACTCCACCAAGCAAGTAATCTATTAGTCCAATTGTTATTATCAAGATCTTCAGAATCAGTGATGCTATATTGTCTACCTTCTTGATTATTTGTATCTACCATATGATTAATTCCCCATAGACAAGTTTTTTCTCACTTGGTGGCCAATATCATTCCTAAAATAAATACCATCAAAATTTATTTCTTTTAAATTCTTGTAAGCTTTCTCAAAAACCATATCGAAATCTTTGTCTTGACAGACAATACTTAAGACTCTCCCTCCATCAGTTAGTAATTCCCCAGTTTTACTTAAAGAAGTACCTGAATCAAAAATTTGACAATCACTCGTGTCAATATTTCCTATTGTAATTGGTAATCCAGTTTTATATTCATGAGGATACCCTTTTGAGGTAGCTATCACACAACCACTAACTTTATTAGAAGTATCAATTCTTTCGTTGCCACTTAAATTTCCCATTGAACATTTATCTAAAAGAAATACAAAATTTTTGTCCATCAAAGGCATTATCGTCTGACATTCTGGATCACCAAATCTACAGTTATATTCTATTACTTTGGGACCGGATTTTGTGATCATTAATCCAAAATAAATTACACCTTTATAGTCAATATTTTTTTTATTTAGTTCATTTATTGTTGGTTCAATTATCTCTTTAATAATTCTATTAAGATAATCTTCTGATATTAGCGGGGCAGGTGAATAAGCCCCCATCCCACCTGTATTTGGGCCTTTATCTTTCTCATTAAGACGTTTGTGATCCTGCGCGGTTGGAAGTAATACATATCTTTCCCCATCACATAAAGCGAAAACTGATACTTCTGGGCCCTCAATCTTTTCTTCTAAAACTACTATATTCCCTGAATCTCCAAACTTGCCACTGAAGATTGTTTCTGTGGCTCTTAAACATTCATCTTTTGAATCAGGAATAAAAACACCTTTACCCGAAGCTAGACCATCCGCTTTCACTACTAGTGGAGTAGTTGATAAATCAATAATTTTTTTGGCTTGTTCTAGAGAATTTACTTTCCAAAATTTTGCGGTTGGAATATTTGCGTCTTGCATAAATTCTTTTGCCCAAGACTTGCTATATTCTAATTTGGCTCCATTTTTACAGGGTCCAAATACTTTAAATTCTTTTTTGCGAAGAAAATCTGCTAATCCATCTGCTAAAGGTATTTCTGGACCTATGACAATTAAATCTATTTTATAAATTTGAAGCTTTTTTACTAAATCTTTTTTATTGTTCACATCAATTTTTATTTTTTCACATTTATTTATTCTTGCTGATCCAGCGTTGCCTGGCATTAAATAAACTTTTTTAACTAATTCATTTTTTTGAATGGCCCAAGCCAACGAATTTTCTCTCCCACCATTACCAATAATTAAAATATTTTCTAATTTACTGAGTTTCTTAGAACTTGTTGAATTTATATTCATAAATTTATTTCATGAAGGTCATTAGGTTTCGATGAATAATCAGTTAAAATAGAACTAATTGTTTGAAAGCAGTTCTCTAATTAATATGTTAATTAAAAATAATACTTTTAGTAATTAAATGGGGTCTTAAATTTATGAATAATAAATATAAATTGATCTATGAAGGTAAAGCAAAAAAAGTTTTTTCTCATGAAGATGAAGATAAAGTAATTATTGAATTTAAAGACGATGCTACAGCTTTTAATGCTTTAAAAAAAGCTAAATTTTTGGGGAAAGGCAAATTAAATTGCCTCATAAGTGCAAGAATTTTTGAACTGCTTATAAAGAATAATATTCCAACTCATTTTCTTGAACTTAAAAGTGAAAATACAATAATTGCACAAAAAATGAAAGTAATTCCCTTGGAAATTGTTCTAAGGAATACTGCTTATGGCTCTTTGTGTAAACAAACTACTATTAAACCGGGAACGGTCTTGGCTAAACCATTAATTGATATTTATCTTAAAAATGATGAACTTAATGACCCACTAATTACAAAAGATAGAATTGAATTAATGAACATACTAAGCTCTAAAGATTTAGACCTGATAATAGATTTAACTTTAAAAGTTAATGATATTCTTAAAAGCTTCTTTAAAAAAAATCAGCTAAACCTTGTAGATTTCAAGCTGGAGTTTGGTTATGATATGAAAAATAATATTCTTTTAGGGGACGAAATAAGTCCTGATAATTGTAGATTATGGGATATGAATCAGAAAAATGATATGATAGTAAGCTTAGACAAAGATAGATTTCGAAATGATTTGGGTGGTTTAATTGAAGCTTATAGTGAAATCAACCGGAGAATAAATGATTCCAATTAACTCTGTCAATAAATAATGTTTTATTTACCTTAATACGAAATACTATGAAAAAACATTTTTTAAAATTTAGCAAGGTTTTAACAAATATTGCTTTTTCTCCTTTGATTTTGATATCTAATAATTCAGAATTAGCTGCTAAGTATTTGCAGAAAAACGTAGATCAATCATTCACAGATTTAGATTTAAAGAGTTTTAAAAAAGGTTTTTTTCAAGAGTCAGATATCAAACTGGAACAGAATATATTTGTTGTAGAAAATAAAAAAGATATTGACCAAGAAAGAGTCCTCATCTCAGAAATAATAATCGAAGGTTGGGAAAATCATCCTGAGGGTAGAAAGCTTGAATTGGCTGCATATGATTCTATGAGTATCAAGCCTGGAAGTATTGTTGACAATCAAATTTTAAATAAAGATCTAAATGCTATATACGCTAGTGGTTGGTTTTCAGGAGTTAAAATAAAGTCTCAAGATGGCCCATTAGGAGTAAGACTAATAGTGAATGTAGTACCTAATCCAATATTAAAGAAAGTTGAGCTCAAACCAAATGATTCTGTCATTTCAAGTGCATATGTGGATGAAATTTTTAGCAATTTTTATGGCACAACACTTAACTTAAATGAATTGCAAAATAAAATTGAAATTATAAAAAAGCGCTATGAAAATGAAGGTTATTCTCTTGCCAGAATAAATGGTCCAGATAGAATCTCAGAAAACGGGATAGTAACATTAAATGTTTCTGAAGGTATTATATCTGAGATAAAGTTAAGGTTTTTAGGCTCTGATGGTGAATCTATTGTCGATGGAAAACCTAGAAAAGGGAAAACAAAAGACTGGGTCATTAAAAGGGAGTTAAAAACACAACCTGGGACCATCTTTAATAGGAAAATTTTAGAAGCTGATATAAGTAGATTATATGGTACATCATTATTTGATGATGTTAAGGTATCTCTTGGACCTGATAATTCAAATCCTGGCCAAGTCATTATTTTTCTTGATTTAAGCGAGCAAAGAACAGGATCATTAACAGGTGGAATTGGTTACAGTAATAGCTCAGGTATTTTTGCCACTATTGGCTTGCAGGAAACCAATGCACTAGGGAGAGCATGGTCTACAAATATAAATCTAAATTTTGGGGAATATTCTACAACCTATAATTTTTCTTTAACAGATCCATGGATTAAGGGAGATAAACATAAAACTTCTTTTAGAACAAATGTTTTTCTAAGTAGAGATTATCCACAAGAATTTAGAAGTGAAAATAATGGTCGCATATACGCTGTAGATGATACAACTACTTCAACAACTGATACTTTTTCATCAATAGTTTTAGAAAAAACTGGTGGTGGGTTTTCTTTCTCGAGGCCTCTAAATGGTGGTGATCCATTTAAGTTGGCTAAATGGAGAGTTCTCGCAGGTATGAATTTTAAGAAGGTAAAAATGATTGATGGAAGTGGCAATAAAAAACCTTATGGCGATATGACCCCATCCACAGGCAATATTAGCGATATTATTTGCATTGGATTCACCGCAAATGATGGTTCATGTCCTGTGGAAAATACTTTAGTAAGTTTTATTGCGAGTACATCTAGAAATAATTTGAACAATTCTGTAAACCCAACTTCAGGAAATAAATTAACCTTTGGCACAGAACAGTTTGTTTCGGTAGGGAAAAACTCTCCAACTTTCAATAGAATGCGAGCTTCGTATTCATACTTTTTGCCAACAAAATTCATAAATTTAACCAAAGATTGTAAGTCTAGTAAGTCTTCAAGTGAAGACTGTCCTCAAGCCATTGGTTTTCAATTTAAGGCGGGAACTATTCTTGGGGAACTGCCTCCTTATGAAGCCTTTTGTATGGGAGGTACATCATCTGTTAGAGGTTGGGCATCCTGTGATTTAGCCGTGAGTAAAAGTTTTGTTGAGGGTACAGTAGAGTATAGATTTCCTATTTGGAGAATGTTATCGGGAGCTTTATTCGTAGATGCGGGTAGCGATCTAGGGTCACAAAAAGATGTCCCAGGAAAACCTGGTAAGTTATTGAAGAAATCTGGTTCAGGGTATTCGCTGGGAGGAGGAGTTGGAATTAAAACACCAATTGGTCCACTAAGGTTAGATGTTGCCACTAAAGAACTTAGTGGAGACTGGAGATATACACTTGGAGTTGGATGGAAGTTTTAAGTGTTTTCTTGGCCTACTAATTATGATTCTTGTTATACCTTGGCTGGGGCCTTCTCCAGAGAAGGTATAGGTCTTCATAGTGGAGAGAAAACGAGAGTTACAATTTCTTCATATGAAAAAGAAGGATATTATGTTTCTTTCAAGGATAAACCCAATGAGGTTTTTAAACTGACTCAAGATTTAATTGGAAGTACAATGCTTTGTACGGCAGTTAAATTAGGAGGGAGAAATTTATATACCATTGAGCATTTATTATCTTCAATGGCTGGGTGTGGATTAAATTATATACATATTGAAGTCGATGGTAAGGAGATTCCGCTTTTAGATGGTTCGGCAATTCATTGGGTTAAAGCTTTTGAAGAAGTAGGGATAAAAAAGGCACCTACACCAGATAATTTTTTTCGTGAGATTAATAAACCAATAATTTTAAATAAAGATGACTCAGTTATTGCATTAACTCCCTCTGATAAGACCTCAATTATATCCACTATAAGTTTTTCATATAAAGCAATTGGAAATCAAACTTTTGTGATTGATTTAAATCCAAAAAGTTTCGTTGAAATGATTGCTCCGGCACGAACATTTGGTTTTAAGGATCAATTCCAAGAATTAAGTGAACTTGGATTAATAAAAGGAGGAAGTTTGGAAAATGCTCTTGTTTGCGATGGTGATGAATGGGTTAATCCACCATTAAGATTTGATAATGAACCAATAAGACATAAAATTTTAGACCTGATTGGGGACTTGTCTTTGGTAGGGTTACCTAAGGCCCAAATTTTAGTTTATAAAGGATCACATGCTTTAAATGCTTTATTGGCCTCATCTTTGAAAAATTAACTTTATCTCTAATTGTTTTGGAAAAGAAATTATCCATTGAAAATAATCAATTGTCCTCTGAGAACATCCTTGGTTTGTTACCCCATAGATATCCTTTTGCTCTAGTTGATAAAGTCATAGAGAATATTCCTGGGGAACGTGCTATTGCAGTTAAAAATGTAACTATAAATGAACCTCAATTTCAAGGACACTTCCCTGAGAGGCCCTTAATGCCAGGAGTTCTTATAGTCGAATCAATGGCTCAAGTTGGGGGAATAATTGTAACTCAAATGCCCAATCTTCCTAAAGGACTTTTTGTCTTTGCAGGAATAAATAATGTTAAATTCAGAAAACCTGTTGTACCTGGAGATCAATTAATAATTACTTGTGAATTGCTAAGTATTAAAAGACAAAGATTTGGCAAGGTTAAAGGTGAGGCACATGTTGATGGGAATTTGGTTTGTGCTGGAGAGTTGATGTTTTCATTAGTTGATTAGAGATATGGAAAATAAAAATACTGAATTTAATTCAAGCCTTATTGGTGTAAGAGTTCACCCAAACGCTTTTGTTGATCCTAACGCTGATTTAGATGATGGGGTGCTCGTTTCTCAAGGAGCTATTGTGGGACCTAATGTAACTATCGGGAAAGGAACTGAAATAGGACCTAATGCTGTTATTACTGGAAGAACTCGAATTGGTAATAATAATAAAGTTTTTCCAAATGTTTTTATAGGTCTTGATCCCCAAGATCTTAAATATAAAGGTGCTTCTACTGAAGTGATTATTGGAGATAATAATACTTTTAGAGAATGTGTAACTATTAACAAGGCAACTGATGAAGGAGAAAAAACTATTATTGGAAATAATAATTTGTTAATGGCTTATACTCATATAGGTCATAATTGTGAACTTGGTAGTGGAATTGTTTTGTCAAATAGTGTCCAAGTCGCGGGGCATGTAAAAGTAGAAGATAAAGCAATTATTGGTGGCTGCTTAGGTATCCATCAATTTGTGCACATTGGTTATCTAGCGATGATTGGAGGAATGACTAGAGTAGATAGGGACGTTCCTCCTTTTTGTTTGGCTGAGGGACATCCAGGCAGATTGAGAGGTTTGAATCGGATTGGAATTAAAAGAAGTGGTTTGATGGAAAACAAAGATTTTGACTTAAAGATACTTCAAAATACTTGGAATCTTCTTTTTAAATCTAATGATCCGATTTCAAATTCATTAGAAAAAGCAATGAGAGGAGAATTAGATCTTTCATCTTCAAAATTATGCAGTTTCTTAAAAGAATCAATTTCTAAGCAAAGAAGAGGCCCAATGCCTTTAATTAATTTATGAATAAAAAGATATTTATAAGTACTGGAGAAGTCTCTGGGGATTTGCACGGTAGTCTTTTATCAAAAGCCTTATTTGATGAAGCCAAAAAAAAATCTATAGATTTAGAAATTTGTGGATTAGGTGGGGAAAGTATGAAGAAAGAAGGTGTAAAAATTCTTCAAGATACAACTTCAATTAGTGCAATAGGAATTTGGGAGGCTTTACCTCTTATTTTTCCGACAATTAGAATTCAAAATAGATTTTACAAGTTACTGAGAAAATATCCCCCAGATTGCTTAATTTTGATTGATTACATGGGTCCCAATATCAAAATTGGAATAAAATTAAAAAGATCCAAGATTAAAATTCCAATTTTTTACTATATTGCTCCACAAGAATGGGCATGGAGGATTGGGAATAATACCACGACAAATTTAATAAATTTTTCTGATAAAATTTTTGCGATTTTTAAGAAAGAGGCAGCTTTTTATAAAAAGAGGGGTGGAAATGTTATGTGGGTTGGACATCCAATGATTGACTTAATAAAAAATCTGCCTTTAAAGAAAGATGCTCGTAATATTCTAAGTCTTCGCCCAGATCAAAATATTCTTCTTTTAATGCCCGCATCAAGATCTCAAGAATTGAAATATATATTACCAACTTTTCTGTTGGCGGCTAGAAAATTACAGCACAAATATCCAAATTTAGTTGTTTTTATCCCTTCCTGTAGGAAAGTTTTTGATGAAAGATTAAAAAAGGCCCTCAGAAAATATCAAGTCAAAGGTCAAGTGATTTCTCAAAAAGATAATGCAAGATTAAAGCCTTATATTTATTCACTTTCAAAAATAGCTCTTTGCAAATCTGGAACAGTTAATATGGAACTAGCTTTATATGGAATCCCTCAGATTGTTGGTTATCGAGTAAGTAGAGTTACAGCTTTTATTGCTAAAAAAATTCTAAATTTCAAAGTAAGATTTATCTCCCCAGTAAATTTGTTAGTTAACAAATTAATAATCCCTGAGTATGTACAGAGAGAGTTTGACGAAAAGAAAATCTTTTATAAATCTTGTAGGATTCTTGATGGAAAGTCAGAAAAAATAAAAATAAAAAAAGGTTATGCTTTTTTAAAAAAAGAATTAGGTGAGGAGGGCGTAGTAAAGAGAGCTGCTAAAGAGATAATTAATTTTATTATTTGAACTTTATAATAAAAAGATGAAATATTTCTTACCTCTAATAATTGCTCTTTCAATATTTTTTAACCCTCTAAACACTTTTGCCGAGGAATTGATTCTTGCAGGAGGTTGTTTTTGGTGTTTAGAACATGATCTAGAGTCACTAAAGGGGGTGAATTTTGTGCAAAGTGGCTATTCTGGGGGAGATTTGCAAAATCCTAGCTACGAAAATCATGAAGGACATCAGGAAGTTGTTTTGGTGGACTATGATTCCCAACTCGTAACTTTACCCGATATACTCAGACTCTATTTCAGAAATATTGATCCTTTGGACGCCAAGGGTCAATTTTGTGATCGTGGAGATTCTTATAGGCCAGTGATTTTTTTCAAAGATGAAACTGAGGAAAGTGTTGCAAAAAATGCAATTATTTCGGCCTCTAATGAGTTACGAGTGCCGTTAGAAAAAATATCTGTAGAACTAAAACCAAAAGGTCAATTTTGGTTAGCTGAAGAATATCATCAGGATTTTGCTGAGAGAAATGAATTAAAATATAAGTTCTATAGATTCTCATGTGGGAGAGATCAGAGGTTGGATAAATTATGGGAGGATAATGCTAGATCAACAAATCTTTGGGCTGAATAATCTTAGACTAATTAATTATTTATTTTTAATCCACTCTACAAGGGTTTTAACTCCAAAACCGGTTGCACCTGCAGGATTAATCCCCTTATTCTTATCAGTCCAACAAGTTCCAGCAATATCAATATGTGCCCATTTAATTTCTTTATCAAAGAACTCTTCTAAAAACAAAGCAGCGGTTATTGACCCACCTGCTCTTGGACCGGTATTTTTCATGTCAGCTATATGAGACTTCAACCCGTCTTTATAAGATTTTTGTAAAGGCATTTGCCATAATTCTTCTCCAGCCTGAGATGATGCAGCTTTTAGATCATTTGCCAGATCGTTATTATTGCTCCAGAATCCAGCTACATCATTCCCTAATGCAACAACAATAGCTCCTGTTAAAGTGGCGAGATCTATTATTGAATCTGGTTTTAAATTGGATGCGTAAGTTAAAGCATCAGCTAATGTGAGTCTGCCTTCTGCATCAGTGTTATTTATTTCAATTGTCTTACCATTAGATGCCTTAACTACATCTCCAGGATGTACTGCAGATCCATTGATCATGTTTTCGCAAGCTGCAACAATAAAATGTATTTCTAGCCCTTTTGGTTTTATTGCTCCAAGTGCTTTTGCTGCACCTAAAACTGCAGCGCTTCCTCCCATATCATATTTCATCATTTCAATTTGAGAGGCTCCTACTTTCAGATTGTATCCTCCAGAATCAAAGGTTAAACCCTTTCCAACAAGCGCAATTTTTTCTTTTATAGGCCCCTCTGACTTCAAAGTAAGATGTATAAATTTAGGATCTAAATCTGAACCTTTTGCTACAGCTAAATATGCACCCATTCCTAAATCTTCACATTCTTTTGCCTCTAAAATTTTTACTTCCAAATCATGTTCTTTAGCTATTTGAGAAGCTTGCATAGACATTTCCTTTGGCGTAAGACTATTTGGAGGGGCAGCTACCAGTCTTCTGGCTAGTTCTACGCCTTCACATATTTTTGCTGCCTCTTCAAAACTAATATTTTCAAATTTCTTTAAATTCAAAAACTCTATTTCTTTGAGAACTTTCTCTTCACTTTTTTTCTTGTTGAATCTATTGTCCTTATAGGCAGATAATCTGACTGATTCCGCTAATTGATTTATTTCTAGTTTTGAATTTATTAATTCCCAAGGTAGCAAGAAGCTGATTTTTTCATTTTTATCAACAGTTTTCCTAATTAGATTTCCTATGGAGTTTTCTATATCAATTTTATTTAGATCTTTCGATTTACCAAGACCAATTATGATTAAATTTTCTAATTTTTGATCTAAAAATTCAAAGCTTAAAGTTTCCCCTTTTTCTCCTTTGAATTTTTTTTGATTAACTTTTTTTAGTAATAATTTTGGGTCAACAACAAATTTTATGTTTTCAAGTTGACTTGCAATTTCTTCCTCAAAAACTCCAAAAATTAACGAACTACCTTGCCAGTTATCTAGATTTTTTTGGAATGTGGAAAATTGCATTTGTAAAGTGGATTTAATTAACTTTTAGTTGTTTGTGAAAGTAGTTGCCCACCTTTCTCGGGTTTCTTTATTAAAAGGTGGTAACCATAAATATATCAGTTGCTGTTCTAATTTACGTCTTAACTTTACTTCTTTAGGTACATCTAAGAAGAAACGAATATCTTGGTTACTTGAGAGGTTGTTATGGTTTAGGGCTTCTTTGTAGTTCATGAGATAATTTTTACAGTCATGTTCTCCCTTCCATCTTTTGTTTGCTAAGTTTGTTTCTCCAATATAAAGAATGATTTTAGAACTCTCCATCGAGTCAATTACAAAATACATTGCTGGACCATTGTGTATATATTGATTGGTTCTCCAAAAGTTCAATGATAATGGCTGCAGGGAAAAGGGATCAATTTTTTTTTCTTTGGAAATTGTATTTATAGGAAGACTTGTTTGGTGCAAAGTTTTATTTTTTGCATCTTTTGAAATTTTTAATTGGTGATTATGTATTCTATTTCTCCATTCAGTTAGGATGTCCCCTTTGATTTTTAGATTGTTTGAGTGTTGAAAATTAATTGATGTATTTACATTTGAACCAAATAATTCAAATTGTCTATTTTGGCTTGAAATATTATTTACATTGAATTTTTCCAATATTTAATCTATGAAATATATTTACTAAATCTAATTCTGAAAAAATATAAATCAAAGAATTATTTATAAACTAAAATTTATTAATGTTCTAATCAATTTAAAAGATTCTTGTTATCTTGTAGTTAAGCCTCAATCTTGCGAAGTAAAAATAGAAATGGGATTCTTTGAGTCAGACATAGTTCAAGAAGAAGCTAAAAAGCTTTTTACAGATTACCAAGAACTTATGAAACTTGGTTCTGATTATGGAAAATTTGACAGAGAGGGAAAAAAGATGTTTATAAAAAGAATGGAATCTCTTATGGATCGTTATAAGGTTTTTATGAAGAGATTTGAATTGTCTGAAGATTTTCAAGCCAAAATGACAGTAGAACAATTAAAGACACAGTTAAGTCAATTTGGAATTACTCCTGATCAAATGTTCGATCAGATGAATAAAACCTTAATAAGAATGAAGGATGAACTTGATAAAACTTCTTAAATTTAACGGTTAAAGCTTCATGTCAGATAATTTAATATTGCCATCATGGCTCTCAAGAGGAATAGAAGAATATTTCCCAATTAAGGGAACAGATCAGACTTTTTCGGAGATAATTGATAATGCGAAAATAAAAAATAAAAAATTAAGGGTTAAACTCGGAATCGATCCAACTGGAACAGATATTCATCTTGGGCACAGCATATTGTTCAAAAAACTTAGGGCATTTCAAGATAATGGACATGTTGCTGTTTTAATTATTGGAGATTTTACAGCTCAAATTGGAGATCCAACTGGAAAAAACAAAACAAGAGTGCAGTTGTCGGAAAGACAAGTTAAGGAAAATGCAAAAACATACCTAACCCAGCTAGGAATGGGTAAACCAGCTAATGAATCAATTTTAGATTTTGATTCAAAAGATAGAATAGAAATTAGATATAACAGTGAATGGTTAAAAGGACTAGATCTTAATTCGATAATTGAATTAATGGGGAGTGCAACAGTTAGTCAAATGCTTGCTAAGGAGGAATTTAATAAAAGGTACACTTCACAAGTTCCAATTGCTTTGCATGAATTCTTATATCCACTATTGCAAGGTTACGATTCGGTGATTGTCCAATCAGATATTGAGCTTGGAGGGACAGATCAGAAATTTAATATTGCAATAGGAAGAGATCTTCAAAGGCATTTTAAACAAAAACCTCAATATGGTGTTCTGTTGCCAATATTGACAGGTTTAGATGGCATAAAGAAGATGAGTAAATCTGAATTTAACACCGTCGGTTTGACTGATGATCCACTTTCAATGTATTCAAAATTAGAAAAAGTACCCGACGATATAATACCTACCTATTTTGAATTACTTACTGAATTAGATTTAAGTTCTCTTGGAAACTCAAATCCTCGTCAATTACAGAGAAGAATGGCTTTAGAAGTTACTACTTTATTCCACGGGGCTGAAGAAGCATTAAAAGCGCAATCAAACTGCGAAAAATTATTTCTTGGACACAAAGAAAAAGTTGGAGAAATACCAGAGATTTCATTAAAAGAAATAGTTTTTCCAGTAAAGTTTTTTTATTTGCTAAGTGCCCTAAAACTTTTCAAATCAAGCAGCGAATCCAAAAGATCTATTAAAGGTGGGGGCGTAAAAATTGATAGCCTGAAAGTATTAAATCCTGATTTAGTTTTTGATTCAAAAAATGAATTAGAAGGTAAAATTTTACAGATTGGAAAAAAAATAATTAAGAGGTTTGAAAACTAAAAATTGATGAATTACGGATTTAACTCAGAAGATAAAATAATATTGGCAATTGATGGACTAGATGTAAACCAAGCAAAATTACTTCTAGAAAAATGTCCAGATATTAAGTGGGTAAAAGTTGGTTTAGAGCTTTTTGTTAGGGAAGGTCCAAGAGTTATTGAAATTTTAAAAAGTTTAAATAAAAAAGTTTTTTTAGACTTAAAATTCCATGATATTCCAAATACCATGAGTGCAGCATGTTTCCAAGTTTCAAAATTAGGTGTTGATATTATTTCTATTCATGCTTCAGCAGGTTTAAAAGCTCTTAAGGATTCGAAAAAAGCATCTTTAGAGGGAGCCTCCTCAGTCAGAGGAAAACCTCCATTTGTTGTTGGAATAACTGTTTTAACAAGCTTTTCTCTTAAAGATTTTCAAACTGATCTTGATAGAAATAATTCAATTGAAGAAAATGTATTGAGACTTGCAAAGTTGTCTTTTGATGCTGGATTAGATGGATGTGTCTGTTCCCCTTGGGAGGTAAAAATGTTGAGATCCATTTATAAGGACAATTTTGAACTAATTACACCAGGTATCAGGTTAAAGATTGAGAATAAAGATGATCAAAATAGAATTATGACTCCCCATGAAGCTATTGATAATGGCGCTTCTAAATTAGTCATTGGTAGATCAATATCAAAAGCTATAGATCCTAATAAAGCTCTAAAAGAAATATTTGAATCTATTAATTCTGGTTGATTTTGGATTCTTCTCCCTTGAGTAATCTTGTTATGTTTGATCTATGTTTCCAGATTACTAATAATGCCACAATTAAACTTATAAAAAAGTATGAGTGCATAAAATTGCCGAGGTAAAAAAACATAAAGATAGGAAGTAAAAATGCAGCGGAAATACTGGATAAAGAAACGAATTTAGTTTTTGTTAGGACAATTAAAAAAATCCCAAGAGACGCTAGTCCAACTTTCCAGGAAAGAGCTAAAAACATACCTAATCCAGTCGCAACAGCTTTCCCTCCTTTACCTCTGAGCCATATTGGCCAAATATGTCCTGAGATAGCTGATATGCCTGCTATAACCTCTATTAATCCTTGAGCTGTGTAATATTGTGCAATTTTTACTGCAATAAGGCCTTTCCCAACGTCAACGATAAATACAAAAAGTGCCGGCCATTTCCCAACATTTCTTAAGACATTGGTGGCACCTGTAGATCCAGAACCTATAGTCCTTAGATCTATATTTTTAAGATATTTTCCAATTAAAAAACCTGTAGGAAGTGAACCTAAAAGATAACTTGTAAAAATTATTAAGATATTCATAAAGATTAGTTTAATTCAAGATCATCGTAAATTTCACTATCTGAACCAGCAAATGCAACCCATAATGGGAACTGAAGTATTGGTATTTCAACAGAGGTTTCTGATGCATCAATGATAATAAATGGCAATTCTTCATTGGCTTCTAATCTATCAGCTCTTTCGATGACACCTTCAGGCCTTTCAAAAAGAACAATCCCACTATTAGGTCCAAAGTCATCCCTTGTTAGACCAAGTGAATCTTGAAGAATTCTTCTCCATTCACCTAATCGTTCAGGCTGTGAAGCTAAAATAAGAGTCTGAAACTGATCTCCATATAATTCGCCAAGAATAGATATTAACCCCGCTGATAGCAAAGCATTTTTTTGTCGAGATCCTCTACTTTCAAGAGAACCTCTTCCGCCCATGTTAAAGAACCAATCATCCATAATTTCTATATCTGATGAATCAAGACTCCTTCTTAATTTCCAAGGTTCAGCATAAAAATCAGGTTGTTCTGTGAAACTTGAAAAGCAACCTTTTATAAGGTTCTCATCTGGCTTAAATGTTTCAGAAAGAGCAGGGACATTAACCACATTATTTGTGCTATTGTTTTGCTTTTTCTCATCAAGGGGAGATGGTTTTACGATTATTGGTTGAGAAACTAATTCAAGTTTCTCAACGTTTTGTGAAAGATTCTGCAAAGCTCCAGTTAAGTACTCTTGAAAGCCTTTAACTCTTTTAGCAATATTATCTGACTGTCCTTTGAAATTTGAATCAATATCTTTTTCTAATTCATCTTTTTTTGTTTCTAATTCTTTTATATCTTTAACTAAAGAGTCTTTTTTTGAAACGAGTTCTCTAAAAATTTCATTAGAAATTTCATCAAAAGATTTAGTTGATTTGTCATTTTTTGACGTAATTTTTTTATTTTGCGTTGTATTTTTCTTACTAATTTGTTTGGTTTTATCATCTGAAATTGACTTGTCTATGATTAATTCCTTCTCAGGATTATTGTTAGAAATTTCTTTATTGTCCATTTAAATAGTTTTGATAATTAAGCAAATACTGAATTTTAGGAATTTTTAATTTCCAGTGAGTCAACTTTTTTTATGAGCTCATCTTTTAATTGCTTTGGATTAAATAATATCGGTAATAAATGAGGACTTGACTTTTCTCTAAAATAAAAAATACCTGGAATTATAGGGAAAAAGAATTTCCATGATATCCAGTTCTTGAATGGAAAAGTTCTAATCTCCTTTCCTAATTGTAAAACGATAAAATCATCATTTGTTATTTTTATTCTTAAGGTAAAAGACTGAAGTAATAAAAAAAAGCTAAAAGAGGCAAAAATTATTGTGGGCAAAGAACCAATATTTAAAAATAAAAGCATAAAACTTAAAATTATTAGAATGATTGGTAATTGAAAAGATGGTGATATTATGACTGGTTCCTCTTTTTTTGGTTTAGTGTTGAACATAGAATCATCCAAATAAAACTTGTGTTAGTAATACATCCATTAAAGATACAGTAACGAGAGTCATTACAACTGCACCTGTTGTACTTGTTCCAACTTCTTTTGGACCACCTTTAGTGGTGAGTCCATATCCACAAGCAATAATTGAAATAAGTAATCCAAATACTACAGCTTTTATTAACATTGAAGTTAAGTCTGTACTGGTTAAACTCACATTACCTGATCTTACAGATGTCCAAAAAACTATTGGAGGAACTTTATAAAAAATTGTGCTCCAAATTTGCCCACTCCATAAAGCAACAGATAAAAACAAAAGACACTGTATTGGAGACATTATTACCATCGCTAGTAACCTTGGGACTACCAAATATTGGACTGGTTCGGTCCTTAACATGGTTATTGCCTCAATTTGTTCTGTAACTTTCATAGTACCCAGTTGAGCAGCATAGGCAGTAGCAACCTTTCCAGTCATTAATGTAGCAGTTAGAAGAGGAGCCATTTCTCTTGCCATACCAACTGCTAATAAACCTCCAATTTCACTAGAAACACCCATACTTGTAAGTTGTGATGCAACTTGAATATTAAAAACTGTACCTGCGGCAATTCCTGTAATTAATACAATTAACAAACTTCCAGGTCCCGACTCCATCAGTTGGTCAAAGAGATCGTTTTTGGAAATTTTACCTCTAAAGATAAAATTAATTGCTTGCCCGCCAATTATTAAGCAACTGAGAAGTCTTTTTAAAAAATTAGGGTAATACATATTTTTATATTAGTTTGTAATTAATTTTCTATCCCAATTTCGCATGATTAACAGACCAATTATTACCAATATTGAGGGAATAAAACCAATACAAAATCTAATAGTTAATTGTGCTGAGTAGCATTTTTCTATAATATTAAGGCCATTTTTATCAACAAAGCATGTTTGATAACCAGATAAATACAACAAAAATCCTAATAATTGAACACTAAATGCGATGCCAATCTTCTGAATAAGTACCATCCAAGCAGTATATAGTCCTGCGGGTTTTTCTGGATCTTCGTCTATTGCATCAGGAAGCAGTGACCAAGGGATAAGAAAGGCGGTTGAAGCTCCAATGCCAATAAGACAGATTATGAAAATTAAAAGAATAAACAGAAATAAGTTGCCAGCATTTTGGAATAAACTTTCTCCTAATCCTGAAACTTTTGATAATGAAGGTAAAAATAAAGCTGCGGTACATGAAATAATCCACATAATCGCTCCATAGTTTAAAGCTGAAATCCTGTTCAATTTATTTGATACTCTGGTCCATATTTGTAACCCCACTAAAGCGCTAATTTGGAAAGGTATTGGGATCCACTTTGCAATATATGTTGGCACATTAAGTACATCCTCTACATAGATTAAAGCTACTGTTTGCATCAATTGTAAGGCGCACCAGAGAAGAATATAAAGCGTAATAACTTTTAGAAATTTTTTATTTCTGAAGATCCTTTTGAATTGAAGTGTTATGGCTTCAACTTTTCCTGAAGGCCTTCTTGCTTTTTTTGCAAATGGGGCTAATCCCCAACAAGAAATTAATGTTGCAGCAACTGCAATACAACCACTTATTTTACCCATTAAAAAATATTCATTATTTGCTGATCCTTCAGAACCTAATACAACTCCAGCAATTATTAAACCAGTTAGCCCTGCAATTATTGAGCCTGTAAATCTTGATGCGTTAAGTCTTGTTCTTATTGCCGTTTTTTCAGAAATTTCAGTAGATAGAGCTGCGAAAGGAAGATTAATACTTGTATAAGCAGTCATTACGACTATAGAAATTATGGCATAGTAAATAGTCTTGGTTAGCAGGGAACCAGTGGGTGTCCACCATATCGCAGCTAAAGAAAAACCAAGAGGAACCGATGCTGCTACCATCCAAGGGATTCTGGGCCCCCATTTTGATTTGGTACGATCACTTAACCATCCAATTAATGGATCATTTACTGCATCCCATATCTTGATCAACATTAATAATGAACCTGCAATTATTACTGGTAAACCAGCAGAAATAAAGAATTTGAACAGAAAAAAACCGAATTGCGTCGCGACTAAACCTGTGCCGGCATCTCCTAGCCCATAAGAGAACATTAATCTTGTTGTTGATCTAGTAATATTTTTTTTCGAGTGTGAATTTTCCAATCTTTTTACTTTGTTGATTGTTTGATAATGTATTATTGCAATGGTAATTCTATTACTTAATGCGGGCGTGGTTTAGTGGTAAAACCTCAGCCTTCCAAGCTGAAGATGCGGGTTCGATTCCCGCCGCCCGCTTTTAGGATTTATTATTTTTTGCCTCAAATACTTCCTCTGAAATGATTAATAAAGAGCTTCTACTCTTTATTGAAACAAATTTTTCATTAATAAGTAAGGGTTCAAAAATTTCTGGCTTGCTAGTGTCAATAACTTTTAACCAATTAAATTGACATTTCGGCAAGGGGAAATCGATACTTTTTGAATATGCATTTAAACCTATCCAGACCAGTGGATTAGTATTGCCTTTGTTAATGCTGAAGGAAACTGTGTGAGACCAACTACTCCAGTCTGGATTATCTAACTTTGTTCCATGCCAATGATATGTTGGAATATTTTCATTGGTTTGATTGTAAGGGAAGGATGATGGATTAAAAATATTTATTAGTTTTTTTCGGATTTTTATAACGTATTTAAAAAATTCTAATAATTCCAAATCTTGTTGACCATTTCCCCAATTCATCCATCCTAATAAATTATTTTGGCACCAAGAATTATTGTTACCGCCTTGTGACCTTCCTATCTCATCACCCATAAGTATCATTGGAACACCCTTAGAGATAAGTAGACTAAGAATAAGATTTTTTTGTTGTCTTTTTCTTAAATCATTGATTAATAAGTTTGTAGTTGGTCCCTCTGTACCATGATTCCAAGAATTGTTATGGTTTTCACCATCTCTATTTTGTTCTCTATTGGCAAAATTATGTTTTCTATTGAAAGTTACTAAATCTCTTAGAGTGAATCCATCATGTGAAGTAATAAAATTTATTGACTTTGGGAAAATATTATCTTCTTTATAAATCGATGGAGTACCTTTTATTTTATCGCTCATATTCCAAGCTGTATCTTTATCACCCTTCCAAAATCTCCTCAAGTCATCTCTAAAATGACCATTCCAAGTGAAAGTATTCTTGGATGGGAAATCACCTAATTTATATAAACCACCACAATCCCATGGTTCGCTTATAAACTTTATGTCAGCAAGTTCTGGTTCACATTCCATATCTTCAAAAATTGGAGGATTATCGAGTGGCAACAGATTTTCTCCTCTTGATAAGGCAATACCTAAGTCAAATCTAAAACCATCTACTCCAAATTCACTCGCCCAACACTTCAATGATTCAATTATTAGTTTTCTAACTAATCCTCTGTTGGCTGCAATAGTATTCCCACATCCAGTTACGTCCTGATAATTTTTATCTTTCCCAATAAAGTAATATAGACTTTCATCTATACCTTTCCAAGATATCGCTGGTCCTTTAGTGTCTCCTTCAGAAGTATGATTGTATACGACATCTAAAATTACTTCAATGTCTGCCTTATGACATTCCTCTACTAATTTTCTAAATTCCTCTCTGTTCTTTTCTGCTGATTCATTCGAAAGATATTCAAAATGAGGTGTAAACCAATTTATTGGACTATAACCCCAAAAATTCTCTAAACCATTTGGTGCATCAGTTGGATCAAAACAAAAAATTGGAAGTAATTCAATTGTTGTAATACCAAGTTCTTTGAGATACGGAATTTTCTTTAAAAATTTCTTGAAACAACTTTCATTTTTATCAGTTGACTCAGTGAAGGATTTGATATGGAGTTCATAAATAATTGTTTTTTCCCAAGAATGGTTAGGTCTTGGATAATCCTTAAAATTAAATAATTTTCTATCGCAAACAACGCTTTTAAGACAAGAATTAGTATTTTCTTGGGTTTTTAATGCATTTTCTCTTTTATAAATTTCCCATCCAGTAATGCCCCTTGAACATGGATCAAGTAATACTTTTTTTTCATAGTTATTATTAATTTCATTATTTTTCTGTTTTACTCTAAAAGCATAAAGACAACCTTCATTTAGATTTTTTATTTCCACATGCCAGTAGGGACCAGTATTATGATGCTGGTCTAATTTCAATATACTTTTTGGGGAAATAGAGTCCTCTTTCTCAAACAATAAGATTTCTACATATTCTGCATTTGTGGCTATTAGTGAAAAATTAACTCCTTGTGAAGTTAGAGAACTTCCTAAAGGAAATGGGTTGCCTTTATTGATATGAGTCACTTTCTTTTAAGCATTGATTACTTAAATATTGGAATAATTTATTCAAAATGCTGATATTTGAATATTAGATGCAAAATAAAAAAAAAACTCTAATTTAAGGTTTTACTAATCAACTTTCTTAAACTTTGGAGATTATTGATTTTCAATTAATCGTAAAAAATTCATCCATCTACTCAGTACATAGAACGATTTAGAGAGAAAGTTTAATAATGGGGAAACCAGGTTTTTCTTGATTTCAAAATACAAATTATGCTTTTCCATGTGATGAGAAGGAAATATATCTGAAAATTAATAAAACATAATAAATAGTTCAAATTCTTAACTTCATGACCCTTTTACATTTTTACCGTTGATTTGTTTAGTTAGATTTTTTAAGAGTAAATCTAGTGTTACCAATGGGTTTAGCTGTTTTCTAATTAAAGAGGCTGTTTTTTAAATAAGAAAAATCTGCTGTTATAAAAACAAATAATGAAGCTAAAAATGTCCCTAAGATTTGTATAAAGCTTTGCGCTGCCAGCATTTTCGGTTGCCGTATTTGTATTTGCTCCATATGATATGCAAGTTCGAGGTTTTTAGGCTTGATTAAAATTCTTGTCTCTGAATCTCTGCTTTACAAACAATTCAATGAACAAAGCTGATTTAGTAAATCTTGTTGCTGCTCGTACAGAGCTCACAAAAACGGATGTTTCTTTAGTTGTTGATGCAGCTATTGAAACTATTGTTGATTCAGTAGTGGAAGGCAAAAAAGTCTCCATACTAGGATTTGGTTCTTTTGAACCAAGAGATCGTTCTGCAAGACAGGGATTAAACCCTAAGACAGGCGAAAAAATAGCAATACCTGCTAAAAGAGTTCCGACATTTTCTGCAGGTAAACTTTTTAAGGATAGGGTTCAAGGTTAGACTTTTTAAGCCTATTTCTTCCCTTAGTATCAAGGTGCTCTTTTTGAGCATCTTTTTTTTTAATTTAAATAAATGCTATTAGCTAAATAACCAAAACTCTCAAAAAGGGATCCCTAATTTTGATGTCTTAAAAAGTAATGAAATGTTTAATTATTTTATTCCTAAAATTTTTGTTGTTATCTCATTCTGTTATTGCAGAAACGATACCAACAAAATCCAAGATTTTAAAACAAACTAGTTATTGCGCTAAAGATCATCAACCTCAAGTATGTAAAGAGCTGGTTTCTGAAATAGAAAAAATTCAATTAGTTGTATATGACCAAAATAGATTCAAATGTCAATCAAGTTTATTAGGGATGCAGTCGGCAATTATTGAAGCTTATTTCTTGAAAAATTTCTCAAATGAGAGAATTTCATTTATGATCCCATATGTGATTAAAAATTGTTAATTATCAAGAAATTTTATTTTTTTGGAATATTATAAAAATTTGGATTTTAAGTTTTAATGGTAAAAGGTTTCTCTGATAATGAATTTAAAAATGATCCTGAAATAAAAGATTTAGAAAAAGAAAAAAAAGGTTTAGCAGCTTTTCTTAAAGGAAAGAAATTTACTTACACTTTGCCAGGTAAAAAACAAATAAATATTTTTGGATCAATTGTACTAGGCTTAAATATGATTTTAATATTGCTAGTCATACTCTATTTAAAGAATCAAGAATTCCATGACTTTGTTTTTAATATGGGTCGCTAAATGTTTTTAGATCGAAAAATTTTTTTAAGTGATATATTTAAATTTTAGAAATTATTATGAAGGTAGTAAATTTAGTTTTTCAATTATTTTTTTTGTTAGTAATCCTTCTATTTTTAATATATTATCTAACAGGTTACGACTCCGCTTTTGAGGCCGACCAGAATTGTCATTCATATCTTGCAAGTTACGATAACCTATCTGGAAATTATGGTTGTGATCATGATACTGAGACTCATCAGTGGATACTTTACGAGTCAAATGAAAACAATGAACCAGCTAAAATTATTAAGAAATTTAGGTATAAATTTTTATAACTCAAATTTTTTATAAAAGAACTTTGCACTTATTACGGATATTATTGCTGTAACTATGAAAGTAAGATACTGGTATATGCTTCCTTCTATGTAAATTTTATTTTTATAAAGAGGATAATCTATAAAAGAACCTATTGTCCCCCAAATAATTACCCAAACAGAAATGTACAGGACAACTTTTATTGGTTTAGATTTTTTTTCTTCCATTTTTAATTTATACCAAAAATTGAGGAAGTCACAGGTCTGCCGCTAAAAACTAACTCGGTTAATATGAGCATTAAGAATCCAATCATAGCTGCTCTACCATTAACAAGCTCAGCGCTGCTATTAAATCCAAAAACATTTTTTACTTCATCCCCTTGATTGTCTACCCATTTTGAGTATTCACTATCAGTTGATGATGTATTAGTAAAACCGTCATTTTGATTTTCCGTTGGGGAGCCCTTTTCTTGCATAGATTTTTAAGTTTATTTTAATAACTTTAAAACTAATTTATTATTAAGTGAGACTTTAGATTATAAAAAAAATTAAAACAAAAATTATTATCCACAATAATTGTAATTTCAAAATTAATTGACAAATTAATTTGATTTTCTCTTCAGTGCAATTATCTCCAGTCGCATTTATGATTGGTTTTTCAATAATTTCATTTTTATATTTACTTTTCCCTCCCAATTTGACATCTGAAATATAGGCAAATATAGCTTCTGAAATCCCAGCATTAGGCGAATCATATTTTTTTCCATCAAGATAGCTTTTTTTTATGATTGATCCATAATCATTAACTTTGGAGCTAACTAAAGGTAATGTGATTAAAACTAATCTTGAAGGGACAAAGGTAAAAATATCTTCGATTTTTGCACTGAAAAAACCCAAATATCTAAAATAATCATATTTGTAACCAATCATTGAATCTAAAGTACTTATGGCTTTATAAGAAAAACCAAGTGATAAAGGCCCTGGTAGAAAAATTGAAATCTTTATAAAAACAATTCCTATAAAAATCCAAAATAACGGTCCAAAAATTCCGTCAACAGAATTTTCGGTAAGGCTCTCGGTACTAGATCTCAAGAGATGTTTTATAGAAGATGACCTTACATCCCTACTTACTAATCTTTGTACCTTCTCATTTATTATATTTTTGGAAATATTTTCTTTGCGTTCTATTAGCTCTGCAATTTCTTTCACACTTGAAATAAGTCCCTTTGTCGCAATACAACTTGAAAGTCCAAAGAAAATTAAAAATCCACCAAAAACATGATTTCTTGATTGAACATAAGTGAGTTCTATCAATTTTCCTAGACTAAAACTTATTCCAATAGTGGAAATAGCAACGATAAAACCGCCCCAAAACAATATGTTGTTATTTTCTCCAAAATTATTTATGAGGTAATCAGATATTTTTTTTATGTAAAAGCCAATTACTTGAACAGGGTGGATTAAGAATGTTGGATCGCCGATCAATAAATCAAAACCAATTGATCCAAGAAAAATTAAAAATAAATTTATTTCAGCCAACTGAACATCGAGCGCAGACCTTTTCCTACTTTTTCAATTTCATGTTTTGAGTTCTCTTCTCTTAATTTTGTCATTAAGGGTTTGTTTTTATTACATTCTTCCACAAAATTTCTAGCAAAAGTTCCATCTTGAATATCTTTTAGAATTTTTTGCATTTCTTTCTTTGTATCATTATTGATAAGTCTTTTGCCACTGACATAATCTCCATATTCTGCAGTATTTGAAATGGAATCTCTCATTTGAGATAAGCCTCCCTTTACCATTAAATCAACGATAAGTTTTACTTCATGTAAGCATTCGAAGTAAGCAAGTTCGGGCTGATATCCAGCCTCTACAAGAGTTTCGAAGCCCGATTTAACAAGTTCTGACAAGCCACCGCATAAAACCGCTTGCTCGCCAAATAAATCAGTTTCCGTTTCTTCTTTAAAGTTTGTTTCAAGAATCCCAGCTCGCGTTCCTCCAATTCCTTTGGCGTAAGCCATCGCTAATGATCTTGCATTCCCAGAAGAATCCTGCTCAACAGCGAATAATGCAGGAACACCTTGACCGTTCTGATATTCCCAACGAACAGTGTGTCCCGGTCCTTTTGGGGCGATCATAACGACATCCACAAAACTTGGAGGTTTGATAAGCCCGAATCTAATATTAAAGCCATGAGCAAAACTTAAAATTTTTCCTTCACTTAAGTTTGGTTCTATTTCTTTAAAGTAAACATCTTTCTGAAACTCATCTGGTAGGAGAATCATAATCCAGTCTGCTTTTGCGCAGGCTTCAGAAACACTAAACACTTGTAGGCCATCACTAATAGCTTTACTTTCAGACTTACTCCCTTTATATAATCCGACGATTACGTCCATGCCGCTGTCTTTAAGATTTAGGGCATGTGCATGACCTTGTGAACCATATCCAATAATCGCTATTGTTTTATTGTTTAAAAGACTCAGATCTGCGTCGGTGTCGTAAAAGAGTTGGGTCATTAGTTGTAGCTTCTTTGCATTTAATAATTAACATTTTAGACATTAAAGGTGTAAATAAAACAAAAAATTATTAATTTAAAAATGAAAATTAAAATATTTATTTAGAAAATTCAAGACTGATTTGCTTCACTTGGATGTGTTATTACTCTATCAATCAAACCATAGTTTTTTGCCTCCTCAGCACTTAGAAAATAATCTCTATCTGTATCCTTTTCAATTTTCTCAAATGATTGACCAGTCATATCAGCCATAGACATGTTTAACATATCTTTAATTCTTAAGATTTCTTTAGCTTCTATTTCAATGTCACTAGCTTGGCGTTGAGATGTCCCTCCAAGAGGTTGATGAATCATTATCCTGCTATGTGGCAAAGCTACTCTTTTGCCTTTTGTTCCCGCGGCCAATAGAAATGCGCCCATTGAGGCTGCGAGGCCAACACATATGGTCACTACATCACTTTTTACGTATTTAATAGTATCGTATATTGCCAAGCCTGCTGTTACTGATCCGCCTGGGCTATTTATGTATAGGTAGATAGGCTTGGAATTGTCATCAGAATCAAGATAAAGCATCTGTGCAACTAGGCTATTAGCAATTCCATCATTCACTTCTTGTCCAAGAAAAAGAATTCTTTCAACACCTAGTCTTGTATATATGTCAACCCATCGTTCGTATTGACTTCCTGGAAGTCTGTAGGGCACGCTTGGAGTTCCTATTGGCATGATTTTAAAATAATTGTTGGTGAAAGTTAAATTTTATTTGGTAAATCTTTTTGACTTGTGAGTATTCTATCTATAACTCCGTAATCTAGAGCTTCTTGAGGGTTGAGATAACTCATCCTATCTGAGTCTTTAGAAAGTTCTTCGATAGTCTTTCCAGTATTCTTGGATAAAATCTTTAGCATTGATTTTTTATTTTTCAAGACTTCCTCAGCTCTTATTTGAATATCAGTTGCTTGACCTCTCGCACCACTTATAGGTTGATGTAAAACGATAGAAGCGTGCGGAAGGGCCGCTCTTTGCCCTTTTGTCCCAGAGGAAAGAATAACTGCAGCAGTTCCCATTGCTTGTCCGATGCAGATTGTATGTACTGGGGGTTTAATGTAGCTTATGGTATCGCAGATAGCAAAAGCTTCTGTTTCAAAACCAACAGCATCACCCGTGTACCAACTTGTCCCTGTTGAATTAATGTAAAAATAAATAGGTTTTTCTGGATCTTCAAACTCTAGATAAAGAAGCTGAGCAATGATTAGCTCTGTAACATCCATTCCTAGCTGTCTTTTCGCATCATCATCTGAAAATAATGGTAAGCCGAGGTAAACAATTCTCTCTTTCAGTAAAAGAGAAGGAAGATCAGGGGGAGGAGTCCTCATAACGGTGTTTTCGCCGTAATAAGGAGCAGATACAGTCATTTGTATCATAAATAATAAAGTTGATTTGATTCTAGCTAGATTTAGCCCTGTGTCGCTGGTGATTTAAAAGATTTGTTTGACTCAGGATTATTTATAAGTTTCCCAAAGACCATTCTTCCAGTAGGAGTTTGTAGTGCTCCAGTGATAATAATATCTAGTCTACTTCCAACAAAATTCTTTGCTTCATCAATAACTACCATTGTACCGTCATCTAAATATCCAATTCCTTGCATTTTTTCTTTACCCTCTCTTACGATTTTTATATTAAGTGATTCTCCTGGTTGTACTTCTGGTCTTAAAGCAATAACTAGATCACTTAAATTCATAACTTTTAATTCTTTAACTTCAGCAATCTGAGAGAGATTATAATCTGCTGTAATTAACGTTCCTGTCATATCCTCAGTAATTTTCAGGAGTTTTTCGTCTACTCCATTACCTTCATACTTTGTTGGGTTTATTACCAGCCTTCTTCCGTAAAGATCTCTTAATTCTTTCAATAATTTTAAACCTCTTCTGCCCTTAGACCTTTTTTCATTACTGCTAGAGTCAGCTAAAGTTTGTAGTTCATCAATAACACTTTGAGCAACAATTAATTGCCCTTCCAACAATCCACAATTTAATAGCCCATTAATTCTGCCATCAATAATTACACTTGTATCTAGAATTTTTGGACTTGCAGCAGGTAGTATGCCTTCGTTAACTAGGTATGCATCAGTATTGTTCGGATTAAATAATCTCAATAATGTTCTTCCATGTGTGTCCGCTAACTTGTAACCGAGTGCACCAAAGAAGATGTTACTTAAAATAGCCGCTAATGGTTTTGCAAAAAAGACTTCTCTAGGAAAGGGAATTAGTAGAATTGGGGCAAGAAGGAGATTCGCGACTAATAATCCTAAAATTAAGCCAACTGACCTACTTAATAGTAAATCTGTAGGCATTGTCCTTATTTGATCAAGAAATGTCTTTCTAAGTTGAAGGAATACGAAACCGGCAGCTAACCCTATAAATAAACCTATTATCGCTAAAACAATTCTAAAACCCTCTACATTAGAAACCTCTTTTAGAATATCTACTGGCAATAAATCAACCCCAAGCCATCCCGAAGCGGCCCCTGACAATACAAATAAAATTAATACTAAGATATCGGTCATACCTATAATCTACTAGGATTTATTAATTGAGTAAATAAGGATTTTATTTTTTTGATCCTTAATACTTATTTGGAGCTTAAAAAATGTATTTAGATTATGAATAAGTTTCCAAGAAGTGCTTATGTCCATATCCCTTTTTGTCACAGAAGGTGTTTTTATTGTGATTTTGCTGTTGTACCAATGGGAGACAACGTAGAAACTTTACATGGTTACGGAAGTAAAACTATTAATGAATATTTGCAATTTCTATACAAAGAAATATTGTCAATTGATCATAAATCACCTCTTTCAACAATTTATATTGGTGGAGGTACACCATCGATTTTGGATCCCAAACAAATCAGAGAGATAATTGATCATTTTAAGGAAAATTACGGAGTTGACAATGGTGCAGAAATCACAATGGAAGTGGACCCAGCAAGTTTTAATCTAGATGATCTTCATGGATTCATAAATGCTGGGATAAATAGATTTAGTCTTGGAGTGCAAAGTTTTAATGATCAGATACTTCAAAAGTCTGGAAGAAGACATTCGAGACTTGATGCTGAAAATTCATGTTCATGGTTGAAGAAGGTATATAATTCTGGATTGATACACAGTTGGAGCTTAGATTTAATTCAAAACTTGCCACTTAGTGGATTTAAAGAATGGCAAGAGGATTTAAAAAAAACAATTACTTTTTCTCCACCGCATATATCTATTTACGATTTAAATATTGAAAATGGGACTGTTTTTAAAAGATTAGTTAATTTGGGGAAATTACAACTTCCAAGTGATGAAGAGGCCTTTAAAAATAGTGAATTAACTCACTCAATTTTAAAGAGCTCAGGATACTCAAGATATGAAATTTCTAACTATTGTCTTCCCAGGCATCAATCGAGACATAATAGAGTTTATTGGACCGGTTCAGGCTGGTGGAGTTTTGGTCAAGGTTCTACCAGTTCACCATGGGGAGAAAAGCTAACTAGACCAAGAATTAGCAAAGAATACAAGGACTGGGTAATTAAGCAATACGACTTAAATCTGGATTCATCTCTCATTAACAAAAATTTTGTCTATCAAGAATTGGATGAGAAAATAATGTTGGGATTGAGACTTAAAGAGGGCATAGATATTTATAAAGTTTTTAGAGGACAAAACTGGGAAAATAAAAAATTTAAAAGTAATTTGAGAAAATTGCTAAATAAGTGGGAAATATTTCTTGAAAGCGGTTTATTAGTGAGGAAAGGGAATAGATTCTTCTTAAGTGATCCAAAAGGTATGGAGCTAAGCAATCAAATTCTTATTTCCATGTTTAAGTGGTGGGATGAAATTAATTAAGTCTTTGAGAAGTTACCCATTCTTTTAGCTTATCCTTAAATATTTTTTTCCCTTGAATAATCGGTTGGCAAAATGGTGGTTGATCATCGTTAAGACCTAATAAATCTGCAGTAACTCTTACTTGCCCATCGCAATAATTACCTGCACCAATACCTATTGTTGGAATAGTTAAGTTGTTTTGTATTTCTTTAGCAAGCAACTCAGGGATATGTTCAAGAACTATTGAAAAACATCCCAATTCTTCGAGGATAGATGCTTCTCTTTTGATTTTTTCTCGGCTGTGCATGCTTTCTCCTTGTTTTTTTAATCCAAGATTCAAATAGCTTTGTGGTGTAAGCCCTATATGACCCATCACAGGGATTCCCATTCTTATTAATCTAGAAATCACTTTTTGAATTTCTGGTTCAGCTCCCTCGATCTTTACGGCTTTTGCATAAGTGGTTTGAATAATTTTTCCTGCATACTCCACTGCTTTATCCTCTCCGCATTGATAAGTCAGAAAAGGCATGTCAGCAACTAACAAAGGTTGTTCTTCGATTTTCTTTTTGAACCCTCTGGAAACAGCATTAGTATGATAAATAATGTTTTCTAAAGTTAACGGTAAAGTGGATTTGTATCCCAAACATACCATTGCTAAAGAATCTCCTACCAAGACGAGATCAACATCAGCCTGTTCTGCTATTGAACCGGATATGGAGTCCCATGCAGTTAATGCAATGATTTGCTGAGAATTTTCTTTATGTTTAATGAGTTCTGAAGGTAACATAAGAGATTTATGTATCTTTTTTAATCAAGAATTGCTATTATATTTCTGACTCGGCCTTTCGCGGTTTTAACGCCTAAACCTGGTCAGGACCGGAAGGTAGCAGCCACAAGGGATGCTTGAGGCAGGCGAGATAACCGAGTCACTCTATTTTACCTATTAATTTATATCTTTTTTATTTTGTCTCAATCTTAGGAATTCAGGGATATTTGCTCCTGGTTCTTTATTATCAGAAAGGTTATAAAGAGGTTGATTTGACAATCTATTTTTTATTCTTTGTTGGTTTAATGGTTGATTCGTTTCAAATCCGGTGGCAATTACAGTGACTTGTATTTCACCTTCCATTGCTTCATCAACAACTGCACCAACAATAATATTAGCTTCTTGATCAACAACATCATATATAATTTCGGATGCGGAGGTCATGTCTTCTAAAGTCATATCTTTGCCGCCAGTTATATTTATAACGCATCCTTTAGCTCCATCAATTCTAGCTGCCTCTAGCAGAGGACTAGCCATAGCTGCCTGTGCTGCCTCTAAAGCTCTCGATCTTCCTGAACCTATACCTATTCCAAGAAGAGCAGTACCTGCCTCTGTCATAACTGATCTAACATCAGCGAAATCAACATTAACTAAACCTGGACAAGTAATTATGTCGCTTATCCCTTTGACGCCCATTCTTAAAACATCATCAGCGTTCCTAAATGCTTCCTGAAGAGGAGCGCCTGCGATAACGTCTTTTAATCTGTCATTTGGAATAACAATAAGAGTGTCTACATTTTCAGCAAGTCTTGCGATACCTTCTTCTGCTTGACGCATTCTTCGCTTCCCTTCAAAGGAGAATGGTTTAGTGACTATACCGACTGTTAAAGCACCACTTTGTTTAGCAACTTCTGCGACTACTGGAGCTGCGCCAGTTCCTGTTCCACCACCCATTCCAGCGGCTATGAAAACCAAATCAGATCCCTCTAAAGCCTGTTGAAGTTCTTCTCTAGATTCTTCTGCCGCTTTTTGACCAATACTTGGATTCCCTCCTGCACCTAAACCTCGGGTAAGGTTTTGTCCAAGTTGAACTCTGCTCTCCGCAGATGACTGTAATAGCGCTTGTGCATCAGTATTGAGGACTCGAAATGAAACTCCCTCTAAATCACTATTTATCATTCTATTTACTGCGTTACTTCCACCACCTCCAACGCCAATAACTTCTATTTTGGCGTTTTGACTTGGGAGGATTTCTCCCGATTGATCAAAGTTTGGATTGTTACCGTAGCTCATCTCTAAATAGGAATCTAATACTAGTATTGGGTGCATTATGAACTTACTAAGCTCATATGTAGGAATTTGTTGAGGAAAATCCTAAAAATATTTATTTAATAAATATTTTGAATTTAATAAAAAACCCTCATCAACACTACATTAATTAAAAAATAATTTTTAAAATCTTTTCCGAAATATTAGGGTTTGAACACTTTTATTTTTGGTTTTTTTGGATCTGTAAGATCAATATTATCTATTTTTTGAAAAAAGTTTTTTTCCTTAAATTCAATTTTTAGGTTATTGATTATTTTCAATTGAGAGTTTATTAAATTTGGATTAAATCCAAGTAATATTTTTTTTAAATCTTTTTCTTCAACAGTTAAAAATCCATTTGGTGAAAAAGTTATTTTAACTATCTCAAATTCATAATTATCGTGGGCTATTAAAATTTCAGAGATTATTTTTTTAAATTTTTCTTTCCATCCAAAAACCTTTATTTTAATTTTGGTGAAATTTTTTAAGTCTGCATATGGTTTATTGATAAAAATTCCATCTTTATCAATAAAACCTAATATTTTTTTGTTATCTAATATTCTCTCACCGTAAGCTAAAGGAGTTCTTGTATGAATAAAAACTTTCAAACCAAAAGGGGATAATTGTCTATTAACAGAAATATTCTTTAGAGATAAATTTTTTTTTAACTCTTTTTCTAAAAAATAAGTATTAATAAAAATTAATCGAATTGGTAATATTAACGATGAATTATTTAGCAAATCATTCTTCGAAAAAAATGTACTTCCAGAAATTCTAATATCTTCAATATTGACTTTTTTTAGAGTTTTAAGGCTTATTAAGCTTGTTGACAATAAAAATAAAATTAGAAAAAAGAATCTTAAGTGATAAATTTTTTTTTGGTTTTTCACAAATCACATCGAGCTCTTTCCATCAGTTGGTCCATCCATTCTCTCGCTTTCTCTGCATCTGAAAAGGGCACATCCATCTCTTTCCCATCTCCTACAAGTCTAAGTCTACACTTTCCTTGTGATTCATTTGTTAAAGGAGCCTCTCCTGAAGTTAGAGCCATTAATTCAACTAACTCTAGTTTCTTGATTGTGAAACTATCTTTATCTTCAAATGTTCCAGCTTCAAATGCACTCCATCTTAATTCCCCATCTTTCAAGGATGCAGCACCTGAACTATCTAACTTACAAAGTTCAGAACCATTTGCCCAACTCCTAAAAAGATTTTGCCTCCTTCTTTCTAACCATCCTAATGCAGTTAGCAGAACGAAGATTAATAGTAATGGTAACCAAAGAAGTCCATGCAACATTTGATTTGAATTATAAATCTATAGAGATATCTACTAGTTTAGCCACAAGTTGTTCAATATTTAAACCTGATTCTTTCCATAGCATTGGAAACATACTGTTTTTTGTGAAACCAGGTATTGTATTTATTTCATTTAACAAAATTTGATTTGAAGATCTTTCTAAAAAGAAATCTACTCTTGCAAAACCAAAAATATTTAGTGCTCTACAACTTTCAATGGCAATTTCTTTAATTTCTTTGGTGATTTTTGAATCTAGTTCCGCGGGGATAGTTAACTCATTATTTAAGTGATATTTCGAATCGTAATCATACCAATCACTTTTGTACTTAACTTCTCCTAGCTCAGAGGTCAAGAGTTTTGAATTTCCAATTATTCCGCATTCAATCTCTCTTACCTCTAAACCTTCCTCTATTAAAATCCTTGGATCTATTTCCCAAGCTTTTTCAAGTGCTTGAAAAATTTCTGATTCATTTTTGACTTTTGAGATCCCAATAGATGATCCTGAGTTTGAAGGTTTTACAAAAATTGGAAAATTTAATTTTTTTAAAATCTTATTAATTAATCTATTTTTTACTTCCACATCATTGAGATCTTCATTTTGAAAAACTAGATAATTAACTTGTGGAAGTTGAAAATGTGAAAAAATTGTTTTCATCATTATTTTATCCATTCCTAAAGCAGAGCCTACAATTCCACAGCCAACCAAGGGTTTTTTAGTAAATTTCAATAAGCCATGAATTGATCCGTCTTCACCATTTAATCCATGCAGGAGAGGAAACCAGACATCAATATTTTGAAAGTTAATTCCGTCTAGGAAGTTAATTTTTTTTTGATTAAAGATTTCTTCTTTTTTTGTGGTGATGTTTTTAATTTCGCCATTTAGGATTTCTTCTGAAAGATCACTATCAAGCCAATCTCCATATTTGTTTATGTAAAAGGCTTTTACTGTGAAGCTTTCTTGATTTATTTCTGAATTAAATGCTTGATAGACTGTTTTCGCAGAGTATATCGATACTTCATGTTCATTGGAATTTCCGCCAAATATTAACCCAATACATTTTCTTTTACCCCCAATCATTTAGAAAAAAATCATAAATAAAGTTTTCCTGTTAAAGAAAAAGGTCTTGCTTCATTTATTCTCACATCTATCTCATCTCCTAATGAAAAATTAAAGTTAATGTTTTTGGGAATCTCTACGAAGGTTAATCTATTTGTTCTTGTTCTACCCATAATTTGCGAGGAATTTTTTGGATTTAAACCCTCAATTAAAACGCTTTCGATATTATTGATATATCTTTGGTTTCTAATCCTTGCAGTTTTTTCGACCAAATCATTGATTTCCTGCAATCTGGCTTTTTTCACCTCTTCCGAAAGCTGATTCGACCAAACTGCTGCAGGCGTGTTTGGTCTTGGAGAGTACGCTGCTGTATTCACTTGATCAAAGCCAATATCTGATATTAGTCTCAATGTATCTTGAAATTGTTGTTCGGTTTCTCCTGGAAAAGCAACTATAGCGTCAGCTGTGATTGAGGCATCTGGCATTAATAATCTTATATTCTCGATAATATTTTTATATTTTTTGATAGTGTATCCTCTGGACATTTGCTTTAAAATTTCATCATTTCCACTTTGGAAGGGAATATGGAAATGTTCACATACTTTATTAAGTTCATAACAAGCTTGAATCAACCTTTTTGAAAAATATCTTGGATGACTAGTAGCAAATCTTATTCTGCGAATTCCTTTAACATCATGAATATAATATAAAAGATCAGTAAGAGTATTCTCTTTTCTACCCTCTTTTGTAGTTCCTGGAAGGTCTCTACCATAAGCATCAATGTTCTGACCCAAAAGAGTAATTTCTTTAAAATTATCATCAGCTAATTTTTGGATTTCACTTTTTATCGCATTTGGATATCTTGATTGCTCTTTCCCTCTGACAGAAGGAACTACGCAATATGAACATTTTTCATTACATCCATAAATGATATTAACCCAGCCACAAATAGAGCTTTCTCTTCTGGCACTAGTTATGTCTTCAGATATGTAGGTTTCTTCTGTGGCAGCAACTTGATTTCCTAAATCAACTTTCCCCAGAAGATTCTCAAGATTATTTACGTGTTGAGGCCCCATAACTAGATCAAGTTCTGGGACTCTTCTTAATAAGGACTCTCCCTCTTGCTGAGCAAGGCAACCTGCTACAACAAGTTTTAAGCTGGGTGTTTTGTGCTTTCTTTTTGCTTGTCTTCCTAGAAAGCTATAAACTTTTTGCTCCGCATTATCTCTGATAGTACATGTATTATACAAGACCAAATCAGCATTTAATTCATTATCTGCTTTGGAATAACCCATTTTCTCTAATGTCCCAGCCATTCTCTCAGAATCAGCTTTGTTCATTTGGCATCCAAATGTGGTTATCCAATAACTGCCAGTAGTTGAATTCTTTTGAAAAATTTTTTCGTCTGGTTTTGTTTTTGTTAGCACTTTGCTAGGAATTTTCTATGATTCTTTAATTCAAAATTACAAGTTAAATAATTTTGCTGCAATTTTTTTGAGGGGCGAGCGAGGGGATTCGAACCCCCGAATAGCGGCGCCACAAGCCGCTGCCTTAACCACTTGGCGACGCCCGCCGCACATTTATAAATTTAACAACTCATGGGTAATTTTTCATAGTTAATTTTATCTTTTAGCGAAATTTGAATTATTTTCTAATTCAGTAAAATTTTTCTTATGGTTTAAAATAAAAGAAAATTTAAAAATTTGAATAATTCTGGCACGGCTGAGGTTCTTATTCCTAGAAGCCTTTGTTTAATAGAAGATATTGATAACCTCATTATAGATGTAGAGGATTTATGTTCAGTTTCCATTAGTTGGGAGGATGGATTTGTTTCTGAGTTAAAACCTTCAGAAAATAAAGTTACAAAACCAAAAAATATTTTATTCCCAAGATTTGTTGAGACGCATTCGCATTTTGATAAATCATTTACATGGGCAGACTTTCCTAATCTGGACTCAAACTATAGAGGGGCATTATCAGTAAATCTTGAAGAACATAAAACTAGAACTACAGATAAGGTTCTTGAAAGAGTTGAAAAATCATTAAAACTTGCCATACAAAATGGATACCGAGCTATTAGAAGTCATATAGATACATACAAAAGTCAATCGATTGATATTTGGATTGATCTTTTTAAATTACAAAAAAAATTTGCATCTGAGTTGACTTTACAATTCGTTGCTCTAGCTCCATTGGAATTTTGGGATACTTCTAATGGAGAAGAATTGGCAAAAGTATTTTCCTCTAAGGGAGGCATTTTAGGAGGTGTTATTGTACCCCCTTTCAACAAAAAAAATACAAGCAAATTTCTCGCAAAGATGCTTCTTCTTGCGAGTAAATACAAATTAGAAATTGATCTGCATATAGACGAGTCAATTATTGAGCCTGGAGCAGGAATAAAGGTCTTATTAGAAACAATCGAAAATTTAAAAATTAATAGTATTCCAATCACTTGCAGTCATTTGAGTAGTCTTATTTTTTTAAGTCATAGAGAGATTTTAAATTTAGGAGAAAAAATGGCTGAGAAAAATATTAAGGTTATTGCTTTACCACTAACAAATTTTTGGCTGCTCAATCGAAGTAATAAAATTACATCATTAAAAAGACCAGTTGCGCCATTAAAGCAATTACAAAAATCACATGTGGATGTATCTCTGGGTAGTGATAATGTTCAAGACCCTTGGTACCCATTTGGTAATTTTGACCCTTTTTATATGTTGTCTTGCGCGATACCTATGCTTCAACTAAATCCCTGGGAGAGAATGACTCTATCTTCTATTTTTTTAGCTCCAAGCAGATTATTAAATTTAAAATGGGATGGTTTAATTAAAAAGGGTTGCCCTGCTGACTTTGTAATTTTAGATGCACAAAGATGGGCAGATGTTTTTTCGACAACTTTAAAGAGAAAAGTATATATAAAAGGCGATTTATATTGCTAATGGATTAATTTATATATAAAACACAAGAAATTTTTATTAATGACATCAAAAAGTCTTAAATTTTTAGACAAATTTAGGGAAGTCAAAAACTTAGATATTATTGAAAGCCAATCCGACTTAAAAAGACTTTCAAAAGATTTTTATAACTATTCTCCAATCCTTACTGAAAAATTAGACGAATGTATCGCTGATTTGGTGGTAAGACCTAGAGATCTTAACGCAGTGAAGAAAGTAGCAAAAATTTGTTGGGAATTTTCTATCCCTCTTACTTTACGGGGTTCAGGAACAGGCAATTATGGACAAGCTGTTCCATTGTTTAAAGGAGTTGTAATGCAGATGAGCCACTTTAATAAGTTAGAAGAATTTGATCCAGATACAGGTTTTGTGAAAGCACAGTCTGGATGTGTCATGGGAGATTTGAATAAACAATTAGAAAAATATGGAAGGGAATTAAGGTTGATTCCTAGTACTTGGAAAACTGCTACGATTGGAGGCTTTATTGCAGGCGGGTCAGGAGGTATTGGGTCCATTAGGTGGGGATTTTTAAGAGATCCAGGCAATCTTATTGGTTTAGAGGCAGTGACTATGAATGAAAAACCTGATTTATTAAAATTTGATGCTGAAGAATCCGAACCTCTTAATCATGCTTATGGGACTAATGGAATAATTACTTCTTTATTACTTGCTACAGATATCAAACGCAAGTGGTATTCAATAGTTATCGACTGTATTCAATTTGAAAAAACAATAGAAATATTAAAAACTCTTACAAGCGCCGCAATTGATCTGAAACTAGGAACAATCCTTGAAGATGAAATTGTGGATCAAATGCCAACATGGTTTAAAAGTAAATCTAGAAGTCACAAGATATTAATTCAATCTACTCTTGGGGGAACAAAAACGATCGAGTTGATTTGTAAAAAATTCAAAGTTGAATTTACCCTCCTTGGGGAAGAAGAAAAACTCGTTAATGGAATTTCTGAAGTCGTATGGAATCATACAACTCTACATATGAGGTCTAGGGATAAAAATTGGACTTATTTACAGATGCTTTTGCCACTTAACAATGAATTAGGATTGATTAATTTTTTGAGAAAAAAATGGGGTAGAAAAGTTCTTTGGCATTTAGAGGCAGTTTCTCAACAAGGATCACCGCGATTAGCGGCATTGCCTGTATTAAGATGGAATGGGATAGATGAATTAAATGAAATAATGGAAGATTGTAAGAAACTAGGGGCGTTTATTTTTAATCCCCATGTTTTAACAGTTGAAGGCGGAGGTCTTGGAGTTGTGGATGCAGATCAAGTGAAAGCGAAATTAAAATTTGATCCTAAAGGGCTATTAAATCCAGGAAAGTTGGAAGGTTGGGAAGTAAAAGAACAATTCAAAATTTAACATTTTTCTTTATTCGCAAATTTAATAAATTCAGCAACTAAAAAAATAGAACCTGTTAGAACAGGATGATTAGGTGGCCATTGTTCTAGGGAAAATAAATACTCAATGGCAAGTTCAAATGTTTTAAATTCAATTGTTTTTTGAAAGTCAATTTCTTTAATCTGAGAGAGATCATTTAATTGCCAACTAGGTTGGTTTGGGACAGGCACAAGTAATAAGCGATCATTTTTCTTTATAAGTGTTTTTAATATTGCGTAAATATCTTTTTGTCTTTGGACACCTAAAATCCAATAAATTCCTTTATCTTCATTTTCCCATCTGCTTCGCTCATTAGAGAGTGCCTTTGCAGCAGGATAATTATGCGCACAATCTACAAGAATTTCTTTATTGAAATAATTTATTATTTCAAGCCTTCCGTTCCAAGTTGTCTTTTTAAGACCTTCAGATATGTGTTTTTCTTTTATATTAAATCCTAAATAATTAAGCGCTTCAATTGCTCCAACTGCTACCGAAGCATTTTGCTTTTGAAAAATTCCTTTTAATCCAAGCTCATAGCTGTTTGAAATTGAATCTTTCCAAATAATTTTTGCTCCAACCTCTTTAACTTTTTTGGTTATTAAATTTTCAACTTGACTATTTTGATTGCATGAAATGACAATTGAGTTTTTTTCAATAACTGCTAATTTTTCTTCGGCAATTTTTTCAATCGTATCTCCAAGAAATTCTTTATGGTCTAAGCCAATATTCCCAATAGCAATGATTGGTCTACATTTATGGGCTGTTGTCGCGTCTAATCGTCCCCCTAAGCCAGCTTCAAGAATGAGTAATTCAACTTTTTTATAGTCAAAAAAATTTAGTGCGCAGCAAATGATTTTTTCAAAAGGAGTTAATTCAAATGTTGAAAAATTTTTTTCTATTAATCTATAGATTTTTTCAAAATCAGTTTCATTAATATTTTTTTTATTAACTCTAATCCTCTCGCATACATCAAAAAGATGAGGAGATGTTGTTACACCGAAATTCCTTTTAGCTTCAAAAAGTATACTTTCTAAATATGCTGCGATTGATCCTTTTCCATTTGTTCCAATAATCTGTATCGCAGGGATATTCTTGCAAGGATTACCAAGTTCTTGAAGTGCTTTTTTAATACGTGATAAACCTAAATTGATATTATCCCTTTCATATTTAGGAGATAATAATTCAAAAATTTTTAAATTTGCATTTTTCAAAATGTTAATTGCTATAACTCTTCAAAAATTGAATTTAGCTTATCCAAAAGAATATTAATTTCTCTTCGAGATATAACTAATGGTGGGACAATCCTTACAACATTTCCTCCTGCAGGAACTACAAGTAATCCTTTATCAAAAGCTTTTAATGTAATTTTTTTTGCATCAGCATAATCATCATTGATCACAAGACCTTGTATTAAACCTAAACCTCTTTTCCCGCTAATAATATTTGGAAATTTTTTTGACAATTTTTCAAACCCAGCACTTAATTGTTCCCCTCTTAAATAAACATTATTGATAATATTTCTTCTATTTACCTCTTCTAATACTGTTAGGGCAGCTTTACAGGCGAATGGGTTACCTCCAAAAGTGCTTGCATGATCTCCTGGAGAAAAAATGTTGGCTTTTTCTTTTACCAATAATGCTCCAATTGCATGACCTCCCCCTAAACCTTTAGCAACGGTGAATCCATCAGGTTCAATTCCTAAATTCTCATAACCCCACATTTTCCCAGTTCGACCTACTCCACTTTGAACCTCATCTAAAATGAGAAGAGAATTATATTTATCACATATTTCTCGCAGGCTTTTAAAAAATATTTTACTTCCAGGAATTACGCCGCCTTCTCCTTGTATTGGTTCAACTAAAACGCCGGAAATTTTTTGATCATTATTTTCACACTCTTCAAATAATTTTTTTACCGAATCAAAATTGTTAAATTTAAAAAATTTGAACCCTTGAATCATTGGTTCGAAACCTTTTTGATATTTGGGCTGTCCAGTGGCACTCAAGGCTGCAAGGGTCCTTCCATGAAAGCTGGATTCTGCTGCGAGAATAATTGATTCTTTACCTTTATCTGTTGTATTACCATATTTTTTAATTAATTTAATTGCTGATTCATTTGCTTCCGCACCACTATTGCAGAAGAAGACGCTTTCAGCACAACTCATATTCGTTAAAGTTCTGCTTAATTGTTCTTGTTCTTCAATGTTGTAGAGATTTGAAATGTGCTGAATCTTTTTTAGTTGAGTTGATAATCTTCTTCTTAAAACTCTGTCGCTATGTCCGAGACTACAAGTTGCTATGCCAGCTACTGCATCAAGATACTTTTTACCTGCTTTGTCCCATAGCCAACAACCTTTTCCTTTTTTGAAAGATATATCGAATCGACTATAGGTATTCATCAAAGTGGGAGCGGTCGGACTTGAACCGACATACCCGAAGGTGCCGCATTTTGAGTGCGGTGCGTCTACCAATTCCACCACGCTCCCAAGGCTTTTGAAAAAATGAACTTTTTTATTATAACAAAAATCAACTTGTTGACTATTGTTTTGTTCAATGAACAGTGATCGAGATAATGTTTGTTAATACTTAATCTTTTCTATAAAAACATAGAATTATTTATTGCATTTGCTGACAAGAAATAAGGAAAAAAAGAATATTTAAGCATTTATGATACATTTTTGTGATAAAAAAAGCTTAATTGTCCTTTTTAAAAGGAAATAGCTTCATGATTAGTAATATTGTGTTATATTTAAAGAAAAATCAAATGTCTAAAACTCAAGCAAAAAAATTATCCTTTAAATTTGTTCCTTATCTCTTTATTGCAGTGACGATTCTGACAACATTCGGATCTCATAGCGGAATTTGGGCATGAACGAATTCGAATTCAATGGTTTAAATAAAATTTGGTCGAATCGCTTTTTAGTTTTATTTTTATTATTTTTGGGTTGTATTTCTTTAATCAATATTGCTTACGTTTGAAACAACTCTCTTTAAAAATATTTTTGTAACATACTAAGCTACTTCGAGCTTTGAGAAATTCTTAGATTTAGACTTGATTTTATATCCATTTTCATCAAAAGTTTTTTTACTGTTCTCTCTAATTATTTTTACACCTAAATTTTTTAGTTTTAATTCAAAATTTTCATAACCTCTATCTAAATGTTCTAATCCATAGATCTTACTACTACCTTTTGCGATGATTCCTGCAATTATTAATGCAGCTGATGACCTTAAATCTGAGCCAACTAGATTCATCCCATTAATTGTTTTAACCCCTTTGATGTGAGCTATATTTTTGTTGAGTTTTATACGGGCGCCCATTTCATTAAGTAAATAAACATGATTCATTCTGTTTTCGAAAATTGTTTCAGTTATTTTTGATTCACCGTTTGCGATGGTCATTAGAGCTGTAAATGGTGCCTGCAAATCAGTAGGAAAGCCTGGGAAAGGAGCTGTTTCAACATCTACTCCTTTAATCTCTTTACTCTTGATAGAAATCGAATTACCTTTAATCGTAATTTTACTCCCACTCTCTTGAAGCTTGTTAGTAACAGCTTCAAGATGATGAGGGATTACTGGAGAAATTGTTATTGAAGAGGAAGTTGCAGCAGCAGCTATTAGAAAAGTTCCAGCTTCTATTCGGTCTGGAATTACTTTATGGGTACATCCGCCAAGCTTATTAACACCATCAATAATAATTGTTTCTTTACCTGAGTCATAAATTTTTGCCCCCATTTTATTAAGCATTTGGCATAAATCTTGAACCTCAGGCTCTCTAGCAGCATTTTCAATAGTAGTTCTTCCTTTGGCTAAAGATGCTGCCATTATTAAAGTTTCAGTCGCACCTACACTTGGACAATTTAATTTAATATGAGTGCCATGAAGTCTATTTTTGTTCCCCCTTGTTTTTGCCTTGACAATTCCTTCTTCAATAATAATGTCTGCACCTAATGCGATTAGTCCATTAATGTGCTCGTCTATTGGCCTTGAACCAATATTGCATCCACCTGGTAAGGGTACTTGAGCTTCTCCAAATTTAGTTAATAGTGCACCTATACAAAAGAAACTAGCTCTTAATCCTTTAACAAGTTCATATGGAAGTTCTTTAATCGAAATATTTGTTGGATCTATTTCTAGTTGGTTGTTTTTACGAACTAAATTCACTCCTAAATTCTTTAAGATATTCCCCATCTTTTCAATATCAGTTAGAAAAGGTACATTTTCAAGAAATATTTTTTCATTAGTTAGCAATGATGAGGCTAATAAAACTAAGGCGGAATTCTTCGCACCACTTATTTCAACTATTCCATTTAACTTGCCTTGGCCAAGAATCTTTAAATTTTGCGATTTAAGATATGACTTCGTTTTGCTTCCGCAAATCATTAAGACTTAATTTATTAGATTCATCATGACAAACTAATAATATTAAGTCCACCCTATGTAACGTCATGAATATTAATAAAAAGTGAAAATATATTTTTTGATTTCTTGGGAAATAAAAATTTAATAAATAATTGATCAAAATATTTATGTAATTAAAATATAGTTGATAACAATTTTTTAAATTACTCATAGAAAATACTTTTTTAAAAATAACTAGTAAAAAAAATAATCTAGTTAAAAGATTTAGATCATTTAAAAGAGGATCATCTCCAAAAGATCAAGACTTTTTTTGCATAGAAGGCACACATCTCATTGAAGAATTGCTGAAGTCTGGAAAAAATCCCTCTAAGATTTTAGTTACCGAAAAATGGCTAAGAAAGAATCAAAATCTAAGCAAAAAATTTCATGAGTCATTAATGAATATTGTCTCAGAGGAAGTCTTTGCATCTGCGATTTCAACAATTAATCCAGATGGGATAGCAGCTTTAGTAGAGATTTCTGCAATACCTAATTATCAATTTAATAGGAAAGATGATTTTGTTCTTGTTCTCGACAGAATTCAAGATCCTGGGAATATGGGTAATCTATTTAGAACCGCTTTAGCTGCGGGTGTTAATGCAATTTTTTTAGCTGGAGGTGCGCACCCATTAGGCCAAAAGGTATTAAGAGCATCTTCAGGTGCAGTTTTTCATCTGCCATTTTTAAGATTTGATGGAATTGAAGAAGAAATATTAAATTCTTTACTTAAGTCTTTGTCTGAATTATCAAATGTAGGATTTAGGATTCTCTCTACTAGTAGCCATAATGAGAGTTCAAAAAAACCACCAAAACCTTACTGGGAAGTTGATTGGTCTAGACGTACCGCATTAATTTTGGGTAATGAAGGACAAGGCATTCATAAAAAAATTCAAGAAGCTTTTAATGAAACAATTACAATTCCGCATAGTGAGATTGTAGAATCATTGAATGTGGCTTGTGTTGCAGTTCCGTTATTACTAGAACGAAAAAGAGTCGCATACACCTCTAAATAAATAAATAAAAAGTGACTAATTCAAGTTTTGATTTTGATTTAATAGTAATAGGAGCAGGATATGGAGGTTTTGATGCCGCTAAACATGCTGCTGGTAAGGGACTGAAAGTCGCAATAGTAGAATCTTCTGATATGGGAGGTACTTGTGTTAACAAGGGTTGTGTTCCATCTAAAGCTCTTTTGGCTGCAAGTGGAAAAGTTAGAGAAATAGCTAATTATGAACATTTAGCTAAATTTGGTATACATGCTTCACCAGTAAGGTTCGAGAGATCAAAAATTGCAGATCATGCAAATAATTTAGTTTTAAATGTTAGAGAAAATTTAACAAAAACTCTTAAAAGGAGTGGAGTTGAAATTATTTTGGGCATTGGAAGAATTGAAGGAAATCAAAAAGTAGGTGTAAGAGATAAAAACGGAATTGATAAAATTTTCACATGTAAGAATATTGTTATAGCAACAGGCTCTTCTCCTTTTGTGCCTCGTGGAATAACTTTGGATAATAGGACTGTATTTACTAGCGATGATGCGGTTAAGCTTGAGTGGCTTCCAAGATGGATTGCAATTATTGGAAGCGGATATATAGGACTAGAATTTGCTGATGTCTATACCGCACTTGGTTGTGAAGTTACCATGATCGAGGCTTTGGAGAATATCATGCCAACATTTGATCCAGACATCACTAAAATTGCTAAGAAGAACCTTATTCAAGCAAGAGATATAGACACAAAATCAAATGTCTTTGCGACAAAAATAACACCTGGCTGCCCTGTAAAAATAGAACTGACGGATGCAAAATCTAAGGAAGTTGTAGAAACTTTAGAAGTTGACGCTGTACTAGTTGCAACTGGCAGAAGTCCAAATAGTAATAACTTAAATCTTGAGTCGGTTGGTATCGAAACAGTAAAAGGGTTCATTCCTGTAGATGAACAAATGAGAGTTAAAAATGGTGATGAAATAATACCTAATATTTGGGCTGTTGGAGATGTAACGGGCAAACTAATGCTTGCCCACACAGCTGCAGCGCAGGGTACTATTGCTGTTGATAATATTTGCGGTAGTAATGTCGAAATTAACTATAAAAGTATCCCTGCAGCAACCTTTACTCACCCTGAGATAAGTTCAGTTGGCCTCTCTGAAGCTGAAGCTAAAGAGATATCTGCAAAAGAAAATTTTACTTTGGGAGTTGTCAAAAGTTTCTTTAAGGCTAACTCAAAAGCATTGGCTGAATTGGAGAGTGATGGATTGCTAAAGTTGATTTTCAATAAAGATAATGGGAAAGTATTAGGTGCTCATATTTTTGGGTTACATGCAGCTGATTTAATTCAAGAAATTTCGAACGCTATTTCAAGAAACCAAGATGTAATTGAATTATCTAAAGAAGTTCATACTCATCCTACTCTTAGTGAAGTAGTTGAGGTCGCATATAAACAAGCGGCTTCTCAAATAAAATAATATCTAAAATTAATGGAGATAAGACGCAGGCCACCAAATCCAACTGTAAGGGTAGAAAATCTAGAATATGCTGTACCTCATAGAGAAGCACAAGCAAAAAATATTTTGGAAGAAATTGTATGGCACAAGGATATTGAAATTAAGAACTTTAAAAAAAAAGTCTCTTTAGAAGATCTCATCAAAAAGATTGAAAATCTTCCTACTCCCAAAGATTTTTATAAAAATATTTTGGAGTCAAAAATAAAACCAGGAGTTATTGCTGAAATAAAAAAAGCTAGTCCAAGTAAAGGAGTTATTAGAAAAGATTTTAACCCTGAAAAAATAGCAATTTGTTACGAAAGATTAGGCGCATCATGTATCTCAGTACTTACCGATAAAAGGTTTTTTCAAGGTAGTTATGAAATACTCGAAACTGTAAGGAGATCAACTAATCTTCCTCTACTTTGCAAAGATTTTATTATTTCTGCTTATCAGATTTATAAAGCAAGGGTATCTGGTGCTGATGCAATATTATTAATCGCTGCAATTTTAAGTGATGACGATTTAATTTATTTAAAGAAAATAGCTGATAATTTAAAGATGAGTGTTCTTGTTGAAGTCCATAACTCTCATGAATTAGAAAGGATTCTAAATTTAAAATCTTTTAATTTGATTGGCATAAATAATAGGGACTTAAAGACTTTTAAAACGGATTTAAAAACATCAATAGAATTGATGCATACATATAGAGATATATTTTTAAAACAAAATATTATTCCCATAAGTGAATCTGGAATTAATTGTGCCGAAGATTTAGAATCGCTTAGATCTATTGGAATCAAGGGAGTATTAATTGGCGAAACTTTTATGAGAGAAACTGATATTGAAAAATCGTTCAAGAAATTATTTAACTCAATTTAATATTGACTTCAAATCGTGCTATAAAATTGAATAAATAAAGTTGTACTGAATATATATGCAGGCTGTAATTTTAACAGGTATAGTTGCAGGATTTGTGCATGTAGTTAGTGGCGCTGATCATCTAATTGCGATGGCACCAGCAGCGATTAATAATCCCCAAAAAGCTCTTAAAAATAGTCTTTCATGGGGCTTAGGACACTCTTCAGGTATCCTCTTGTTAGCTTTTCTAGCGATTTTTATTAAGGATATTACGCCATTAAACAAATTTTCTAATATTGCCGAATTCCTAGTTGGAATTTCTCTTCTAATTGTTGGGGTATTTGCTATTAAAAATTCTTTTCAATTAAGTATCCACTCGCATTCCCATAAGCATGAGAATGGAATTGCTCATCGTCACTTTCACTTTCATGTCAAGGAACAAAATAATAATGATAAGCACTCACATGCTCTAACTGGTTTAGGCTTGCTACACGGTATAGCTGGAGGTTCACATTTTCTTGCAGTTCTTCCTGCCTTAGCACTACCTTTAACAAGCGCTTGCTTATATTTGATTTCATATTTGATTGGTTCACTAATAAGTATGAATCTTTTTACTTGTTTAATATCTTTTACCACCTTTCAAGCAAGTCAAAAATTTATTAAAAGATTAATAGCTTTAGCAGGAGGCATTTCCTTTGCTTTGGGATTATTTTGGATTCAAAGAAGTGCTTCTGTTTTTTTGAATTAAAAAATTTTTTAATTTAGGAATAATTAATCTGGAGGTGACAATCCCAATTATTTTTTCGTTATTGATTAATCCAAATTTATTACTATCTTCGCTAAATTCAATATTGTCACCAATAACCTCAATATTATTTTGATTTACTGAATTTATCCTTTTTATTAGGTTTTTATTTTTAAGTGGATGATTAAAAATAACTATTTGTCGATTTTTTAGTATTGATTTATTTTTTACATATTTTTTAAAAAATACAATATCACCATCTTTAAGGTAAGGAAACATCGATTCACCACTTATTATGGCGGTTTTTCTTAAACCTAAAAAAAATAAAATAAAATCAAAAAAATTTTTGAAGATAATACTGATTAACTTGCTTTTACAAAAGCGTCTGATCTTCCTTTTGAAGCCCAGAAAATATTATGAATTTTTTCTACATAACTCATGAGTTCTTCAGCTTGAGCTAAGTCAATACCAACTTTGCATGCACTGCATAATTTAGCCGCCTTCCAAATGGTTTCATGTAAGTCTGGATAAGTTTCTAAGTGAACTGGTTTAAAGTAATCTGTCCACAAAATTAGAATCTCTTTCTTTGTTTCTTTTGCTTGCTCTTCTTTAACTGCAACATATCTAGAAAATGTATTACTGTATGTAGCCCACTCTGCTGAATTAGTGCTAGAAGGAGCTTCTAAAGCAATAAGTTTTTTTGTCATTGATAAAACTGCTTCAGCTGCAACTCTCGTAGATGCTGGGTCGTAAACACCACAAGGACCATCGCAGTGAGCATCGACTGTCATTGGGGATTTTTTATCTAGAAAAGAATTGAGGAATTTACTTAACATTTCAAATATTTGGTGTTGTATATATATTACTTGGAGATTAACTAAATTGAAAAGCCTTAGATATTTTTCTTACCTAATTTAATTGACTTTTAATAATTCAACTTCAAATATTAAAGTCGCATTAGCAGGTATTACATTTCCAGCTCCTCTTGATCCGTATCCAAGTTCAGGAGGTATCGTTAATTTTCTCTTGCCTCCAACTTTCATGCCTGCTACACCTTCATCCCAACCTTTTATTACTCGTCCAGCACCCAAGGGAAAGCTGAATGGAGCTCTTCCGATACTGGTATCAAATTGTGTCCCGTCTTCTAAAGTCCCTGTGTAATTTACAGTAACTGTTTGCCCTGCACTAGCCTCATCACCTTCCCCGTTTACCATATCTGCAATAATTAGACCACTTTCTGTAGTCCTTGAATTGTTTTCTGATGTTGTTTCTTCTGCCATAGCGAAAAGTATAGGATTTGGATCTGATGGGTCTAGTTCAAATAAATTATTATTTGAGAGATTTGATGATTTTGCAACAGGTGTTTTTTGAACTGACTGAGTTTCTGATTCAGCAGCATTAACAACTTGTGGTGAATTAAATTGACTGAAAAGAGTTAATGAAACACAAAAAACAAAAACTGCAAAACTAATAAAGACTTCTTTCACTTAAATTTTTGAAAGTTACTAAAAATTAGTTTACAGAATAAAGGTACAATAAATGGGTGATTATAAATTTAATTTCGTAATTTTAGATTGCTAATCCCAACTCAAATAAAAAGTCTAAGACAATATTTTTACCCTTGTTTAGGAGGGATTTTAGGAGGAATTTCTGTTTCAACTCATTTTTGGCTGTTTTTTATGCCGATATCTTTATTTATTTTATGGGAGGGAAGTGAGAGAAAAATAGCAAATTTTTGGTGGGGGTTTTTTTTCGTTTTGATAAGTCATTCATGGTTATATGATCTTCATCCATTGACATGGCTTGGGTTTTCATGGCTTGTAAGTTTAATTATTGCCATTTCAATATTATTATTTTGCGCTTTTTTGGGTGGGATATTAGTTTATTTATGGGGATTGTTAGTTGAAATTATTCTCTGGAAAGAGGATGTTTTCAAAATGAAAATATTATCTTTAACAGTAAAAGTATTTTTTTTATCTTTAACTTGGGGGATTGGTGAATTGATACTTTCTCAAACACCATTTTTTTGGATAGGTTTAGGAGAGAGTCTTATCCCAGGTGATCTTTATCTTGCTGGTTTAGCAAGATGGATTGGTGCAAGCGGTTTATGCGTATTACAAATATTGATTGGATTTTGGATTTTTTATATTCACGGTAAATGGAGAAGAAAACATCATTTTAAAAAAACATTTATTTTCGGACTTTTTATTATTTTTTTATTACATCTATTGGGGGGGTTAACAACTCAAATTAAAAGAAATTATGAATACCCAGTAGCTATTTGGCAAACTAATATACCAACTAGAGAAAAATTAAAAATAGATGATGAATTTATTAAAGAAAAACAATCTATCGCTCAAAAATATGCTTTAGCTAATCAAGCAAAACTTCTCGTCGCTCCTGAAGGGACCCTATATAATAATTTTTATTTTTCTAAAGGCTTTAAGATTAATACCTTAGCAGGAGGTTTCAGAAACTCTAATAATGAGTTAAGAAGTTCTTTACTCGGATTTCAAGTTGGAGATAAATCTTTTACCTCATTTATAGATAAAAACAGACTTGTTCCATTAGGTGAAAAAATACCTAGATTTCTAGAAAGTTTTTCAAGAGGATTATCTGCAGTAGGAGGAATTCAACCAGGCTCTGATTCAAGATTTTTTGATCCTAAATTTACTCAACCTCTAGCAGTGGCTATTTGTTATGAAATTAGTGATGGATTAAAAATAAGAAAGGCAATTAATAACGGTGCAAAACTAATAATAACCACAGCAAATTTAGATCCCTATCCAACTAAGCTTTATAATCAATTCCTGTCTTTGGCAAGATTGAGAAGTATTGAAAATAAAAAAGATAATTTACTTGCATCAAACACTGGTCCTTCAGGTTTAGTTAAAGATGATGGAAAAATAATTCAACTTCTAGATTTAAATGTTGAGCAAAACAAAGTAGTTTTCCCAAATTTTTCATCCGACAAGACCTTTTATACAAAATTTGGAGATAAACCTATTTTGTTATTATTTATATTTTTTTTGGGATTAAATTTCTTTTGGAAAATTAATTAATTAATCCGCCACCTAATAAAATTTCTCCTTTATAAAAAACTGCAGCTTGTCCAGGCGTTACCGAACTTTGACTTTCTTCAAAAATTAATTTAAATGTTGTAGTTGGATTTTCAAGATTTTTCAAAGGAATTAAAGTTCCTTTTACTGGATGACTTCTATATCTGATTTGTGCTTCTACTTCTATCTCTTGTTTAGGCTCTTCTATTGAAACCCAGTTAACCTCACTAATTATTGCTTCATTATTAAATAAATCACTTTTATCTGCTACATAAACAATGTTTTTTACCATATCCAAACTTTTAACATATAATGGCTCCGGCCAAGCGATGCCCAAACCTTTTCTTTGACCTACTGTAAAGTGCTGAATACCATTGTGCATGCCAAGGATTTTCCCATTTACATGAACAATTTCACCTTCTTTGGGTTCAATGTGTTTGTCGATGAATCTCTGCATTGATCCATAATGCTCAACTAAACATAAATCTTGACTTTCTGGTTTTTGAGCAGTTCTAAGGCCTAATCTCAGAGCTTCCTTTCTTGTTTCTTCTTTTTTCATTTCACCAAGAGGAAATTCTAATCTGCTTAGTACTTCTTGTGAAAGGGAATAAAGAAAATAACTTTGGTCTTTGTTTTCATCAGCACCTCTGAGAAGAAGAAAGTCTTTAAATACAAAGCTTTTGCAATCAAGTGTTTCAGCATAAGATGATTTTTTTATCCTTGCGTAATGTCCAGTCGCAATATTAGTAAAGTCTTTTTTGTTCAATGCGTAATTAAGCATCTCTTCAAACTTCACATTCTTGTTGCACATCGAACATGGAAGTGGAGTAAATCCTTTCTCATAGCTATCAGTAGTTTTCTTGATTACCTCTCTTTCGAAAATTTCTCTTGAGTCTATTATTTTATGATTAATTCCTAAATCTTCACAAAGGCCAGCAGCATCTACTAATCCTTCAGAACAACAGGAGCCTTGTCCTTTCATTAGCCAAAGAGTTAGTCCCTCAACATTCCAACCTCTTTCTACAAGAAGAGCAGCTGAGAGGGAACTATCTACGCCACCAGAAAGACCTACAATAATATTTTTCTTCTTCTTAGTTTTATTATTAGAAAAACAGTTCTCTAATTTTTTATCCTTTTGTGTCTTTAACATAGAAGTTTAAATTTTGAACAGTACCTTAATTGCTTTGTACTAATTATGAACGAAATTGTATGGCCAACAATTGACTCAAAACATTTAATTATTGATTCAAAGCAAATGCTTAAATTAGAGAAAGAAATGTTTTCTGATGGAATGCCGCAAGAAGCATTGATGGAAAAAGCAGGTATCCAAATTAGTAGATGGCTCTTAAAAAAGAAACCTCTTCTAAAGCATGGAATAACTGTTTTTATAGGCCCTGGGCATAATGGTGGTGATGGTGCCGTAATAGCTAGAGAGCTTTTTTTGAAAGGTTTTAATGTCCAGGTATGGTGTCCATTCCCGATAAAAAAAACATTAACAAATAACCACCTTAATTATCTTACCTCTATTGGTGTCACAAAATTAGTAGAGGCCCCTAATGCAAATGGGAAAGAACTTTGGATTGATGCAGTTTTTGGTAATAATCAAACAAGAAAAGTAGATAATATATTAATTAAACTTTTTAATCAAAAATTTTATAACAAATATGGCAAGGTAATAAGTATTGATATTCCAACAGGATTATGTCCTGATAAAGGGGAGCCTTTTTTAGATAGCGCTGTAAAGGCAGACTATACCTTGGTTATTGGTCTTCATAAGATTGGGTTGACCCAAGATTCTGCTTTGCCTTTTATTGGAGAATTGCACCACATAGATATTGGGGTGCCTACTAATAAATTATCCAAAGTCGAGAAAAAGATTTTGAAGATTACTTATAGTGATTTAAAAAATATTGATTTACCTTCTTTACCAAAAAATTCCAATAAATACAAAAGAGGTAGAACATTACTAATAGCCGGAAGTGAAAAATATCCTGGTGCTGCATACTTAGCATTAAAAGGGGCCATATCTAGTGGAGCAGGCTTTATCTCTGCGGTCCTGCCTGGGATAGTTGGTGAATCTATTTGGCAAGTTGCTCCTGAAATAGTTTTAAAGGGAACTATGAAATGTAATCAAAATGGTAATGCATCATTATTCAGTGCATTAAAGAATATTGATTTAAGTGTATTTGACTCATTAGCTGTCGGCCCAGGAATAGGAATTGATAATGATGATTGGCAAAAATCAATAGACTTCTTTATTGATTTTGAAGGATTATTGATTTTGGATGCAGATGCACTCAATAGGATTTCGGGATCTAAATTAGGATCAAAATTTTTTTTAGAGAGAAAATTTAAAACATGGATAACACCTCATAGCAAAGAATTCTCAAGGTTATTCCCGCAAATAAAATGTGAGACAAATATTGAACGAGCTTTTCAAGCTGCAGAAGAATATAAAATTAGTGTTTTGTTAAAAGGGGCTAACAGCATAGTTGCTGATAATAAAAAAGCATGGCAAATTTGTGGGACTGATTCTCAGACAGCTAGAGCTGGATTGGGTGATCTTTTATCTGGATTTTTAGCTGGCTCTTCTGCGATTGATTTGACATGCTGTAGAAACATAACGACAGATTTTTTTGCAAAATATATACTCATACATTCATTCGCTGCATCAAAGTGTGAAAGTGGATCTAATGCATCTGCAATTGGTGATGAATTGTCGAAAATAATGAGATTTAGGAAAATGAGACAAATATCTTGAAAGAAACAATTAAGTAGAGTTATTTATAGTTTTAAACACATAAATATACAAATATTACGTGAAATCTGAAGCGCGCATTAAATATTCGGCACTTTTCATAAAAGTGTAGGAGAGTTTTAATACCTTATCAGGTCAAAAAAAATGGTTTCATCTATACCAGCGCAAGCAGAGCCACAAAAAAGAAGAGGTAACGATCCAATAAGTTGGTACTTGCAGAACATTGGTAGAGTCCCATTGTTAACACCTGCTGAAGAGATCGAACTTGGTAATCAAGTCCAGAAAATGATGATTCTTACAGATGATGGTCAATTGAATGAAAAGAATAAAGAATTCACACCCCAGCAAAAAAGAACAATAAAAATTGGAAGAAGAGCTAAAGAAAGAATGATGAAAGCAAATTTAAGATTAGTTGTTAGTGTTGCAAAAAAGTACCAAGGAAAAGGACTTGAACTTCTTGATTTAGTTCAAGAAGGCTCTCTTGGTTTGGAAAGGGCTGTTGAAAAATTTGATCCTACAAGGGGATATAAATTTTCTACTTACGCTTTTTGGTGGATCAGACAAAGCATGACAAGAGCAATTGCTTGTCAGTCACGAACGATTCGGTTACCAGTTCACTTAAGCGAAAGATTAGCATCTATAAGAAAAGTTAGTAGAGATTTGGCACATAAACTTGGTGCTATGCCAAGCAGAATTGAAATTGCAGAAGCAATGGAAATTGATGTAGAGGAGTTAGATTCTGTTTTAAGACAAGCTTTATCTACAAGTAGTCTAGATGCTCCAGTTAATGGTGATGACGGCAGGAGTTTTTTAGGTGATTTAATAGCAGATAGTAATAATGAAGAGCCTTTAGATCAAGTTGAACAGAAAATGCATCAAGAACAACTTGGGAAGTGGTTAAGTCATTTAAGCGAACAGGAACAACATGTTCTTAAGTTAAGATTTGGACTAGATGGAAATGAAAGACATACACTTGCAGAAATAGGGAGGTTATTAGAAGTATCTAGGGAAAGAGTTAGACAGGTTGAGTTAAAAGCATTAAGAAAATTAAGAAATTTAACCAGAAAATTACCCAGTGGCATCTAATCTTCGGCCCAAATATATTTAGTTAGTTCTTCAGAAGGGGGTTCGGGAGCCTCTAATGCATTTTTAACGGATTCAGAGATCTCACTATCTATTTTCTTTTCAATACTTTTTAATTCTTCTTTAGTTGCAAACTTCCCGTCAATAATTTCTTGCGCTAATTTTTTAATAGGATCCCTTTTACCCCAAAACTCCTTCTCTTTCTCTGATCTTAATTCATCTGGATCTGCAAGAGAATGTCCTCTGTATCTATACGTCAAACATTCTAAAAGTGTGGGCCCTTCCCCAGCTCTAGCACGCTCAATTGCTCTTTGTGCCGCTCCTCTTACTGCTAATACATCCATTCCATCAACTTCCTCTCCATGCATCCCAAAAGAGGAGGCTTTTCTCCATATTTCAGGATTACTAGTTGCTCTATCGTGAGCCATACCAATAGCCCATTTATTATTTTCAACAACAAAAATTATAGGTAATTTCCATAGTTGGGCCATATTTAAACATTCAAAAAACTGCCCATTATTGCAAGTCCCATCTCCAAAGAATGCTGCAGTAACTGCATCACTACTATTATTACCAGCAACTTCTTTTTTGTATTTACTTGAAAAGGCTGCTCCTAAAGCCACAGGAATTCCTTCCCCAATAAATGCATATCCTCCGAGTAAGTGATGTTCTTTTGAAAATAGGTGCATGGACCCCCCTCGGCCCTTACTACAACCTGTAGCTTTTCCAAAAAGTTCACTCATTACTTCAAAAGATGGAACACCTGCGCTAAGTGCATGCACATGATCGCGGTAAGTACTACAAAACCAATCATGTTTCTTTTTCATGGCACCAATTACTCCGGTACTAATTGCTTCTTGTCCGTTATATAAATGAACAAAACCAAACATTTTTCCCCTGTAGTACATTTCAGCACACTTATCTTCGAATCTTCGACCAAGTGTCATGTCTTCATATAGCAATAACCCTGTTTCTCGATTTAATTCGGCTTTTTTTGTGTCTTGAAGATTTGAGATTCTCTCTACGTGTGTTTCCAAGAAAAATACCTTAATGAAGTTTTGATTTGTTAACATTCTAAGCCGTGAAGGGCAATTTTAATGATTTTTTTTAATAACTCTGTAAGACCTTATGAAAAAAATTTTTAACTTGATAAAATTTGTCTAAGAATTTTCAATAGGATAATTGCTTGGAACTTCCTTTAGACCATTTTCGTTTAATTGGCGTAAGCCCCTCTGCAACACCTGAGGAAGTATTAAGGGCTTTTCAATTGCGTTTGGATAAAACTCCTGATGAAGGTTTTACTTATGAAGTTTTAACCCAAAGATCTGAGTTACTTCGCCTCACAGCTGATTTGCTTTCAGATCCAGAAAGGAGGAGAGAGTATGAAAATTTGCTTCTAAATGGAGCATCTGGACTTGAGTTCCCTTCAAATAGAGAAGTTGCTGCATTAATACTTCTTTGGGAATCTGGTTCCCCAAAAGAAGCTTTTAAAATCACGAGAATAGCTTTACAGCCACCACAAACTCCAGCTTTAGGAAGTAGTAGAGAGGCTGATTTAACTTTATTGGCTGCCTTATCAGCTAGAGATTCTGCAATTCAAGAACAACAGCTTAGATCCTATTCAAACGCAGCAGATTTTTTAAATGAAGGCATACAACTTCTCCAAAGAATGGGAAAGCTTAGTGAAATAAGGAAAGATCTTGAAGAGGACTTGATTTCCCTACTTCCCTACAGAATTCTTGATCTACTTAGTAGGGATTTAAATGATCAGGAATCTCATAAAAAAGGTCTAAGTATGTTGGAAAATTTAATAATCAAAAGAGGCGGTTTGGAAGGTAATAATAAATCTGAATATGAGAATTATTTAAACCAGCCAGAATTTGAAGCTTTTTTTCAACAAATAAAGCCATATTTGACAGTTCAAGAACAGATAGATTTGTTTATTGAATTACAAAAAAGAGGATCCTCAGAAGCAGGATTTCTAGCATTTTTGTCATTGACTGCAATTGGCTTCTCAAGAAGAAAGCCTGAGAAATTATATGAGGCGAGGAAAATTTTAAAGAAACTAAATGTATCAGGTCTTGATTCAATGCCCCTTTTGGGTTGTTTAGACTTACTTTTAGCAGATGTTGATCAGGCCTCAGCAAGATTCTCTAGCAGTTCTGATGAGAACCTAAAAGATTGGCTTAATAATTATCAGGGAAATAAGTTAGAGGCAATATGTATTTTCTGTAAAAATTGGTTAGAGAATGATGTTTTAGTTGGTTATAGAGATATTAATTCAAAGGAGGTGGATTTAGATGCTTGGTTTGAAGATAATGAAATTCAAGAATTTATTGAAAAATTAGAGATAAAATCAAATAAAACCTCTTTCAAATCAAACCTTCAAAATCAACTGATTAAAAAGGATCCTATGACAAAAGTTATAGAGGGTTTTGATAATACATTAGACAATTGTAATGAAGGAAAATTGCCTTGGCCTGGTGGTATAAAAGAAGGATATGAAAAGCTTGATTTTCAAGAAAATAAATTTAATGATGAAATTCTTAACGATAAACCAATAGTCATTTATAGATATTTAATTGAAAAAATTGCTGAATTTAAATTTAGTCTTGGCGAATTTTTTACACATAAAGACTTTCTTAGTCGATCACCTTATTTGATTTATTTATATGCGTTTTTGATCTTATTTACTTTTGGCATTGGGATTGGATTCCTCAGAAATAATCTTAAAAAATCAATTCAAAATGAAACTTTATCAGAAAAATCCATAATAGCTTTGGATAAAAATCAAAAGCCTGGAGGAAAAGATTTTATTGATGAAATTAAAAAGAAACCTTTAAATGAACTGAATTCTATTAATCAAAAACCTACTTCAATAAATTCCCTTAAATATGAAGAACTTACTAAACCTTCTCCATCTTTGGAAGAGATAAGAAATTTATTAAATGTATGGCTTTTAAGTAAAAGTAATTACTTAGCTGGAAAAAGTGAAATTAATCTTTCCAAAATTGTTAGTAGTGGTTTAATTGATAGAACAATCGAAGAAAGACAAAAAGATACTAAAAAAGCAATTTTTAAAAAAATTGATACTCAAATACTGAAGATAGATTTTGAATCACAAACCTCTTCTCGGATAGTCGTTTTAGCAGAATTAGATTATTCAGAGAAAATCGTAAAGAATTCCGGAGAATTTGTTAATGAAACCTCTTTTAATCCTCTAAAAGTTAAATATATTCTGGGATTTTCTAATAAATCATGGAAATTGGTTGATTTCGTTAGTGGCTTGTAATTACAAATAATTACAAACTTCAAGATCATCTATAATAGTTAAAATTCCTTTTTAAAAATGTTTGATGAACTCTCGTCACGCTTTGAAGACGCAGTAAAGGGTTTAAGAGGCGAAGCAAAAATTAGTGAAAATAATATCAATGATGCCTTGAAAGAGGTAAAAAGAGCACTACTTGATGCGGATGTTAGTTTGTCTGTAGTCAAAGAGTTTATATCAGATGTCAAAGATAAAGCTATTGGAGAAGAAGTAGTCAGGGGTGTAAACCCAGGTCAAAAATTTATAGAAGTTGTAAATAAGGAATTGATAAACATTATGGGGAATGAAAATTCTCCGTTAAACGAAAATGAAAATAGTTCTACAGTAATTTTAATGGCTGGACTTCAGGGTGCGGGTAAAACAACTGCAACAGGAAAATTAGGACTTTATTTGAAGGAAAAAGGTAAAAAAGTTCTTTTGGTTGCTGCAGATATTTATCGACCAGCAGCTGTAGAGCAGCTTAAAACATTGGGAAGTCAATATGATTTGGAAGTTTTTTCAGCTAAAGAAAAAAAAAGAAAACCAGAAGAGATAGCAAAGGATGCATTGAATTTTGCCAGTGAAAATGACTTTAATTCGATAATTATTGACACCGCAGGAAGATTGCAAATTGATGATTCCATGATGAGTGAAATGGTTCGAATAAAAGAAGTTTCTAACCCTGATGAAGTTTTACTTGTTGTTGATTCTATGATTGGGCAAGAAGCTGCTGACTTGACAAAATCATTTCATGAAAAAGTAGGAATTTCAGGAGCAATATTAACTAAGTTAGATGGAGACTCAAGAGGTGGGGCTGCTTTATCAATAAGAAAAATAAGTGGTAAACCAATCAAATTTATAGGTGTAGGAGAAAAAATAGAGGCATTGCAACCATTTCATCCAGAGAGAATGGCTAGCAGAATTTTGGGTATGGGTGATGTATTAACACTTGTTGAAAAAGCCCAAAAAGAAGTTGAACTCGCTGATGCTGAAGCAATGCAAAAGAAACTTCAAGAAGCGACTTTTGATTTTAATGATTTTGTGAAGCAAATGAGATTAATTAAAAGGATGGGATCACTAGGTGGATTGATTAAATTAATTCCTGGAATGAATAAAATCGATGATGGGATGATAAAAGATGGAGAAGATCAACTTAAGAAAATAGAATCTATGATCTCTTCAATGACTCTTGAGGAGAAGCAAAAACCGGAAGTTCTTGCCGCTCAGCCCTCAAGAAGACAAAGAATCGCTAGGGGTAGCGGTTATGAAGCAAAAGATGTAGATAAAGTCTTAGCTGATTTTCAAAGAATGAGAGGGTTCATGAAACAAATGTCTAACGGAGGAATGCCAGGAATGGGAGGAATGCCAGGAATGGGAGGCATGCCAGGAATGGGAGGAATGCCAGGAATGGGAGGCATGCCAGGAATGGGAGGAATGCCAGGAATGGGAGGAATGAGTGGTAATAAACCAATAAAAAAACAAAAAAATAATAAGAAGAAAAAAGGTTTTGCTGATTTATAATTTCTAAATTTTTCCCTTTGAGTGATATTATTATAAAAACTGATTAATTTAAGATGATTAAACTGCGCCTTAAGCGCTTTGGGAAGAAAAAAGAGGCAAGTTTCAGAATTGTTGCGTGCAATAGTACTTCCAGAAGAGATGGTAGACCTTTAGAGGAACTAGGTTTTTATAACCCAAGAACTAAGGAAACGAGGCTTGACACAGAAGCTTTAAGAACAAGACTTACTCAGGGTGCTCAGCCAACTGATGTTGTGAGAACTTTATTAGAAAAGGGAGGGTTATTAGAAAAAACAGAAAGGCCCTCTATCGCAATTGGTAAAGCAAAGTTAGAGAAGGAAAAATTAGCTAAGACTAAAACTAAAGAGGAAGAAAATGATAGTACTAAAGCTGAAAGCAAGAGTAATGAAGCTGAAAGCTAGTGATTTGATAAATTTTTATTCTTATTTAATAACTAGATGAAGGAAGTTTCCGAAACTGGTCACTTCACAATAGATTTGCCAAGCTCTGATGCTGCTACAGCATTATCAGGACCTGGTAATTCTTTCTTAAAAAAATTTGAATCTCTTACAGGAGTTTCTTTAACTATAAGAGGCTTACAACTAGAGATGAACGGGGTCATATCTAAAATTGAGAGAGCCTCAGCATTAGTAGAACTAACAAGACCAATTTGGGAACAAGGGTTAGAAGTCCCAGAGGTAGATCTTAAAGCGGCTTTAAGTTCTTTAAATATGGGCGAATCGTCTTCACATGCTGAACTTGGAAAAAAAATTCTAGCGCGTTCCAAAGAAGGAAGATATTTAAGACCAAGAACTATAAGGCAAAAAGAATATGTTGAATCAATTGAAAACTTTGATCTTACATTCGCAATAGGCCCAGCTGGAACTGGTAAGACATTTTTAGCAACTGTTTGTGCGGCACGACTATTGAACGAAAAAAAAATTGAAAAAATTGTTCTAACCAGACCAGCTGTAGAAGCTGGGGAAAGTTTGGGATTTCTACCTGGTGATTTGCAACAAAAAGTAGATCCATATTTAAGACCTCTATTTGATTCTTTACATAGTATTTTTGGTTCTGAGAGAACAAATTCGTTAATTGATAAGGGAATTATTGAAGTTGCTCCTTTAGCATTTATGAGAGGCAGAACCTTAGATAACTCAATGGTTATCCTAGATGAAGCACAAAATACAACTTGTTCTCAAATGAGAATGTTTTTGACCAGATTAGGAGAGAGATCAAAAATGGTTGTAAACGGAGATATTACACAAATTGATTTAAAAAAAGATCAGGAAAGTGGACTCATCGAAGCATCGAGAATTTTTTCTGAAACTGAAGGTATTAAATTTTGTTATTTAACTATTGAAGATGTAGTTCGTCATCCTTTAGTTCAGAAAATTATTGAGGCTTATCAATAAATTTGTAACTCTGGTGATCCGTACCCTGAAATTTTAAAAATCGAGTAGAATAAGATCATATTTAATAAAGAAAATGCCAGCAAGTAGTAATTTCAATCAAGCTATTCGTGAAGCACAAACTAGTTCAATTGTTGGACCTAATGTTGTTCAAAAAGCTTTACCTTATGTAGGTGGAGGTATGGTCCTAACCTCTTTAGGCGTTTTAGCAGGTGTCTCCCTCATAGCAACAAATCCTGGGCTTTTCCAGCCTCTTTCAATAGTTGCATTAATTGCAGAATTGATCTTGTTTTTTATAGCTACAAATGCTGCAAATAATGCAAATAATGGTAAGGCTTTACCTTTATTAACAGGCTTTAGCTTGTTAACTGGATTCACATTAAGTGGAATAGTTGCTTTAGCAATAGGAACAATTGGTATTGGTTCTGTTGGAACAGCTGCCTTAGCTACAGGTATAACTTTCGTTATTGCCTCTTACACTGGCCAAAGAATGAGTGATAGTGTTGGTCAAGCACTAAGTGGTGTAGTTGGTCTTGGGTTGATAGGACTGCTTATAGCAATGTTTGTTCAATTAATTGGAGGATTCTTTGCTCCAGGAGTTTTTGGAGGTTCAGGACTCGAATTGATAATTGCAGGATTTGGAACTGTCTTGTTTGTTGCAATGTCTTTCGTTGATTTTTACACAATGCCAAGAAGATATAACGATGATCAATACCTTGCAGGGGCTTTAGGTATGTATCTAACTTATATAAATCTTTTTGTTTTCATATTGAGACTAATGATTGCACTTCAAGGCGGTGGAAGAAGAGATTAGACAAATAATTTAAATGTCTAATTAGAAAGCGTAGATTTGTTTCTACGCTTTTTTATTGTGCGATATCAAGAATTTGTTTTTTTATAAATTCCTTTTGTTCTGAATCATATTTTAATGAATTATCAAAACTATTTCCCATATTATCTAAGTCTCTTAGGACTAGATTGACAGACTTCGTAACTGACTTACTTTCTAGTAGTCTCAAAATAGCCTTACATCTATCTGAAATATTTCCTGATATTATCTCATATTCATGATTATTATCTCTTCGATGAATAATAATTTGAGCGGAACTCATTATTAAATTTTTTACTATTACGTCTGTTACAGTATCACCACCTTCGTTCAGTTTGTAAATTAGTGAAAAAGGAAGTTTATCTAACAAATAACAATCTTTGTCTGATAAAGCGTAGGCGAAAAATCCTCGGAGTCCATTTCTTGTTTTAATTAACTCTGCGATTCTATCTGCTAAAACTTCTTCGCTGAGTAAATCTTCACCCCACTCTTTGCACCATTGTGCGGATATGTTTATTGCTTGCGTGAATGAAGCTTCTTTTAAATTTATGGTTTTTTTCTCCATTTTTGATCAGAATTTTATTATTGATGCATTAAAAGTCTTTGGCCAATTATAGATCTGGGTTTGTAACTTTACTAGGGAGGCCAAATGTCGGTAAATCTACTTTGATAAATAAATTGATTGGAGAAAAAATAACAATTACTTCTCCAGTAGCACAAACTACTAGAAATAAATTAAAAGGAATACTTACTACAAAAAATGGGCAAATAATTTTTGTTGATACTCCAGGTGTTCATAAACCACGGCACAAACTTGGAGAGATACTTGTAAAAAACGCAAAATACGCAATTAATGGTGTTGATATGGTAATTTTTGTACTTGATTCAAGTGAAGAACCTGGTAGAGGTGATGAATATATTTTGAACTTTCTGATTGCAAATAAAACAGAGTTTATTGTTGCATTAAATAAGTGGGATTTGGTTAATAAAGAATTTAGGAATTTGCGATTAGATCAATATAGAAGATTTTTTGGAATTAATAGAAACTTTCAAATTGTAAGTGCTTCTCAAGGAGAAGGATGTTCTGAACTAGTCGATATGGCACTTAATTTGCTTCCAGAGGGACCAAAACTTTATAGCGAAGAGACAATTTGCGACCAACCATTAGATAACTTATTATCTGATTTAGTAAGAGAACAGGTATTAATAAATACAAGAGAAGAAGTTCCTCATAGTGTTGCAGTAAAGATAGAGAAGAAAGAGGAAATAAAAAGAAAAAATGGCAAAAATTTTACAGCTATTTTGGCTAACATTATTGTTGAAAGAACTACTCAAAAAGGAATTCTTATTGGAAAAAAAGGTTCAATGTTGAAAATCATTGGTCAGTCAGCAAGAATAAATATGTCTAAATTGATTGGTTCTCCAGTTCACCTAGAGTTATTTGTTAAAGTTGTGCCAAATTGGAGAAAAAAAGAATCAAGGTTAATTGAGTTTGGCTATGAGGAAGATTTCTAGATGAGTAGTTTTAATTTTGATGTAATTACATTGTTCCCAAAAGCTTTTGAATTAATAAATAATTTAGGGGTCATAACAAGAGCTCTAGATAAAAATTTGATAGATGTAAATTTACATGATTTAAGAAAATATGGTGAAGGTTCTTACAGACAAGTAGATGATAAGCCTTATGGAGGAGGAGCAGGTATGGTACTCAAACCTGAACCTATCTATAAAGCATATGGATCAATTAGAAAATTACCTAATAGTAAAACTTTGTTGATGACGCCACAGGGTAAAGTCTTAAAGCAAAAGGATCTTGCAAGATGGTCAACTTTGAATCAAATAATAATTATTTGTGGTCAATATGAAGGGTTTGATGAGAGAATTAGATGCTTGGCAGATGAAGAGGTTTCATTGGGCGATTTTGTATTGACAGGTGGAGAAATTCCAGCGATTTCAATAATTAATGGCTTAACTAGACTTCTCCCAGGAACTCTTGGAGACCCAGATTCTTTGCTTAATGAGAGTCACAACTCTGACTTAATTGAATATCCTCAATATACTCGACCATCACTTTTTAACGGAATGAAAGTACCTGATATTTTACTTAGTGGTAATCATGAGGAAATAAAATTATGGCGTAAAGAGCAAATGATAATAAGAACAGAAAAAAGAAGAAGAGACCTAATTGATAAAGATTAAATAATTTTCTAAAAAATTAAATAAAAATTATTTATGAAGAATGTCATTATCAAGCAAACCTTTTACTAATTGATTGTTTAAAACATATAAAAAATATTGAATTTCCCTACATGAACAATCTTTAAAAAGGTTTATTAGAATCTGGTTACTAAATTTTATTATTAAAATTATCAATTTATATGAAAAAACTTCTTAGATTAAAGTTTTTAATTCTTTTTGCTAGTTTGCTAACCGTATCAAGTTATTTCATATTAAAGCAAAATAATGTAGAGAATATATATAGAATAACTTTAAGAAACTTTATAAAAAATAATTTTGTAAAATATGTCACTCCATTTTTATTTGAAAAAGAAATAAATAAAAAAGAAAGTCTCACAGATACTACCTTAAAGAAAAAAACTGTAGAGTTATCTAATAATAAAATTCTTAAAAAGTATAAGTTAACTTCTGGATTCTACACAGGCATAAGTAAACTTTTCGCTGGAAGTGGCTATATAGATTTTGAAAAAAATAACCTATTCGTCCTCTCTTCAAGAGGTCTTTTAGCTTTTAATTCGAATTTGGATAATAATAACTTTAAGCAAATAAAAAATAATATTGATGATTATATAGGTTTGAAACAATTTGAAAAATCTTACAAATTCTCAATTAAAGATTTACTTATTAATAATGGTAAAATTTATGTTTCTTATACCGAGGAAATAAAGGAAGATTGTTGGAATACAAGTCTTCTATATGCAGATGTTAATTATAAAAAAATTAAATTTGAAAGATTATTTTCGCCAAAAGAATGTGTACATAGCTCTAGAAATTTAGATCAAGAGTTTGAAGCTCGTCAATCTGGTGGAAGAATTTTTCCAATGAGTGATAATCAAATTTTACTTACTATAGGAGACTATAGGGCAAGGCATCTAGCGCAAAATAAAGAAAGCATAAATGGTAAAGTTTTACTGATTAACAATGTTGATAAAACATACAAGATAATATCGATGGGCCATCGTAATCCTCAAGGATTATTTTTTGATAAACAAAATAATTTTATTCTTGAAACTGAACATGGACCTCAGGGCGGTGATGAAATTAATTTAATAGAAGTTTCAAAAATAAAAAAAGGAACGATTCAGAATTATGGATGGCCAATCGCATCAGCTGGGGAACATTATGGAGGTAAGGTTGATAAAAACTTAGATAAATATAAAAAGTATCCATTACATAAATCACATCTTAATTATGGTTTTATTGAACCATTAAAATCATTTGTCCCATCAATTGGAATCTCGGAGATAGTAAAATTAAAACAAAATAAATATGTTGTTAGTTCATTAAAAGCCAATAAATTATATTTTTTCGAATTGGATAAAAATAAAATGATAAAGAATTTAAACGAGTTTGCTGTTAATGAAAGAATAAGGGATTTAAAATATAAAAATAATATCTTGTATATGTTTATGGAGAATTCTGCCTCTATAGGTACTATAGTTCTTAATAATAAATAAATTAATTTGTTTTAAAGAATATTCTATATTGATTCTTTAGTAATAATAAGCTAAGTAAAAATATCTCAGAATATTTATTTTCTAAAATTCTTTAAGTCATCACAAAATTTGACTAACTTAAATTTTCTATGACACAATTCTCATCAAATTTTTCATTTTTCGAAATTAACTTAATGCCTATCAAGACTGGTAAAATGACAAGTTATCTATGATAAGGTTAGAATTGCAAAGTAGTTATATATTGTTATTAGGTGGTTGTAAACCTTTGCTATGACTAAATCTTCTCCAAAATTTCGTATTGGTAATGGATATGATATACATAGACTAGTAGAGGGTAGAGATTTAATTATTGGAGGTGTAAAATTGCATCATCCTAAAAATCTAGGATTGGATGGTCATAGTGATGCTGATGTTTTAAGCCACTCAATAATGGATGCATTATTAGGAGCACTTTCGCTGGGCGACATAGGAAAGTATTTCCCCCCATCTGATGAAAAATGGAAAAATGCTGATAGCTTGTTTTTGTTATCAAAAGTAATTGACATGATAAGAAAAGATGGTTGGGAAATAAATAATATTGATAGTGTTCTTGTTGCTGAAAGGCCAAAAATTATGCCATATATAAAATTAATGAAAAAAAATATTTCTGAGATCTTAAATATTGATGAAAATTTAATTGGGATTAAAGCAACCACGAATGAAAAATTGGGTCCAGAAGGGAGAGAAGAGGGTATAAGTTGCCATTCAGTAGTTCTACTTGAGAAAAAATGAGATTTAATTTAAATTTGAAAAAAAAATTTCAAAGATTTTGTTTATTATTAATTTGCTTAGTAGTTTTAATTTTTCAAACTGATATGCCCAATTTAAAAGCTCTTACAATGGATAATTATCAAAGTGAAATGGTCATAGAGGAATTAAGAATTAAAGTACCTGCCGATATAAAAACAGCTTGGTTAAACGCTGAAAAAGAAATATGGGAGCCATGGTTATCTTCTCAAGATGGTTTTTGGGGAAGACAATTATTTTGGGACAAAGATAAAGAAGAAGCTTTAATATTGGTAACTTGGAAAAGTAAGAAATTATGGAAAAGCATACCAATGTCAGAAGTAAATGTAGTTCAACAAAAATTTGAAGATAATGTTAAGGCTGCTCTAAATGTAGGCGAAAACCCTTTTGAATTAATTTATGAGGGAGAATTAGATAAGCAAGGATGAATTTTGATATAAAGTTTGATTTCCAAAGAAGGGATAGGCTTGGACTCATTGAAGCAATTTGGGGTCAAGACAAAAGTATCGACCAATTAAAAAGATTATCTGAGATTGTATTAAGTAAAAATGAGGTTGTTTTTATAACTAGGATTAATAGTGAAAAAGCTAAATATCTTTTGGATTTGTATGATGATGCACGATTCTATGAAGAAGCAAAATGCCTAATTATTGGGAAAAATCAGAATAAACTAAATACAGATAAAAAAGTTGCCTTGATTTCAGGAGGTTCGAGTGATTTGCCAATAACTCTTGAAGCTCAATTAGCTCTAGAAATTTATGGAATTAATTGTCAATCTTTTATAGATGTTGGAGTAGCAGGACTTCACAGATTAATCAGTCAGTTAGAAGAAATTAATAAATATGATGTTTTGATAGTTTTTGCTGGAATGGAAGGTGCTTTGGCAACTGTTATTGGAGGATTGTTGGCGCAACCGATAATCGCAGTACCTGTATCTGTCGGATATGGAGTTAGCAAGAATGGAGAAAGTGCTTTAAATAGTATGTTATCGAGTTGTTCTCCAGGTATAACGGTTATGAACATAGATAATGGTTACGGTGCAGCAATGGCAGCCATAAGAATTATTAGTAGTTTTTCCTAAATACTTACTTTTTTTCGATTTCTAATAGGTTTTCTATCCATAAATTAAGTTGTTTTGAAAGCATTCCTTCCTCTCTCATTTTGATTGCTTTAATTACCACCTCTGTGTTTACCCACTCAGGAAATCTTTTTGACATTTATTTCATATTCTGTAATTCTAATTTGGTACAAATTTTTATAAAAACAAGATCTAAGTTACAAATTTAATCTTTTATGTTTGATTTTGTACCTAATCGAGATAACTCAGAAGATGTATGCTCACTCTCCACATTCTTTAACCTTTCTATTAGTTCCGATAAATCTTTATGGGCTAATTCCCCATTTTGTTCCCATTTTAAGGACCTTGAATTATTATCAGTTTTATCTTTCATTGTTTTGAATGAGTATTTAAAATATATAACGAAAACAAAAAAAATTTGGTTATTGTTTCAAGCTTAAACTTAAAAAATTATGAAGATTCTTAATTAATTAAGTTTTTATCTTTTAACCCCCTCCAACTATTGCAACTATTTCCAAATTATCTCCATCTTTAAGTTTTATTTTCTCCCATTTCAAAGAATTAATAATTAAATTATTTAGCTCTACAACAATTGTGTTGGGTTTATATCCCATGGAAATAAGTACTGTTGATAGCAGAGCATTTTCTTGATCGAGATCTATTTTTTTTTCCTTTCCATTCACCTTAATTTTCATTAGATAACTCTTTTAGAATCATAATAGCGTCTTCTTTCGGATCTTCAGAATTCATTAGTTGCGAAACTAAGGCAACTTTTTTAATACCATTGCTTTTTAAATATGAAATATTGTTTTTTTTAACTCCTCCTATAGCAAACCAAGGAATATTTAAATCTTTTGTTAATGTTTTGATCTTTTCAATACCTATTGGTTTTTTGCCCTTTTTTGTTGCAGTTTCAAATACTGGTCCTATTCCAATGTAATCACAACCCTCTTTGAGAGCATTGGAAATGTCAATTTTATTACTTGCGCTTATACCAATTATTTTTGAATAGCCTAATAATTGTCTCGCTTTTTTTAATTCTAAATCTTCTTGTCCAAGATGTATGCCATCAGCATTTGATGCTAAAGCTATATCTACTCTATCGTTAACGATAAATAATGAATTATATTTTTTACATAGATTTTTAATCTGAATTGCTTCCTGAAGATGATCTTTATCTGTTCCCTTTTTAAATCTATGTTGGATGATTTTTACTCCCGCAATTAAAATCTCCTCAATAATTTCTAATAAGTTTTCCTTTTTATCTGTTATTACATATAAATCATTTTCTTTTAATATTTCCTCCGACTTCCTAAACTTGCTTAATCTTAATAATTCAATCTCTAAGGTATAAATTTCATATCTAATTTCCGAAGCAATTTTTGAAAGCTCATGATTATGTAGTCTTGAGAATTCTTCTACGACTCTTAATGCTTCTTGGACTCTTCCTGCATTGGAGCTTATTAATTGCTCAGGGGTTGTTCTCTTAAATTGTTCTAAATGGGCAAGTCCTTTGCTTTCGTCCTTAATTAGATTCCTGGCATGTTTATAAATTTCTAAATGATTTTTTCCTAAAATTTGTCTAAAGTTTTTAATCTTGATTACGCAATCATTTCTCCCTAACCCAAACCTGGCCCAATCTTCAAGAACTCTTAAGCCTTCTCTCGCCCTATCAAGATTTGCGTCGATAATTTGATAAATTCTTAAATCTTCAAAATCTTTAAAATTTGAATTCTTCATTTTTAATTTATTTCATGTAGTTTTTTAATGTTCTTAGTGCATTTTCTCTATCTTTTTTTATTTGATAAGATAATTGATCTATATTCTCGAACTGGATTTGAGATCGAAGCTTTTCAACTGGTTCTACGGATAGATTTAAACCATATAGATTGATATCTTTATTAATTAAATGAACTTCAACTGCTGATGGTAATAGAGGATTAATTGTTGGTTGAGTGCCAAGATTCATAACTGATTCAATTTTTTGGTTGAAATTCTCTATATTTGTCCAAGCTGCGTAGACTCCTTCTCCAGGTAAAAATTTTCTGCCATCTATTTCAAGATTCGCAGTGGGCCAACCTATACTTTTCCCAATCCCTTTACCTTTGACAACCTTTCCATTAAAACTATAGGGCCTTTTGAGAATTTTGAAAGCATTCTTCAGATCACTTTTCTCTAATAAATCTCTTATTCTACTGCTGCTGATTCTACCTTCTATATCTTCTAAAATTGGAGTAATTTTTAGTTTTATATCCGTATCTTTAATAGTATTTTTTATAGTATTTATGTCTCCACTTCTTTTAAAACCAAATTTAAAATTAGCGCCTACAGAAATGCTTTTGGCTTGTAATTGATTTATCAAAATATCTCTAACAAATCTTTCTGCACTTAGTTTAGATAGTCCCTTATCAAAAGGAATAAGAACTAATTGTTCAATGCCTAGATCTTCAAGGATAGGTAGTTTCTCATCAGGGAGATCGAGTCTAAGACGCGTTTCTTTGTATAAAACTTCTCTGGGATGAGGCCAGAAGCTGGCAATTGTTGGAGTATATTGATTTTCTTCAACTACACTTTTTATTAATTTTCTATGGCCAGCATGTAAGCCATCAAAACTACCAATAGCTATTGAAGTAGGATTCTTAACTTCAGATGGCGATATTAAAGAGATCAAAAGATTACGTGCAATTTTATGATTTTGATGGCAAATTTGAATAGATTATAGTTTATTCAATCAAATGAATGTCAGACAAAATTGATTTTCAGTCCCTTTCATTTGTAATGCGGCGCATTGGATGGATACGCTTTTGGGTTCAATCCATTTTAGGTGTTGTTGTTGCAGCTGTTTTGCTTTTTTCAAATGTTGTTAATAATAGCGAAGGGCAGCTTGGCTTGGCACCTGGTCTATCACTTACGACAATATCATTAATTTTACTACTATTTAGTCTTTGGCAAGGTTGGTTAATTGTAAGAACAGGAAGAGCAATATCAAGCAATGCAAGACCCTCAAGAGGACAAACCAGTAAATTAATAAAAAGAGGACTAATAGTTGATTTATTAGGAATTTTGTTTGGATTAATTGGTTATCAAGCACTTATGGGTGCCCTATTTATACAGGCATCCTCCCAAACAACTGGACAATTGATAACAGCAACATCTGATATCCCAATTACTGGACTTGAAATTTTATCAGTTCTCAGTAATACGCAAGTTATTGCTGCTCATTTTTTTGGACTTTGCTTTTCTTTATGGCTTTTAAGAAGGATTTACAAATGAATTATTAATTTTAGGTAAGTCTTCTAAATTACCTCTCCAAAATAAATCTGGTTCTACAGGTGTAAGCGATATTTTATTTTCTTGTATTTGAGATACATCACTTGGCCAGTTTTTTGGCCCACAACCTTTTGATTTGAGATCTAAAACTACCTCACCTGCTAACCAGTAATAATCGTCACCCCTTGGGTCTTCTCTTTTTGAAAATTGATTTTTGTATTTTCTTACTGATAATCTAGTCCAGGATAATTCTTTTATGTTACTTTTCTCGCAAGGGGGTATATTCAAGTTTAAAAGAAGGGAAGCTGGCCAACTATCGTTAATTGCTTGTTCGGCAATATTCATAGCAATTTCTCCGGCAAATTCAAAATTCTTCCATTTAAAACTAGCAACACTTATTGCCATTGATGGAACATTTTCTAAAGTTCCTTCCATAGCAGCAGCAACTGTACCTGAACAAAAAATATCTGTTCCTAAATTAGGCCCGTGATTTATTCCAGATAGAACTAGATCTGGTTTATTATCCAAGAGTTCAGATAGTGCTAATTTAACGCAATCAGCAGGTGTGCCAGAACATCCCCAAGCTTCAATTCCTTCCTCAAATAATTCGTCCGCTCTTTCCACTCTTAATGGAGATTGTAAAGTAAGACCATGGCCAGTGGCTGATCTTTCTTGGTCTGGACACACTACTTTAACCTTATGCCCTCTTTTTTGAGCAGATTTTGCTAAAGCTCTTATTCCTGCTGCAAAAACTCCATCATCATTGCTAATTAGTATATTTAACGGTTTCATTAATCAATACATTTTATTTATGGACGATATTTAAGTAAGATAAAGCTATACTTATTTTTACTATATCAGTGAGTCAAATTGAATTATTAAGTCAAATTGAGGAAAAACTAAATAATCTTTCTCTAACAGCAAAAAATAATATAAGTAATTCTAAAACTCATGAAGAACTAGATCAATTGAGGGTTTCCTTGCTAGGAAAAAAAGGTGATTTATCAATTGTCTTGAAAAAAATGGGTCAATTATCTGCCACTGATAGACCAATTGTTGGCCAGAAGGCAAATTTAATAAAGATAAATTTGCAAGAATTAATAACTGAAAGAAAAAATCAACTAAATAGTGAAGCCCTAGATAAAAAGATTAAAACAGAAAAAATTGATGTAACTATCCCTTCAATTGGTACACCCTCGGGGAATAAGCACCCCTTGATTTCAACTCAAGATGAAATAATAGATATTTTTTGTGGTTTAGGATACTCAGTTGAAAGTGGCCCTGAAATAGAAACTGATTTTTATAATTTTGAGTCTCTCAACATACCTAAAAATCATCCTGCAAGAGATATGCAGGATACTTTTTATTTAGATGACAATAGACTCTTGAGGACCCATACTTCGCCTGTTCAAATAAGATACCTAGAGAAAAATCCCCCTCCAGTAAGAATTATTGCTCCAGGAAGAGTTTATAGGAGAGATGCTGTAGATGCTACTCATTCCCCTGTATTCAATCAGGTTGAGGTTTTATGTATCGATCAAGATATTAATTTTAGTCATTTAAGAGGTACTGTTCTTACATTTTTAAAGACCTTTTTTGGAGACATTCCTGTAAGATTTAGGGCTAGTTATTTTCCGTTTACTGAACCTTCGGCAGAAGTAGACGTTCAATGGAAAGGTAAATGGTTAGAGGTGATGGGCTGCGGAATGGTAGATCCTAAGGTTTTAGAAAAATTAGGAATAGATCCTGAAAAATGGACCGGATTCGCAGCTGGATTAGGAGTTGAAAGATTTTGTATGGTGAGACATCAGATTGACGATATCAGGAAATTTTATACAAATGATCTTAGATTTTTGGAACAGTTCTAGTTAAATAGAATTTCAAATTAGAATTGTAAAACATCTTAGTTTAAGATAAAGGTAGTTTTAGTAGTTTGATTGGTACGTAAAGCAGGACTAATTGTTAATGATGGCAAAGAACTTGCTGTTCAAACTGCAAGTTCCGTTCAAGAAAAATTGGAAAAATCCAATTATGAAGTGGTAAGAGTTAGTAGCTCTGGTGGTATGGTTGGATTTGCCAATCCTGATCAACATGTTCGCCCTTTGGGATATACCAATTGTGTTCCAGAGGGATTTGATTCGTCCATGGAATTTGCCATTGTTCTTGGGGGGGATGGAACGGTGCTTTCTGCGGCAAGGCAAACCGCTCCTGCAAAAATTCCAATCCTTACAATAAATACTGGGCATCTAGGATTTCTAGCCGAAGCTTATTTGTCTAACCTAGATGAAGCTTTAGATCAAATCATTGCTGGGAATTGGGAAATTGAAGAAAGAACTTGTTTTATTATTAGCGTGATGAGGAATGATCAGAGAAGATGGGAGTCTCTCTGCCTTAATGAGATGGCGCTTCATAGAGAACCTCTTACAAGTATGTGTCATTTTGAGATTTCGATAGGGCGACATGCTCCTGTAGATATTTCAGCTGATGGAGTGATTTTATCTACTCCAACTGGTTCTACTGCATATTCACTGAGTGCTGGGGGGCCAGTTATTACCCCCGATTGCCCAGTGGTGCAATTAACTCCAATTGCTCCTCACTCATTAGCATCAAGGGCATTAGTTTTTAATGATTCAGAGCCAGTAACTGTTTTCCCAGCAACTCCTGAAAGATTAGTAATGGTTGTTGATGGAAATGCTGGTTGTTATGTTTGGCCTGAAGATAGAGTTCTAATAAGAAAAAGCAAACACTCAGTGAAATTTATTAGGCTTGAAGAGCATGAATTTTTTCAAGTTTTGAGAAATAAATTAGGCTGGGGATTACCCCATGTAGCTAAACCTAATAAGTAACAATTATTTAAATTAATTTTTTCCCTTTTAATAAAAAAACAGGATTATTTGGCTCTAATCGCATCCCCTCTGAAATACTCAAGCTTTTGTAAGTCTGAATCAAATTTAAATTAGTTTTAAAATTATTTTCTTCTAATTTCTCTTTTAATTCCTCAATAGTTTGTATGTCTATTATTGGAATAACTATAATATCTCCAATTCTCATGTCTTGAGCAAGATAATTAATAATTTTAAGTTTAGTCTTTTTGTCACATCCTCCTATTACTAATCTATTGGGTTTTTCATGCGAACTAAAATTTATCTTGTTCAAGGTGTTTTTTATTTCTTCTTCAAAAATAGATTTTGGTTTAACGCCTAGTCTTTTTGAGTTTTCCAATATTAATGCTTTTGAACCAATTCTTTGATCGAAACAAAATAAGTTTAAATTAGGCCTCAATTTTAATGCCTCTAAACCAATTGATCCACAACCTGCACCTATATCCCAAATGACACCATTTTTTGGAAGTTCCAGATCAGCTAAGATTTGTATGCGAATCTCTTTTTTTGTTAATAAATTTGGTCTGTCTTCATAAGTTTTGAAAATGATGTCATTAATTCCAAAAAGAGGAAGATCATTATTCAAATAGTTTTTCTTTGTTTTTGTAAGAACAGAAATATTCAAGCAAGATATGTTGGAAGGTAATGCCTCTCTAAGATTCAACTTTCTTATACTTTCATTAGCCAAACCTAATTCTTCACAAAGCCAAAAATCATAAAAATCAATCAGATTTAATTCTGAAAGGTTTTTTTGGATTATTTCTAAGCTTTTGTTTTTTGAATCCGTAATTATTACTAAACTTGCAGGCTTAGATTTAAGAGCCTTAATTAACTTTGTTGAATCTCTTCCATGAATACTTACGTAAATGGTATCTTGCCATGGGATCTTTAACTTGCTAAATGCCAATTGAAGGCAAGTATTTGAAGGATAGAAAATTAACTCATCTTTTGAAAAATTTTCCAGAAGTATTCTTCCAATTCCAAACCACAATGGATCTCCTCTCGAAATTAAAATAGCATCATTTTTTTGAGATTTAAGCCAGTTAACAAGTTCGTTGTTACTTTTGCTTGAAAAAAATGATTTCTTTTTTTCAAAACCATTTTCTATCCATAATTTAATTTCTTCAAAATATGAATTAGGAACTGCAATATTTTCTGTTTCAAAAAATAGATTTTGTAATTTGATAGATAGATCTTCAAATTTATAAGAATTAATTCCAATTACATGGATTTTTCTATTAACTTCAGTCATCAATATTTAATGAAATGGAACTAAATTGTTTGAATGTTTTATTAAATTATCTTATTATTATTTGAGCTATCATAGTAAGTTAATTGTCTGAAAGGAGAAAGAGATTACATGATTTATTGTTAACTCTAGTAAATAAAGATAATGAATTTGAGTTTATTGAAGAAGACTCTAGTGATTTAACATCTAGTTATTCTGAAAAAGACACTTTGAATTTATCTCGAGTTATAGAAAAAAATCGTAAAATAATCAAAAGATATCAAGCTATTGTAAGAACAGCTGTAACTCTTGATGCCCTGATGGATTCTGAAAATGAAGAAAATTACAAAATCAAATAAAAATATTTTTTTAAAAGGAATTCTACCTTTACTTTTACTATTATCCTTTATTTTTAACCCATTGAAAGTATCTGCAGAAGTTGCAGAAACAGAAATAAATGGGGAATTAATAAATGCTAGCAGTGAGTTTTTAAGGGACTTGGACTTTGAAACTTGGCAATTAGTAGCTTATAAATCATCTCTTTTTGAGGATAAATTGATCTTGAGAGTAATAGGATATCCAGGAAATCTTAGGATTGATCATCCCACTGACTTAAGGGTTGAATCGGGGAGAAAAAAGTGGTTTTTAGATGATAAAACTTTACTTAATGTGGAATTAGCAAATGATGGAAGACAAGCTGCAGCAGAATTTGATCTTGATGAATTAATTAAAAATTTAGATAAAAATAGACCATTAAGATTATCTTTGCAGGGAGTTTTTTCTGAGTTACCTATCCCCCCCTTTGTTGTTAAAGAGTGGAGATCAATAAACTGAATTTGATTTTTGGGGATGTCTGAAAAAAATGTAAGCCATACAAAATGGATGAGAAGAGCAATTTTTTTGGCTTCTTTAGGCAAAAATACAACGAGTCCAAACCCTAGGGTGGGAGCGGTAATACTTGATAAAAATGGAAACCTTATTTCAGAAGGGTTTCATTTCAAGGCAGGGATGCCTCATGCTGAGGCTATGGCTTTTAATAATTTAAAAAAGGATGCTAAAGGTGGAACAATGTATGTAAATCTTGAACCTTGTTGCCATCAAGGTAAAACACCTCCATGTGTTGATAAGGTGATAGCCTCTGGGATAAAAAAGGTATATATATCTATTAAAGACCCTGATAAAAGAGTCTCTGGCAAAGGTATTAAGCTTCTAAAAGAAGCTGGAATACAAGTTCACTTAGGATTATGTAAAAAAGAATCTTTAGATCTAAATAAGGCTTTCATTCATAGAAATATTACTAAAAGGGCATTTGGTGTTCTTAAATGGGCAATGAGTATTGATGGAAGAATTGCTTTAAAAAATGGAAAAAGTAAATGGATTACTAATGATGAATCAAGGTCATTAGTTCATTCTTTTAGAGCAGAATTTGATGCAATAATCATTGGTGGAAACACATTAAGAAGAGACAACCCACTTTTGACTACTAGAGGTTCCAAAAATCCTGAGCCTTTGCGAGTTGTTTTCACAAAAAGTTTAAATCTCCCCTCAAAATCTAATCTTTGGGATTGTAGTAAGGCAAAAACTTTAGTTATTTATGATTCTTCTTCAGCAAATGAAAGCTATCTCTCAAGGATTCCGAAATGTGTTGAGGTTGAAAAAGTATCATCAGATAATCCAAAGTTAATTTCAAAAATACTTGCAAAAAGAGGATGTAATAAAGTTCTTTGGGAATGTGGCCCCGAATTGGCTACTGCAGCTATTCAATCTAATTGTATTCAAGAACTTATTACTTTTATTGCTCCAAAAATTTTAGGTGGAGAAAATAGTATGAATCCCTTAAGTGATTTTGAATTTAATGAAATGCACGAAATTATTAAATTAAGTGATTCTCAGTTTAGTTTGATTGAGAATGATATATGTGTTAAGAGTTCATTCAAAAATTAATTTTTACATTAATTTATATGGGTTAAAGTACCGTACGGTTCTTACCCAAAAAAAACAATACAGATACGGAAACTCTTCGTTTAGTTTATAATAAGTTCAAAATTGATCATAACTATGCCTATAAGACAAGATGATAATCAACCTAATAGAAGATTTGGAATTGTAAATATCATTTTGATTGGAGTTGGAGCATTACTTCTATTTAGTAGCCTTTTCCCTAATCAAAATATGCAAATCCCCAGGGTCCCTTATTCTTTATTTATTGATCAGGTTAATGATGGTGAAGTTAAACGTGCATATATCACTCAAGAACAGATTAGATATGAGTTGAATGGAGCTGAAGAAGGGGCACCCTCTGTTTTAGCAACAACCCCAATTTTTGATATGGACCTTCCACAAAGGTTAGAAAGTAAAGGGGTCGAGTTTGCTGCCGCTCCTCCCAAAAAACCAAATTTTTTCTCAACCATACTAAGCTGGGTTGTTCCTCCTTTAATTTTTATCCTTGTTTTGCAATTCTTCGCTAGAAGAAGTATGGGTGGCGGAGGTGCACAGGGAGCTCTTAGTTTTACCAAAAGTAAAGCAAAAGTTTACGTCCCCGATGATGAATCAAAAGTAACTTTTGCTGATGTGGCTGGTGTTGATGAAGCTAAGGACGAATTAACGGAAATAGTTGATTTTCTAAAAAAACCTGAAAGATATACAGATATCGGTGCGCGAATACCAAAAGGTGTACTTCTTGTGGGACCTCCAGGAACAGGAAAAACTCTTCTTTCAAAAGCTGTCGCTGGAGAAGCAGAAGTTCCTTTCTTTATAATTTCAGGTTCTGAATTTGTTGAGCTTTTTGTTGGTGCAGGTGCCGCAAGAGTAAGAGATCTATTTGAACAAGCTAAGAAAAAAGCCCCATGTATTATTTTTATTGATGAATTGGATGCTATTGGCAAAAGTCGTTCTGGATCTATGGGTGTCGTCGGCGGCAATGATGAAAGAGAACAAACATTAAATCAGCTCCTTACAGAGATGGATGGCTTTGCTTCAACAGATAAACCGGTCATTGTATTAGCGGCTACAAACCAGCCAGAAGTCCTCGACGCAGCACTTTTAAGGCCAGGAAGGTTTGACAGGCAAGTTTTAGTCGATAGACCAGATTTATCTGGCAGAAAAACTATATTAGAGATCTACACAAAAAAAGTTAAACTTGCAGATTCAATTGATTTAGATTCTATAGCTCAAGCTACTAGCGGATTCGCAGGAGCTGATCTTGCTAACATGGTAAATGAAGCTGCGTTACTTGCTGCTAGAGCAAAGAGGAAAAGTGTAGAACAACAAGACTTAAGCGAAGCGATAGAAAGAGTTGTTGCTGGATTGGAAAAGAAGAGTCGTGTTTTGCAAGATGATGAAAAGAAAGTTGTCGCTTATCATGAAGTTGGTCATGCTATTGTTGGCCATCTTATGCCTGGAGGTTCTAAAGTCGCAAAGATTTCAATTGTCCCAAGAGGCATGAGTGCACTTGGTTATACTCTCCAATTGCCAACTGAAGAAAGATTCTTAAATTCCAAAGAAGAATTAAAAGGACAAATAGCTACACTTCTTGGAGGGAGATCTGCTGAAGAAGTTGTTTTTGGAAAGATTACAACAGGAGCTTCCAATGATTTACAAAGAGCAACTGATATAGCCGAACAAATGGTTGGTACATTTGGAATGAGTGATATTCTTGGCCCGCTTGCTTACGATAAACAAGGTGGCGGTCAGTTTCTAGGTAATGGTAATAATCCTAGGAGATCTGTTAGTGATGCTACTGCTCAAGCAATAGATAAAGAGGTTAGAGATTTAGTTGATGATGCGCATGAAACTGCACTTAATATTTTGAGGAATAATTTACCTCTTCTGGAATCTATTTCTCAAAAAATTCTCCAAGAAGAAGTAATTGAAGGTGAAGATTTAAAGAAATTACTTTCAGAAACTAAAATGCCTGCATAGTACAATTTAATATTCATTAAAAATTTTTATGCTTATACCTAACAAGCTTGCTAGAACTAATTTTTTATCAAGCTTGGATTTATCAACTGAAGAAGTTAACTATATACTTGAACTCGCTGAAAATTTTAAAAATAGAGATTTGAGTATTAAATATAAGGATAAAGTCTTAGGGTTAATTTTTGATAAGTCCTCAACTCGAACGAGAGTTAGTTTTGAAGTCGCAATGTCAAGGCTTGGGGGAACCACTATTGATCTAAATCCGACTACTTCACAAATAGGAAGAGGTGAGCCAATAAAAGACACTGCCAGAGTTTTAAGTAAATATTGTGATGTTATTGCTATTAGAACTTTCAAACACGCAGACTTAGAGGAGTACGAAAAGTGGTCTTCAAAACCAGTAATTAATGCGCTCACAGACTTAGAACATCCGTGCCAAGCTTTAGCTGATTTTTTAACGATTAAAGAGGAATTCTATGATTTTAAAAATGTAGTTTTAGCATTTATTGGTGATGGAAATAACGTGGCAAACTCACTTATTTTATGCGGGGCCTTATTAGGAGTAGAAGTAAGAATTGCATGTCCTCATGGATATGAACCTGATATCTCTGTGGTCAAAAAAGCAAATGAAATATATAAAAATAAAAATTTACTGAAAATCACTAATGACCCATATGCCGCAGTTATCGGAGCGAATGTTCTTTATACAGATGTGTGGTCCTCTATGGGGGAAGAAAATCAAAAGGAAGTGAAAGATAAAGACTTTAATGGATTCACAATTGATAGTAATCTAGTTAAAAATGCTGATAAGGATGCAATAATTCTTCATTGCCTTCCAGCATATAGATCTAAAGAGATTTCAGATGAAGTAATGGAAAGCAAGAAAAGTAGGATTTTCAATCAAGCAGAAAATAGATTATTTGTTCAGCAAGCTCTTTTAGCAGCTATTCTTTCTTAAAATTAACTTAAAGTGCCTACGACATTAAGTTGATCTATGCAAAAATATTAATACTTTTTGATTATCATAATTCAATATCTAAAAGAATAAACTTGTTTAATTAGTTTTTCTACCGTAAACATCTTGTAACCTTATAATATCATCTTCTCCAAGGTAAGAGCCGCTTTGAACCTCAATTATAACTAAAAGAGATTCTCCTGGATTAGATAATCTATGCTTAGATCCTATTGGCACAAAACAGCTTTGATTCTCTCTTAAGGTGATTACTTTATCATTAATTTCCACCTTGGCAATTCCCTCTACAACAACCCAATGTTCAGCTCTTTTTTTATGAAGTTGAAGGGACAAAGATGCCCCAGGGTTCACCTCTATACGCTTTATCTTCCAATTTTTAGCACTACAAACGTTAAGAAAGTTACCCCAAGGTCTAAAAGTTTTACTGTTATGCTCACTTTCTTTTCTATTTCTTAATTTCAATTCATCGACTAATAATTTAATATCATCTGAATGTTCTTTCTTTGTTACAAGTAAAGCATCATCAGTTTCTACTATTATTAAGTCATTAATTCCAAATCCAATAGTTAGGCGACTATAACTACTAATAAGATTATTTTTAGAAGATAATTGAATGCTATCTCCAATCAATACGTTACCATTTGGATCTTTTTTTGATTGTTCCCAAAAAGATTTCCAACCCCCAATATCACTCCATTTTGCGTTGAGAGGCAAAACGAAACCTAAATCTGTTTTCTCCATTAAAGCTTTATCAAAGGAAATATTAGGACACTTTTTAAATGAATTTTCTTCCAATCTTGTAAAATCTAAGTCATTTATTTTTTTTCTGAGTGCTTCTCTGCAATTAAAAATTATATCTGGAGAATATTTTTCAAGCTCATTTACTATTGTACTTGCTCTACTTATGAATATCCCGCTATTCCAGCTGTAAAGATCATCTTGATAAATATTTTCAGCTAAAGTTTTATTGGGTTTTTCTAAAAATTTTTCAATTTTTAAAGGAAATATTTCTTTTTCGCTTTTAGACTTTTTAGACTTTATATAACCATAAGCAGTAGAAGGCGAATGAGGGTTTACACCAAAAGTTAATATTTTTTTATCTAAATTTAGATCATTTACCCTCGTTATTGTTTTAAGAAATTCTTCATTATCCTTGATTTGATGGTCTGAAGGAAGAATTAATAAAATTGGATCATCACCATTTTTCATTGATTCTAATGCGGCTATAGCAATAGCTGGAGCGGTATTCCTACTCAATGGTTCCAAGATTATTGATTTTGGTTTGATTTCAATTTTTCTTATTTGCTCAGCGGTTATAAATCTATGTTCTTGGTTACAAATAATTATTGGATTTTCTAAATACTTTAACTTTTTTATTCTGTTTAAAGTGTTTTGTAGAAATGAAAAATCATCATTTATATCAATTGATAAATATTGCTTTGGAAAGCTTTTTCTGGATAAAGGCCATAACCTTGATCCACTGCCTCCGCATAAAATTACTGGTAAGATAGGTATTTTTTTATTCAAATTTTTAATTTTAAACTAAAAATATCTTAATTAGTATTTAATATCAATTTTGTTTTTCCAAATATTAAATAAAATTTAGAATTTCTAATTTATAGGAAATCATTGCATCTTCCGGGGTTTCTAGGTACAAATGTATTAGAGTACAAATGTTTTAGTTGAAGGATTATGAGTGTTGATCTAACCCAAGCCCAAAGTGAATTATTTGAGTGGATAAAAAAATATATGAGAGAGTTTAAACATAGTCCCTCTATTAGGCAAATGATGAAGGCGATGGATTTAAAATCTCCTGCCCCAATTCAAAGTCGCCTTAAGCACTTGCAAGAAAAAGGATATATCTCTTGGCAAGAGGGTAGAGCCAGAACACTTCAATTAATTGATGAAATATCTAACGATATCCCTGTTTTAGGAGCGGTTGCTGCAGGAGGATTAATCGAATCATTTTCTGATGTTGATGAAAGTTTGGATATGTCCGAAGTTTTAGATAAAGATGGCGTTTTTGCTTTAACTGTTAATGGAGATTCTATGGTTGATGCATTTATTGCAGACGGTGATATGGTTCTCATGGAGCCAGTTAAAGAATTATCTTATTTAAGAAATGGCACTATTGTAAGTGCAATGGTTCCAGGCTCAGGAACAACTCTAAAGTATTTTTATAAAAAGAATAATAAAATTGTTTTAGAGGCAGCTAATTCAAATTATGAACCAATTACTCTTGATATAGATCAAGTCACTATTCAAGGGAAACTATTAGCTGTTTGGAGAAAAGTATAATTTTTATATTGTAGAGAAATTGTCATGAAGTATTCTAAAATTTCTTATGAATTTTTTATATAAGAAAAAAATTTATAAGAAATTTTTTAAGCTTTTACCTTGATCAGAAAGATCATTTAATGAGCTATCTATATTTTTTATTACTTGTGTGAGACCATTTGTAAGAGATATTTTTGGAGTCCAACCAATTGATTTGATTCTTGAAATTTCTAAATTTTTTTTATAAGTTCCATCAGGTTTATCATGATCCCAAATAATATCTCCATTATAGTTTGTAATTAAACATATCTTTTTTGCTAGATCTTTTATTGAGATTTCTTCTCCTGATCCTACATTCAAATAATATAGTTTTTTGTTATTAATATCTCTGGGTGCATTATTAAAATCAGGGTTCCATTTCTCTAAAGCCTGTATACATGCTTCTGCTAAATCATCAACGTGTAAAAATTCTCTAAGAGGTTTTCCAGTTCCCCAACATTTTACATATTTATGGCCAAATTTTTTTGCGAGAATAATTTTTTTTACTAATGATGCAATAACATGACTACTCTCTGAATCATAGTTATCGCCAGGACCATAAAGGTTTGTAGGCATTAGTGATATGGCGTCAAAATTATTTTGTAACCTAATTGCTTGGCACAATTTTATTCCAGCTATTTTGGCAATTGCGTAAGATTCATTTGTAATTTCTAGTGGAGCGGATAAAAGTTCTTCTTCTTTTATAGGAACGGTTGAATTTTTTGGATAAATGCAACTGCTACCTAAAAATAATAATCTTTTGGCTTTGTTTAACCAAGCTGCTTCTATTAAATTTTGTTCAATTCTAAGATTCTCCGAAATAAAATCAAATGGATACTTATAGTTAGCATAAATACCTCCAACTCTCGCTGCGGCGATAATAACAACATTAGGTCTATGTTTCTTGAACCATGAATTCACACTATCCCAGCAACAGAGATCAAGTTCCTTTTTTGTTTGAACATATAATTTACCTCCTTCATTTATATTTCCATAACCTTTTTTGTGAAGTGCCCTTACTATCGCGCTTCCTACCATCCCTAAATGTCCAGCGACAAAAAAACTATCCTGCTTCGTAATAAGGTTTTGAAGCATTATTCTTTGGGTTGTGTAAAATTAAATCCTTTTTTTATTAAAAATGATTCTTTTTTTGCGATTTCCATATCACTATTAATCATATCAGTAACTAATTCTTCTAAAGTTGTTTTGGGCGCCCAGCCAAGTTTTTTATTAGCTTTTGTTGAATCTCCTATCAATGAATTAACTTCACAAGGCCTGAAATATTTTTTATCTATCTTAATTACAGTCTGTTTATTATCGGCTCTTTTACCAACTTCATCTAAACCGCTACCTTCCCAAATAATACCCCCCCAGCCAAGTTCTTTTGCTGCCAACTCGATAAATTTCCTTACGCTTATTTGTCTTCCTGTTGCTATTACAAAGTCTTCAGGTGACTTATGTTGAAGTATCTTCCATTGAATCTCTACATAATCTTTTGCGTGTCCCCAATCCCTTACAGCATCAATATTTCCTAGATATAAGTACTTTTCTAAACCCTGATCGATTTGAGTTAAACCCCTAGTGATTTTTCTAGTTACAAAAGTTTCCCCCCTTCTTGGGCTTTCATGATTAAAAAGAATTCCATTGCATGCAAACATGCCATAAGCTTCTCTGTAGTTAATAGTAATCCAATAAGAATAAAGCTTTGCAACGGCATAAGGACTTCTAGGATAGAAAGGTGTATTTTCAGTTTGGGGAGTTTCCTGAACTAACCCATATAATTCTGAGGTGCTAGCTTGATAAAATTTTGCCTTATCAATCATTTTTAAATTTCTTATTGCTTCTAATATTCTTAAAGTTCCAAGTGCATCACTATTAGCCGTATATTCTGGAGTCTCAAAACTAACCGCTACATGACTTTGAGCTCCTAAATTATATATCTCATCAGGCTTTACTTCTTGAATGATGTTTATAAGATTTAAGCTATCAGTAAGATCTCCATAATGCAGAAAAAAATTCGGGTCCTCAGAATGGGGATCTTGATATAAATGGTCAATTCGTTCAGTATTAAATGAACTTGCTCTTCTTTTTATTCCATGAACTTCATAATTTTTTTTAAGAAGAAATTCTGCCAGATAACTTCCATCTTGACCTGTGATCCCTGTTATTAATGCTATCTTTTTCATGAAAAAAACTTAAATAAACAAATTAAAAGGTTTAAAATATAATCTACATTTATGAATAGTAATCATGTCCACAATTTCAATCTCATTCATTCATATACATATTACTGTAAATAATGAAAAATTTATTAAGGGATAATTCATTAGAAAATTTTACAAATAACTTTATTAAATTTTCTTTATGTTCATAATTAAATATAATTAACAAATATTCAACAGTATATCCACAATAAAAAGTCACTTATTTAAAAAATAATAATATTATGAAAATTATTGATTGTACTTTAAGGGATGGTGGCTATCATACAAAATGGAATTTTGATAAAGATTTTTTAGATTCCTATTTTAATCTTTTAAAATTAAATCCATATTTAGAATCAGAAATTGGATATAAAAGGCATTCTTTGTCAGTAGATGATTCAAGTTTGGGTAAATTGGCATTCTGCAATTCAAGTTTTTTAAATTATTTAGAGAAATTTAATTTGAAAAATAAATTGTGGATAATGATAGATGTTAAAGAATTAAAGGAATTAGGTTTAAGTTCATCAGACTATCTTGATAATTTATCAATCTTCAAAGACTCTTTGATGCCTCTCAAGTCTATTAGGCTAGCGGTAAGTTTAGAAAATTTGACTTACGCCATTTCTCTATCTAAAGAATTAATAAAAAGAAATTACGAAGTTGCTATCAACATAATGAATATTTTTAACAGAGATATTAATGATATAAAATTGGGCTTAAAGCAAATTCAGAATTTATCAATATCAAGAATCTATTTTGCTGATTCAGAGGGAATTGGAACCCCTTTTAAACTTACAAATTTAATAACAAATATTCAACCTCTTCTGAATGAAGAAATTGATTTGGGATTTCATGCTCATAATAACAATGGCATGGCAATTGCTTGGTGTTTAGAGCCCATAGCGAAAAATATATCAGCCTGTGATGGTTCATTTCTTGGATTTGGAAGGGGAGCGGGCAATGCATCCACAGAATCTTTAATTGCTTTTTTTAAAGAATTAACCCCTTTACAATGTTCTCGCATTATGGACTTTATAGAAAAATTTATAAAGCCTCTTCAAAATAAATATAATTGGGGCTCAAAACTTGAAACTATAATAGGTTCAAAATTTAAATTAAACCAAACACAACTTATTAATTTCTTAGAACCTCAACAATTTACTAATCTTGAAAAAGTATCTGCTATCTATAAATATGATTCTTTTAGAAATAAAATCATTAAAGAAGAAAAATCTTTTTTATCAGTTAAAAACAATATTGAAAATCAGACAGTTTTAATTATTGCTCCTGGTAAAACTATGCAAGATAGGAGTTTTTCTGATTCAGTACTTACTTATATTAGAGAATTTAAACCTGTAGTTATTGAGATAAATGTAGTTAATTGTCTTGACAATTTTGAACCAAGGATAACTTGTGTAAATTCTATTGAGAGATTATGTCAGATATTATCTAGAGAGAGGATAGAACCAAACTTCTTCCTAACATCAAAAAAAAGAATTAAATCGTTAATAATAGAAAACAAAGAGAAATCTAAAGTTGATTTTTTTGATATGAATTTATTTAACAATAGATTTGATGACGAACAATTATCTCATTCTGTTTGTGTTGCTTTAGGTTATTCAGAAATTAAAAAAGCTAAAAATATTATTATCGCAGGTGTTGATGGAGAGGAATCTTTGGCCTCAAGATTCTCTTTGGTTCAAAGAGCTATTGATAATATTTCTAAAAATGTACCACTCTATAGCTTCACTCCTACAAGACATACTGTTCCTTTGAAATTAATACATTCTATTATCTAATGACTAAGATTATTATTCCTGCAAGAATAAAATCAACGCGTTTGCCAGAAAAGGTATTGAGAGATGTAGAGGGACTGCCTCTTTTTGTGGAGACAGCAAACAAAGCTATTGAAATAATTGGAAGAAAGTCTGTTATTGTTGCAACTGATTCAATAAAAGTTTTAGAAGCTTCTAAAAGATTTAACATTTCATGTGAAATGACTTCAGACAAATGTTTAACTGGATCTGATAGGGTTGTTTCTTTAGCGAAAGAAAAAGGTTTTAAAAAAGTTATTAATCTACAGGCCGACGAGCCATTATTTCCATTAAGTTCTATAAAAGAAATGATCAATTATGTTGAAAATAATTATGTAAAAGGAGTTTTAGCTGGATATGAATTTACTAATGATAATGAGAAATATATGTCATTAAAAGTTCCTAAAATGATTATTTCTTCTGAAAAGAATTTAATATATACCTCTAGGCATCCACTACCTGCTTCAAAAAAATCAAATTCTTCAAAATTTGGAAATATTCAAGTTTGTATATATGCTTATAACATCGACAATGTTTTCTGCTATCACGAAAAAAGAAAAAAGGGTTTTTTAGAACAGTCAGAGGATTTAGAACTTCTCGCATGTATAGAAAATAATGTAGAAGTTAAGTGTATCGAATTAGAAAATTCTCCTTTTTCAATAGATACCGAAGAAGATTATAGTAATTTAAAAAATTATTATAAAAAGAAAAATTTTTAATTTTTCTAAAAGTTATTCTAAATTTATTAAATTACAGAATTCGTAGTAATTTGATAATTTACTTTTTAGATATTGAATTTATTATTTTTTTGAAAGTTCTTGAAGAACATTCTTCCCAAGTAAATTTTCTTGATTTTTTTGAAGCTTCTAAAACAACCATATTCCTCCTCTCCACTGAATAAATACAATTTAAAATAGAGTTATAAATATCATTAACATCCGTTTCATTAAAATAGATAGCTCCTTTACCCAAAATTTCTTGATAAACTGTTGAACTAGATGCTAGTACAGGCTGGCCACTTAATATTGATTCGACGCCTGCCATTCCAAAACTTTCACAACTAGATGCATTTATTATTAAATTACTATTTTTATAGACATTGGGTAACAATTCATGGCTTATTTCAGGGATGTAAGAAAACCAAGATCTGACATCTTTATTTTGAGAAATTTGATAAAGTAGATTTTTTGCAAATTTTGAATTAGAGGAACCAATAAACTGTAGATGTAATGGTAAATTTTTTTTGTCAATAATCTCTTTAACGGCTTTAAAGACATTTAAGTGATTTTTGTAGACATCTATAATTGATATATAGCTGATAATAAAAGGTTTATTTTGTGAGAAATGTTTGATACTTTTTTGAGGAGAGGGTGTGAAGCAGAAATTTTGATCTACTCCATGATAAATAGTAGATAATGGTACTTTTGAATTAAAAAAAAACGAACTTGATATTACGTTTAAAGAGAATTTAGACGGAAAAATGATTGAGCAGGCAAAATGACTAGAAATTATTTGAAATATTCTTATTAAAATTAGGCGGAAAAAAGTTATTGAAAATTTGTATTTTTTTAAGTTAAACCATTGGAAGGGTATTAAATTCTGAAAAAAAAGAATTATTGGTAAAGGACTAAATAAACAAATTCCAGAGGGAACATAAAAAGCATGACATTGTTTTAGAAAATTATTCTTTGGTAATAAGAATAATTGCCAAAAGAACCTAAGAAAAATGTTTTTAAAAATTTTTGGTAATTCGTGATGAACAATATAATTAGATTTTGGAAATCTTTCAAGGGACTCAGAAAAGCCCCAGATATTTATTTTATAAACATATTTATTCGGTAATTTTTGAGAAGACAAGATACCTTTTAAATGTAATAACCCTCCCTCTGAATGAATATTTGAAGCATCTATTGCTAAATTAATAGGCTTTCTCATTTATGTTTAATTTCTTTCTTTTTTAAATTCATCAATTAGTATTTTTAATTCATCTTTAGATAAAAAATTTTCATTTGTATCTGATGAATAGGCATTTACTCTTTTAGATATAAAAATTTCCTCACTATTATTATTTATCCATTTGGATTTATATTGCTCTCTTGGAATTCCATTAGATATTACATACGTATTTGATGTTTCGAGAAGCTCATAACAATCTTGAGAATGAAATAATTCTTCATGATCTTTTTCTCCTGGTCGTCTACCAATTATTTCTATATTTATATTCTCATCTATTGCTTCTGCTAATGTATTGAGCTTATAACTAGGCATTTTAGGTATGAATATTTCTCCACCTAATGATTTGAGCATAGAATATTTAACAAAATTAATTGCCTGTTTTAGAGTTATATTGAATCGGGACATATTGGGATCTGTTAATTTTAGGGCACCATTATTTAGTTGTTTCAGAAATACTGGAATTACTGATCCTCTAGAACCCATTACATTTCCATATCTCACTACACTACATTTTAATTTGTGACCTGAATATCTATTCGCAGCTATAAATAGTTTATCTGAACATAGTTTAGTTGCACCATATAAATTTATAGGTGATGAGGCTTTATCAGTACTTAAAGAGATTATATTTTTAACTCCACAATCTGATGCTGCCTCTATTACATTCTGGGAACCATGTATGTTTGTATTTATGAATTCTGTCGGGTTGTATTCAGCTGCAGGAACTTGTTTTAAAGCAGCTGCGTGTATTATTGTATGGACTCCTTCGAAAGCTCTTCTTAATCTCTTGTAATCCCTTATGTCTCCAAGAAAATATCTAAGTTTTTTGAATCTTTCTTGAGGAAATTTTTCTTGCATTTCCCATTGCTTTAACTCGTCTCTAGAAAAAACAATTATTTTATCCCATTCATTTTCTTCTGAAATCAGACTTGAAATAAACTTTCTTCCAAAACTACCTGTACCTCCTGTAATGAGAATTGATTTGGTCATTTTTAAATTAATTTAATTTTGTAAAGAAAAGAAATCCCTTTCTAAATTAAATTCCCATTCTTCATCTATACCAAAAGCTTCAATATTTTCAAGCTGAAAAGATTTACAATTTTCATAAATCATATTCTTTCTTTTTTTCATTTCTTTATCCTTTTGTATTAAAACTGGAAACATTTAACATTCGTATTCCTTTTTTAGTGATTCCAATAATTACTGCAATCAGAAACAAATTTTCTAAGAATGCATTTTTGTTCTTGAATTTAATATTAAATCATAAACCTTGAATATTTATATTATGTAAAAATTTTTGCGTTAGTATAAAAAAAATTTATTTTTTTATGGAATCTAAATTACATATTTTTGATTGTGATGGGGTATTGATATTGTCAAATAGACTTAAAACTGAATCTTTTAATGAAATTGCTTCTAAATTTGTACCGAAAAAGCTTGTTAATAAATTTATTGATTTTCACAAAGCAAATGGCGGGGTTTCAAGATGGGAAAAATTTTCTTATTTAAGAAATATTGCCTTAGATTATCAACTACCCAGTGTTGATGATTTATGTGATCAATTCGCATCATTAGTAGATTCAAAATTCAATAAAATTTCTCCAGTTCCGGGCGCATTAGATTATATTGAACAACTTGTTAAAGAAAGTGCAATCATTTATGTTGTATCAGGTGGAGAACAATCTCAAGTTAGGCGAATTCTTATGAATCTTAAATTCAATATAGATCCTGAGAGGATTTTTGGTTCCCCAATTAGTAAAGATATTCATTTTGGAAATATTAGAAATATGCATAAATTTTTAGATACTATGACTTATGGCGACTCATTACTTGATGCAAAATGTGCAGAATCTATAAATTCCAAATTTACTTTTGTATCACAAGATAGTGAGACCACAAAAAAGGATATTAAAGACAATTTGCTAATAAACTTCTTAAGTATTAAAAATTTTAATTGTTTAAATTAATCTATGAAACAGTTAAATCCAGATATTTTTTTATGGGCATCTCCACTATTCTGTAAAGATCCAGAGAAATCTTCATATGAGTATTCTTTGTTAAACCCTTTAATTCAAAAAAGAAAAATAATTTATTCTTTTATTTTTTTTACTAGGTCTTTTTATAGTGGTTTAAAAAAAATAAGTAAAAGAAAAATTTTTAAATGTAATTTTTTTAATAGTGGTCCTAGAAAAAATATTGTTTATTTGCCGGGGTCTTTTATTAATAATAAAGAAAAAAATTGTCCATATTTTCCTTCAGCGACAAATGAAACTTCATTTCTCATAATAGATAATGAAAGTAAATTATCAAGAAATTTCTTAAAAATATGCTTTAAATTATTTTTATTTATATTACCTGAATTCATTAGGTTTAATAAAAAAAATAATATTTTAGATAGATTCGTAAATTGGATTTTGCTTCTTTCCTATTTTGTTTCTTTAGATGCTTTGACTCATTATTACTTTGCTCTTTATATTTATGACTTGTCAATTTCTTATCCAAAGGCTAATCATATTTGCTTGCATGAGATGCATTCATATTCAAGGATAGTTTATGGTGTCACAAGTATTACAAGATCAAATTCTACAACCCTACAGCATGCTTTTATACATCCAACCAGACTTATGTTTGATTTGAGGAATATAAAGATTAAACCTTATCTTCCTGTAACCATATTTGTTTGGTCAGAAGAGTCAAGAAATGTTCTTTTTAAGTTTGGATGGCCGGCAGCAAAAATTAAATTTTGTGCGACAGAAAGGTTTTTAAGATATAAAGAACTTTCTATGAATTCAGATTTAAAAGAAAGTTCTTTATTCTTAAACTATTTAAAGAACCCCGAAAAAGAAGAAATTTTCCTTTTCATCCCATCTTTATTAAAAGATGATTTTAAATTGTGTATTATTTCTGCCCTAATATTGAGATCTATCTATAAAGATATAAAAATAATGATTAAGATACATCCATCCTATAAATTATCTTTCATAGAAAGTCTAATAACTTTATATTTGTCTTTAAAATCAATAAAATATACAAAATCTAATCTTAATGATCTGTTTAAAAAAAGACCTTTGACATTTACGTATTCTTCAACAGCAATTTTTGAAGCGGCATTAAACAAATGCCCTTCGTATTTCATCCCAACTAGTTTAAAATATAATGGTAATGAGTTAGTCTTAAGAAACATTCTTTTAAAAATTGCTGATCAATATAAAAAAGGGAAAATACTTGAACAAAGCTCAAATCCTTTGTATATTTCAGCAGAACGATCAAATTCTTTCTTTGGTCTAGATAGGAACAATTTTTTTACTATTATTGATCGATAATGAAGAGGATAATAAAAAGAGCATTAGCATTACCCTATTCACTTAGAAGGATTAAAAATAGTTTTAACGAAATTGAAGTGGAAACAATTTCATTTTGTAATAGAAAATGCAGCTATTGCCCTAATGTTTCTCTTGATAGATTTAATTCTGAGGGATCTGTTTTAATGGATAATAATCTATTAGATGAAATATTTAACCAATTAAAAGATATAAAATTCAATGGAGTATTTTCTCCACATATGTATGGGGAACCTTTGCTAGATCCAAGAATTGTAAATATTGTTGAAAGAATAAATAATTTAGGAGCAAAATCTAAGATCGTTACAAATGGTGATTATTTAACTATTAATCTTTTGGATCAATTATTAGAAGCTGGTTTAAAAATATTATATATATCAAAGCATTCTCCTAAATTAGGTTCTGCAGCAAGAAAAAGTATTGAATATTTAAAAAGTAAATCTAATTTAAATTTAGAGTTTCAAGTCTTGGATTTTTATACTGACTTTAATACAGATAGAAACATGGTTGGGAACAGAGGTGGGAATCTAGACATTGAAACAAAAAAAAAGCCACCAATAATGTGCCCCTATGTTCTGTATCCCGTGATTGATGTTAATGGAACATTAGTTGTTTGTTGTCAAGATTTTAATAGCGATTATCAGCTCGGTAATATATCAGAAAGACATATCTCTGAGATATGGAATGATCCAATGAATGTTTCAATAAGAAGGAATATTTTTTTAGGGAAGTTTGATTTGTCTATATGCAAGCAATGTCTAATGGATTGATTAATGGATTACAATTGTAGAAAATTTCTAATTTTTATTAAATTTTATACAAAAATGGGACATTATCTTTTTTTTATAAGAATCCCCTTTTATTTCATTTATATTTCTTCATTCCCTACCATTAGGAAAAAGAGATTTAATATATGTAATTATCAAATATATAAATCTTCCATAGATTATTGGCAAAGATCTGTTAAAAAACCAAATATGATTAGCTTCCCTGAATCAAAAGAAATTAGGAAAAAACTTTTCAAAGAATTTGTAAAGAAACCTAATGAGTAAAAATCTTATTTTTAAAAAGATAAATAATTATATTTTTAATATCAAAAAGGATAAAAAAATAAATAAATTTTTATATTTAATATATTCCTTTACTAGATACTATTTTTTGAGGCTTATAAACTTTTTAAAAGTAAGAATAGATGAAAATATTTTTTTATACCCTACGCAACTTATATTTCCAAGTATCATTTATCATAAAAAACTAGATAAAGTAAAGCTAAAAACTCCAAATAAAAAAATTATTAAAAATTCTTTTTCTGGGCGAATCTTAATTGACCATGGAATAGTAAAAGCAGAAATTCAGGATAATTGGCTATTAGATTCTAGTGATGAAGAAATTTCTTATTTACCACGACGTTTATTTTGGCTGATATATGAATTAACAAAGCTGAATAACCCAAATATAACTTTATTAGATAATTATCTTAATAAATTTATTTCTTATTTCTATGACTCAAATTATATAAAATATTTACCTCCTTATATTCTTTCTGAATGTATTTCAAATATTATTTTATTTAATAGAGCTAAAAATAAATCTTGGATAATTAAAGATAATTTTCATAATAATTTTGCAATATTAGCTTGTAAATCACTTGTAAGTAATATTGAATTCAGAGGATCATTTTCAACTTGTAATCATCTTATAAATAATTTTCGCGCACTTTATTTATCTTCTAGATTAATTCAACGAAATAAAGATAATTCATTTTTTCTTGTTTTCTGGGAAAAAATAAAAAAGAAAGTTTTTATTAAAAGTGGAAAAATTGCGGATGGATCAGTTCATTATCATTTTCTAATAACAAGGTGGTTATTTGAAATATGTATTTGTGCTTATGAATTAAATGATTATGAAATACTAAATAAGGTTAATCCATATTTGAAATCAAATCTTGAAATTGTTGGCTATTTATCTCGAGCTGATGTTTTACCTTTATTTGGAGACCTTTCACCAGATTGTCCAGTTGAATGGTTATTACCTATTGCAAATTATGTAAAAGAATCATGTCCTTATAGCGCTGTTGGTAACGGCACAAAAGGATGGGACAGAATTTGGAGCTTTGAAAATTTTTAATTCTTTTTTCGACAGAGAAGCTGGTTGGTTTTTTTTGGAATATGAACCATGGATAGTTTATTTACGTTTATTTAATCAATTAGATTTACCAAGGCCATCTCATTGTCATCAGGATTTCGGATCGCCAATAATTTATCATAAGAAAAAAGAATTAATCATTGATCCAGGTAGATCATCATATTTAATAGATTCTAATAATGAAATAAAAGCTTCAAAACATTCTACTTTTTTAATAAATAAGGAGCCTACTGCTTATTCGGAGAGAGATTTGAAATTCTTTCCGCTGCCAATAAAACCTTATAAAGTTAAAAAATATCATCTTGGTAGTCAAATATATATTTTAATTCGTTACCCTCTATCATTAAAAGCTAATTTTAAAATTAAATATGCTATCAGATTATTTGTAATTAATAAAAAATCTATTGAGATTAGAGATAGGATTTCTTTATTTAAAAAATCTAATATTATCACTCGCTTTAATTTTTCATATCCATTAGATAAATTTAATAGATTATTTTCTTATAGTATTGATAACAATAAGACTAAGAATATACTCCTTGAAGAGGAATCAAAAGAACTTTGTAATTCTAAAAGATTCTTAGATTACAATAGAAAACATAATTATAAATCATTTTCTTTTAGAGCTGAAACAAATAAACATTTTTGCTCTAGATTTTTAATCTCTGAATAGCTTATGTGCGGCATTTTTGGATATTTTTTAAAGACTCCGAATGAATATAGAAGTCAGGAATATGTAAGTAGATTTAAGTTAGATCTATATAATAGAGGCCCTGATTCATTTCACTACAAGTCAAGAGAAGGATGTGTGATTGGGATTTCTCGATTATCAATAGTTGATATTAGTCATGAAACACAGCCTTTTTCTATTGATGAAATAAATATCACAGTTGTTTTCAATGGTGAGATTTATAACTATAAAAGCTTAAGAGACCATTTGAGTTCCAAAGGGATTAAGCTCTTGGGTTATTCCGAAATTGAGGTAATTGCTAATCTTTATAAATTATATTCTGAGAAATTTATAAATTTCCTCGATGGAATGTTCGCCATAGCAATACTTGATCATAAAAAACAAAGTTTTATTATTTTTAGAGATCCATATGGTATTAAACCCATATATTGGACATTAAATAATGGTGATTTTGCTTTTTCTTCTGATCTAACTCCTTTAATAAGTTGCTTTACTGAAAATAAATTGAATACTAATGCTATTCATGAATATCTTTTTCATGGTTACTGTTCATCAAATACTTGCATAGCCTCAAATATTCATAAAGTCCCCCCATCTTCGTATCTTAAATTCGAGAAAAACAGAGTAATTACTGGTAAATATAATTCTTTTACCCAAAATAAATATATTGATGATTTTGAAGTTAGTGTTGATAATATTGACTTTTTACTCAAAGAAAGTATTTCTGAGCAAATAGCTGAGGAAGTCCCAATGGGTGTGATGCTTAGTGGAGGTATCGATAGTTCTTTACTAGCAAAATATCTTTCATTAGATAAAAAACTACCTAAAAAAATCAAATCTTATAGTGTACGCTTTTTGGATAAAAAATTATCTAATGATTTTTCTTATGCAGAAAGACTTGCTAAAGAATTAAAATTAGATCATGAAACTATTACCATCAACTCAATCCAAGCATTAGAAATTTTGCAAAATACGGCCTATAGTCTTGATGAACCAATAGCAGATTCAGGAATTATTGGAACTAATATTATATGCCAAAAGTCTAAAGAAGATAGCGTGAAAGTTTTGATTTCAGGCACTGGTGCGGATGAATTATTTGGCGGATATATGAGACACTTTACTCCTAGTATTTTTACTTCTAAATATCTATCAGAGATGCCTTATGCTATCAGATTTCCAATGTCTAAGTTTTTCTCAATTTTTAATCGTTCATTTTCAGAAAGGATTTCTGATCCCCTTCTAAATTATTTCCTTGCGGTATCTGGTATGCCATCAGATTTATTATTTAAAATAATAAGAGATCCTATAAGAGGACTTCCTTTCTTTTCGAAATATCAAAAAGACTTTTCTAAAAATTATTCTCTATATTTTGATCAAAAATTCTATTTACCAGATTCATTATTGGCATACACAGATAAGGTTTCAATGGCTAATTCTGTTGAAATTAGAGTTCCATATTTATGTAAATCTCTTTCCCCTATTTTGTTTTTATATTTAAACGAATCCTTTAAAACAAAATATAGCAAACCTTTATTAAGGAAAATCTCATCAAAATATTTCAACAAAGAATTTTTTAATAGATCTAAAGAAGGTTTTGATGCATCTGTTTATAGCTGGCCAAATGAAGTTATTTCATATCTTTTAAATTATATTCGTGATTATTCTGTACAACTTAATTACATCGGAATTGACATTAAGCCTTTAATAAATGCAAAAGAAAATTTTGTTAGAGGATACAACAGAAACTTGATTTTTAGTTTATTTATTCTTACTAAATGGTTAGTTAATAAGAATTTTATAAAATAGTTAAATCGCTTTATATTATTTTCTATATTATTTAATTTTATTTGCTTTTGAAGTTCTTAACAGGCGTTAACGATAAAATAGTAAAATCAAAATTACCTAATGTTTTATCTTAGATGAAACTTTACTATCTTGAATAACAAAAATTCTATTTCTGTAATTTGTCCTTTTCATAATAATGAGGACACAATAGTTAGAGCAGCTAAAAGCATTTTTGATCAAACTCTTTCTCCTAATGAGGTTATTTTTGTTAATGATAATTCTCTTGATAGATCTTTAGAAAAACTAACTGAGTTCTTGCATAAAAATAAAAAGCAATTTGTAATTCAGATAATTTCAATTAATCACTCAGGCCCAGGACATGCAAGAAATGTTGCTATTCAAAGGAGTTCATCAAATTGGATTTCATTTCTTGATGCAGACGATTATTGGATGCCAGAAAAAATAAGTAATATTGATAAAGTTATTCGAAAAAATGAATATGTAAATTTCATTGCTCATGATGAATTTACACAAAATAATAAGAAAGAAATTATTAATTCTAAGTTATCTCAATATTTTGACAACAAGGCAAAAATTCCTACTCAAATTTATAAGCGTAATTTTTTATCAACATCTTCTTGCACAGTTTCCAAGTTATTAGTTGAGAAGTATTTATTTGATCCATTTTTAGGTTCTTGCCAAGATTATGAGCTTTGGCTTGCTTTGTCATCTAAAATGAAACTAGTATTTATTCAAAAGCCTTTATGTTTCTATGATAATTCATTGAAAACATCCATCACTAATTCTAATCAAACAAAAAGATTAAAGAATCTTTTAATTGTTCTTTTTAGATATTCAAAATATGTAAGTTTTCCACTTTTTTGCTTTATAGTTTCTAAACATCTATTAGTTTTTATTATTTCATTTTTAAAAAAATAATTATGTTTTTTATTAAGAAAAAGTTTCGTGATTATTTTTGTAGATTAATTAGTAAAGTTAATCTAAGTTTTCTTTTAAACTCAAAGTCAAGAATTCAATTAAGAGTACTTATTATACATTCAATTAATGAAGAAGAGAAATTACTTAATCTTTTAAAAAACTTAAACAAAAAATGGAGATTTATTACTCCAGACCAATTCTTTCAAATTCTTGATAATAAAAAAACAATTAATCAGTCTTCATTATTAATAACTTTTGATGATGGATTCAAAGATAATCTAAATATTCTTCCAATACTTGATAAGTTTTCTATTTCGGCATTATTTTTTGTCTGCCCAGGCTTAGTTCAACTTCAAAATTCAAATACATTATTCCCTTTATTGGCAAAAAAATTATTCAGAATTCCATTAATTGATAAGGATATAGAGCTACTTAATTGGGATGATCTTCGTTACATTCAGGATAGAGGCCACTCTATTGGAAACCATTCATTATTGCATTATCAAGTGAATAAATTATCAATTAAAGAATTAAAAGAAGATATAAATTTATCAAAATCTTTATTAGAGGAAAATCTTAAGAAGAGTAAATCTTTAGAATCTTTTTCATATCCTTTTGGAGGAGCAGAACATATAAATGCAGTCTCATTGCAGTTATTAGCAGAAAATTTTAAATATGTTTTCTCTGGGATAAGAGGAAATAATAATATTAATAAAGCAAACATTATATATAGAGATGAAGTCTCAATTAATGATGATATTGAGATTACAAATTCTTTTCTGAAAGGAAGTTTTGATCTTTATTATCGATTTAAATTAATTAAGTTAATTTTTTAAATAAATGCTTTTACCCTTAAGAGATATTCTAAAAATTTTAACTTATCTAGATAAAATTTCTAAGTTAAGAATAATCTTAAATCTATTATTATCAGTAATAAATTCTATTCTAGAGTCTTTAAGTCTATCCTCTTCTTTAATATTTTTCTCTGTTCTTTTTAACGGAAATATCTCTGAGATCGGTTTTATTAAAAACTATTTACCATTCTTAATTGATATACCTAAGTCTTATTTTTTGATTCTTTTTATTGTTATTTTCTCTATCACAGGGATTATAAGAATATATTACTTAAGAAGCACATTCTTTTTATCAAGATATATAGCTAATCAATTATCATCATTGGCTTTTTTAAAAATTCTTAACCAAGAATATGAATACCATTTAGAAAAAAATACATCTCTACAAGTTTCTACGCTAACAAATGATATAGGTGAATCTGATAATTCTATCGCTGCGTTATTGCAAATCATAAGTTCCACTTTATCTTTATGTTCAATTATTTTTACTACTCTTTTTGTTATTTCTGGCAAATTTATTACTTTTATTCTTTTTATACCTCTAATATATGCATTACTATATCTAAGTTATTCCAGAAAATTTAAAACCAACAGTAAATTAATTTCTGATCTCAATGGTAAAATAATAGATTTTACTAAAGATTCTCTTTTCTCTATCAGAAATATTTTACTTTCTCATGATCAACAATATTATTTCCAAACATTCAAGAGAATTGATGCTCAGTTAAAAGAAGCACAAGCTAAAAATAATTTCTATTCTGTATATCCAAGAAATGCTATCGAAGTATTTATAGTTGGGAGTCTGGCATCATTATTTGTGATTTATCCAAAATTAGCCAGTCCAAACCTAATACCTATTTTTGGATCACTTATAATTGCAGTCCAAAGGATATTTCCTCTTTTTCAGCAAATATATTATGGTTTTTCAACTATTAAGTCTCATGAGAGCGGAGTGTTAAAGCTAAAAACATTACTTACTCTTAAGTTAGTTAATAATTTTCATTCAAGTAAACTACCTCTAAAACTCAAAACTATTTCATTCTCAAATGTTTCCTATATCTACCCTAATTCATCAAAAATTATTTTAAAAAATATTTCTCTTGACATAAAATCTGGAGATAGGATTGGAGTTTATGGCCCAAGTGGTTCAGGTAAATCAACCTTTATAAATATTTTAATGACTTTGCTTTCACCAACAAATGGAAAGATAAAAATTAATAACAGGTTATTAGATCCTCAAAGGAAAAGAAATATTTATCCAATCTATCAGGATAATATTTCGCATATTCCTCAGAGTATTCATTTAATTGATGAAGATATTCTTGCAAATATTGTTGGTCCTATAGATAATGCAAGCATTAATCAAAATAAATTAAACTTAGCCTTAAAAGTTTCTAATTTAAAGGATTTCGTTGATTCATTGCCAGATAAGATTAATACAAGGGTAGGGGAAAATGGCTCTCTTTTAAGTGGAGGACAGAAACAAAGAATTGGCATTGCTAGAGAGATTTATAAGATGAAACCTATCTTGGTTTTAGATGAAGCAACAAATGCTCTTGATCCAGTCGTCGAGGAACGCATTATTAAGGAACTTTTTAAATTACATCATTTGCAGTTGATAGTGATAGTTAGTCACAAGAAATCCAATTTATCAGATTGTAATAAAATGTTTACCTTTAATAAAGGCCAGATTTCTGTAAAAAATCAGTTGTAACCAATGTTATAGTCAATTCTTCTATTTGAAGTTGCTTCTTCATCTTGTATATTAGGGCAATTAAATCCAGCTCCATGAATAAGCTGATAGAAAAACATTAACGTAAGAACTTCACCTGTATGGTACTCATTAACATCAAGAATAATAGTGTTGCTCCTAATTTTTTCAGAAGGGCTTTTGCCTGTTATTAGAGCAGTTTTGATATTTTGATCTTTAGCAAAATCTAGTGCTTTTTTAATATTTTTAGATACACCTGAACTGCTAATGCCTATGATTAAAGTCTCTGAAAATAATTCTTCCTTTATCCCTCTCATTGAGATGGCAACCCAATTTTTAACCCATTCATCATGAGAAGTCTCATGAATTAGAGAACTAGCAAGAATTCCACTGCCTGGTGCAAAAGCTGACTTATTTGTTAATCTTGCAACATCAATTGCTGCATGATCTGCAACTGCTAGATTTCCTCCATTCCCAACAATCATAATCCTTTGAGAATTAATAAAGTCTTCTTGCAATGTTTGCCATTCTTTTGTTTTGAGGGTATTTATAAATTTCTCCTCAAATCCTTTAATCTCAAGATGCATTTTTCTAAAATTATAGCTTAATATATTATGTTATTGTAATAGATAGATTTGCATCCTCATGTAATGTTGGATTCAAACCTAGTTTAAATAAAGATACACCAGGATTATTGATTTGATCTATTCCCCCTAAGTCAAAAAACAAGCAACCTTTTTTTTTGGCAAATATTATGCTCTCCCAAAGAAGTACATTAGAGATATTCTTTACCCTTTTTTCACTATCATTAACAGCTAAAAGGTAGGTAGCAGTATTTTCATATAAACAAACAATAATTGAACCAAGAAGAATTTCGCTATTCGAATTTTGGTTATATGCCTGAAATGCAATGAATTCAACATCATCATAGCTTGAATTAAAAAACCATTTTCTTAATAATGATGAATTTATCCCATCATAATTTTTTTTCTTTTTATCCTCTTCGTATAAATCGAAAATTTTAAAAATATCCTCTTTGTTTTTGAAGCTTTTAATATTTAAATCTAATTTGAGTCCTTTTTTTAATGCATTTCTCCATCTTCCTTTCATTTTTGTTTTTATTACATCTTCATGATTTTTAAGATTTATTATGCCTGTTTGATATCCACGTATTTTGAATAACTTTCTTAAATAATGTTTAAGTTTATTGTCAAGGCTGTTTTTTTCAATGGTTAATAAGATAAGCAATCCTTTTTTAAATTCATGCTTTAAAAAAATAATTAACTTACTATAAATGATCTCAATTTCATAATCTTTTAGGGAATGATAATCTTTTTCAATCTTCATTCTATTTATAATGTAGAAATTAAAGTTATACTTTTTTTTGTAGCAAATACCAAATTTACCAATAATCTTCCCTCCTAATTTAATTTTATAAAAATAACATTTTTCGGAATATGACTTTAAATAAGATTCAGATTGAAGGTACGATGAGTAATCAATTTGATATTTTAATGATCTATATTCATATTCATTTATCCTAATAAAATTAATTTCATAATTTATATTATTAATAATTCGTTTCTTTATTATTCCGCACTTATCCTCATCTATTGAAGAATTACATATTATATACATTTTTTGATTCCATAAACTTAAAGTATTTATGAGTAAATTTTTATTGATTTTTATTTTATTGTTTAATTGAGGCCATCTTAATAGAGGAAGACCAAATTGATTTAATTTCTCTAAAATATGAATATATTCTTCTTTTAAATTTATCTCTATTCCATACTCTTTTAAAATTAAATCATTATTAGAGATTCCTGCCCATATTAGTAAATTTGAGACAATCTTTCTCGCTTTTTTGTTCTCTTTGTATGTTTTTGAATAAAAACAAATTGGAGATTTAATTATAAGCTCGGAAAGCATACTTATTTTGTGATTACGAAGCTTACTTGTAACTTTTTTATTAGTTGAGTTTTTAAATGGATCTTGTATTAATCTCTCAATTCGACTTAAATATGGGGAATTATTTATTATTATTTTTTTTAAGATAAAAAATATATCTTGAAATAAAGTTTTAAAAGTGAAATATATGTTTTTCAAAAAATATACATAACTATTTATCTCATGACCTAAAACTAGATTTTTACTATATATCAAACATCCACCCTCTCTAATTGGAAAGTGCTTATATAAACTCATAATAATAAATTCATTTTCACTTTTTATATTTGAATTAGGTATTGATAAATGAGCATTATCATAAATAATTATTCCTTTATATATTTCTTTTAGATTATTTTTAAAAGTGTCATTATCAGACTCCCCAAAGTAATTACAAATTAAAATTGCATCAATTTGATTTTTATTAGAAGAATTTATAATGGAAGAAATCGGATCAGAAATATCATAAAATTTTATATGACATAATTCTTTAATAGAGTCTATTACTTCATTGCAATAATAAGCAGGTATTCCTAATGTTGGCAGATCTTTTTTTCTCTTAGAAATTAAATTAATAATTATCTTTAAACTTGCCGTAGCAGATATAGTCCAAACAATATTTTGATCTTTATAAAAAGTATCTATATATTTATAAATAGAGCAATCATTTTTACTATTAATAGTATTTAATGATGATCCGAGAATTCTAAAAGGAGGCGCACTTGAAATGCCAATCCCTTTTATGTATTTCTTTTTATTTCTATTAATAAGCACAATTTGATTAATCTAATAATTTATCAAAAAAATTGGATAGGTTAACTTTATCATTTTTATTTTTTGGAGATAACTCTTTTCTTAATTAATTTCCTTACTGAATTTTAGCAGATTAACTTTTAGATGTATTTAAACATTCTAAAAAATTTCTTCTTTAGGCATAAATTATTTTAAGATATAATTTCAGATAAATGATTTGAGTTAATATAATTTTTTTTGTTTTTGAAAGTTTTTATAAAAAAATATTCAAGAAATCTTTGAAAAGAGATATTTTGATAATCTTAGACTCATTGCAATTATTGTAAAAGTGGGATTATAAATACTTGAATTAGGGAATATTGAACTTCCTGCTATATAAAGATTCTTTAAATTGTAAAATTTAAGATTTTGATTTACAACCCCAATATTTTCATTTCCAATAATGGTCCCTCCATGATGATGATTTCCAGTTTCAAAATTTAAAACTTCTAAATTTATTCTCTTTGCTTTAAATTCAGGAAATATTTTTTTTAAATTTGATTGATTCTCTGAAATTATATCTTTTAAAAAATTTAAATTTTTTCTACTCAAACAGCTTTTTATTTCTAAAGAATTATATTTTTTATTAATTATGACTCTGTTTTTAGGACTTGGTAAATGTTCAAATGAAATAGCAATATCAATTTCTTTTGGGTCATTTTTATAGCATTTAAACTTATATATTAAATATTTAAAAATATCAAAAGAAATAATAAATTTGAGAAGAGTACTGAGAAATGCATAAAAATTTTTTTCCAAAAATCTTCTTTTTATAATTTGGATTTTTTTCAGAATAGTTTTTGAAATAATATTTTTTTGTACTCTTGGTGATATGGATATTCCATAATTTATTTTATTTTGGCTATCTTTATTATTATTTTTTAAAATAAATGCTTGGTTTAATTCTTTTAATTCTTTTTTACTAAAGTTATTATATTTACCTATTGCAACCTTGCCAATATTTATATAGGGGTGGAATGTAATATATCGCCCAGCTGATTTACAGTTAAGATTATTTTTATAAATTAGATTTAATAATATTTTATTATTTTCGAAGCAACCAGTAGATAAAACAATTTCTTTAGCGAAAAATGATTTTTCCAAACCTTTATTATCTATAGTAATAATCTTTTCTACTTTATTTTTTGAATTATTTAAAACAATTTCTTTTAAATTTCTATTAAAAATAATATTTATATTTTTGGAGTCAAATATTTCTCTGCCTTTTTTTATAATAAAGTTCTCGTAATTTTTTCCAAAAGTAAAATGAGATGAAGCTATTTTTATTGAGTATTTCTTTCTCAAGGCTCTCCATCCTTTATTTTCTATTTTTAGATCTAAATTTGATAATTGATTACTAATATTTAGATATTTCCATGCTTCTTGATAAGCTTTTTTAAGTTCATTATATTCAATGCCCCATTTAAGAAGCCCTTTATATTCAAAATCAATTAAATCAAATTCCCAAAATGTACCTCCTACCCCTGGAGCTTTCCAGAGAGCAGAGGTACCAAAGAAAGCTTTCTTCCGCTCCTCTCTAAAATTTATTTTAAAGTCACCTTTGCTTTTGCTCTTTTTATAATCATAATTTAATATTTTATTTTCATTCCCACTTTCTATTATTAAAACTTTTTTATCACTGTTTATAAAATACTCAGCTGTCGCAATCCCAGCTGGTCCGGAACCTATTATTATCAGGTCATACTGCATTATTGATCAATCGAACAACTATTTTTGATTATATAGTATTTATAAGATATGAAACACGAATCGAATTAATTAAAATTCCAATAATTAAAGGTATATTTATTAAAATTTCTATTGGTTTGGGCAACTTAATTTTTTTCTCAATATATATTATTAGATATAGAATATTTATTGTAAAAATAAATGCAAATATAAAGGAATAGCCTTGTAGATGTACAGCAAAAGATTGCTGAAATAATAGACCATAAAAGAGAATAGACCAAGATAGAGGCATAAATATCCATTTAGCTTTTTTACTATTTTTTATAAAAACTATTAATCCAAAAATTGACAATAAAGATAAAGAAAATAAACTAGCAATTGCAGATGAACAATTAAAATAGCTTATATATTTTTCCAGGGTTGATAAATTATCTAATTGACTGTTAGTAAAGCAAACACTGAATCTACTTCCCCCTAAGAATTGAAGAGCAGCAATTATACCTCCATGATGAATATTATTAAAGCTGTCAATACCAATGCGATAGAGTGCTTTACTTCCTGAATGATTTATATTCATAATTCTCAAAAAGAGAAGCTGAATACCATGGATAACTATTGGCATACCACAAGCTAATGAATACAAATAAAAACCTTTTTTATTTTGAAGAGTATTTGGTAAATAACGATATGAATAATCCTTTTCTAATAAATTACCTAAAAAGAAACTTATTATTTTATTGAAAATTACAAATATAAATAAAAAGAATATCCATATCCAATGCATCAATCCAGCTAAAAAAACAAATAATAATCCAAGATATTTTTTATTAAGGATAAAAAAATATATACTTAGCAAATAAAATGTCAGAAATGATACCTCGAACCAAGGAGCAATCATCATCCTATATGCCCATGGAGAAGTTAAAAATAAAGAGAATAAAATAGTGCCATAAAATAGTGATTGAAACTTATTTCGTATTTCCATGACATATAAGCCTATTTCTGAAACTAAGAAACCCACAATCGAAATTAAAATGTAATCAAAAAAACTGCCTAAATTAAGTAATTGATAATTTGGTATTAATTTATTTAAAAAAGCTTGGGGAAGATAACCTATCAAAGGCACTAAATATATTTCACCTATATTATTCTCCAGATAATTGGTAACTTCTTGGACACTATTCCATGAAGTGTATCCAATATAGTTAATTAAGGAATTTTCGGAAATATTTTCAATAGCATTTACTATTCTTTCAAAATGATATGGTCTCCATTTTATACCTAAAGGAGAGTATGTTTGCATGAAATAATAATAAAAAATTGTTATGAGAATATATAAAAATATCCTAAAAAGAATAGGTGAAAAAAATATTTGATATTCTCTTATATTTTTATTTTTTATATCTTTGCAAAGCATTTTATAATGGAATTATATTAATAATAGTACGAACTTAACCTTTTTTATTTTTCGATTAAAAAAGGCTAATCTAGATTATAAAAGTATGACAAAAATAAAAATCTACATTTAAATTATATTAATCCAATGCATAAGTAATTTAATTTTTTTTTCTTATCTATAACTATGACAAATTTTGAATTGAGATATAGTTAATATAGATAGGCTAATAAACAAATAAATCTATATATTAAAAAGGATGATTTTTCAAAAATATATCAATCAAAATTTATCTCCAAAATAATTTCTCGAATATATAAACTAAAATGATTCCATTTAATAAAATATATCTTACCGGAAAAGAGAAGTTATATATTGAAAAAGCTCTAAATACTCAAACTGCTGGGGATGGGAACTACACCAATAAATGTAGTAAATGGTTAGAAACTTTAACTGGAGCGCATAAAGTGTTATTAACAACTTCATGTACTGCAGCACTGGAAATGGCCGCAATATTAATTAATATTAAACCCGGCGATGAAGTTATCATGCCCTCTTACACTTTTGTTTCAACCGCAAATGCTTTTGTTCTAAGAGGAGCAATTCCAGTTTTTATTGATGTTTATGAAAACGATTTAAACATAAATGTTGAAAATATTGAGAAAGCAATAACAAAAAAAACGAGGGCTATAGTTCCAGTTCATTATGCAGGAAACAGTTGTAAAATGGAAAAAATCAAAGAAATCGCAAATAAATATAGTTTATTCATCATAGAAGATGCCGCACAATGCATAATGAGTTTTCATAATGGAAAACATTTAGGAAGTACTGGAGATTTAAGTGCATTTAGCTTTCATCAGACTAAAAATATTTCTTGCGGAGAAGGAGGAGCTTTAGTTATTAATAATCCAAACCTGTTTGATAGGGCAGAAATAATTAGAGAAAAAGGTACTAATAGAAGTCAATACTTAAAAAAACAAAGCAATTTATATACTTGGTTGGATATTGGTTCATCTTATCTTCCAAGTGATATTAATGCAGCATATTTATGGGCTCAGCTGGAGGGATCAAAATTTATAACTTCAAAACGTTTAAAAGTATGGAAAAATTATAAAGAGAGTTTTTCTTATATCGAAAAAGAAGGTTTAATTAAGGTGCAAACCGTTAGCAGTAATCAAGGTTACAATGCTCATTTATTTTATATATTATTAAAAGACGAAATCTTAAGGAATAAATTTATAAAAGATATGTACAAAAAAAATATAATATGCACGTCACACTATATTCCTCTTCATAGCTCTCCCTTTGGAAAGAAAGTGGGCAAAACACAAGATGATTTAAAAGTTACAGATTCTATAAGTAAAAGAATAGTAAGATTACCTATGTGGGTTGATTTAGATAAATTTCAAAACAAGATAATTGATAGCTCTATTAAAATTATTCAAAAACTGGTATAAATTTCAAATGATATTTAATTATTAACAACTAAAAGAAATTTTTTAATCCTAACCTTTCGCAATTATAATCACTTTTAAATAATTGTTTTTCAACCCATTTTTGATTATTTAGATACCAATCTACAGTAATTTTTAAAGCGGATTCAAAAGAATATTTTGGTTCCCAATTAATTTCTTTTTTGATCTTTTTAGTATCCAGTGCATAACGTTTATCATGGCCTGGACGATCTGTAACATAATATATAAGGTTCTTTGAAGATGATTTTTTGTTTAGTTTTTTATCTAAAATTTCACATAGTAGCTTAACAATCGCATTATTTGATATTAAATTATTTGCCCCTATACAATAGGATTCGCCAAATTTACCTAACTCAATAATCTTTAAGATTGCTTCTACGTGATCATGAACATAAATCCAATCTCTAATAAATTCTCCATCACCATAAATAGGGATTTTAAAATTATTTATAACTTTGAATATTACAAGTGGGATTAATTTTTCTGGAAATTGTCCAGGACCAAAATTGTTCGAACAATTACCTATTATTACGGGTAATTTATAAGTATGAAACCAACTCTTTACAAGAAAATCAGTAGAAGCCTTTGAAGCTGAATATGGTGATCTAGGATTAATTTTTGATTGTTCATTAAAATAACTATTTTCCTTTGCCGAACCATATATCTCATCAGTACCCGCATGATAAAAAATAAATTTATTTTGTCGATCTTTATCCATTTTAAAATAAAGTTTTCTAGCTGATTCAAGTAAATTTAAAGTCGCTGAAATATTATTTTCCACAAAAAGGCCTGGATCATCAATTGAACGATCAACATGAGTATCAGCTGCCAAATTAATAATTAAATCTGGATTAATTTGAAATATTATTTCTTGTATTTTACTACTATCAGAAAGATTATAATTTATAAATTTATATCTATCTTTTAGATTATTATCAATTATAATTTCAGCACTTGCATAACCATTTTTATCAATATTAACTATTTTATAGTCTGTATGAATTAGTAATTTTTCTATCAGATTCCTACCAATAAATCCAGAACCTCCTGCAATTAAGACTTTCATATTAAAACATTATTAATTAAAATCCTTTTTCATATCAAGCAATCTCAACAAGTACTTTCCATAACTACTTTTTATTAAATATTGAGCTAAAGAATATAATTGTTTATCATCTATCCAACCATTTCTCCAAGCTATTTCCTCAGGACAGCCAACTTTTAAACCTTGACGATTTTCCAAAGTTCTAACATAACTACCTGCATCATGAAGAGACTCAAAAGAGCCTGTATCTAGCCATGCCAAACCTCTACTAAATATTTTTGCCCTTAACTTATTTTCTTTTAGATAAAGTTTGTTCAAATCGGTAATTTCTAGTTCTCCTCTTATTGAGGGACGAACTTTTTTTGCCTTTTCAACTACTGTTTGGTCATAAAAATATAATCCTGTTATTGCGTATTGACTTTTAAAAGATATTGGTTTTTCTTCAATTGATTTAATTTCATAATTTTCATTAAATTCAACAATACCATAATTATGGGGATCACTAACAGGATATACCGTTATTGTTGCTCCGATATTTTCCTCCATAGATTTTTTAATTTGCCTTATAAAATTCTGCCCATGAAAAAAATTATCTCCCAAAATTACAACTGATGAATAACCTTTAATATATTCCTCGCCAATAATGAATGATTGAACAATTCCTGCAGGTTTTTCTTGAATAAGATAATTGATATTTATCCCAAGGGATTTACCATTTCCTAGAAGATCTTCAAATAGATTATGATCTCTTTGTGAACATAATATAAGAATATCTTTTATTCCAGCCAACATAAGTATTGATAAGGAATAATATATCATTGGCTTATCATAAATAGGTAATATTTGCTTACTAATCGAATTTGTCAATGGAGATAATCTTGTACCTTTTCCTCCAGCCAAAATTATCCCTTTATATTTCATTTTTAAAACTTAAAAGGTATAGCTTTAATTTTAGTACAGAAAAGCTTTAAAATAAAAACAAATAATTTAATAATTAAAAAAACCTTTAAAAGGTATTGTGCTCGTTATTCAAATACTGTTTTTATAAATTAAAAAATCTAAAAATATCATATAAGTATTTATTAAGAAAAAGATAGGGCTAATTGATATTAAGGAATTTTTATGGATTATTTTTCTGTAAACATTAACTATCGATTATAATTATTCTGTTTTCAAATTTTTTTTAAAAGCTATATTTTAGAAATTATTGATAAATATTACTCATGCTTGAGACTAATCTAAGAATATAAATAATCCGAGAATTAATTTATATTTATATCTTCTTTTATTAATTGTTTGCTTACGAGATTAGCTGATTAAAAATACTAATTATTCATAAAAATCACTTTTATCTGTTAGAGATATGTGATCAATTTGAAATATTAATAAAAAAGACTTAAGCTTTTAAAGAATCTATCTCAAAACTAAATGAACAATAAGTTCACAAGTCTAAGATTTTTATTGTTAATTTCTGATGGATATCAAATTAATTTGCAAAAACTAAATACAAAATTCACTCAATATCTTGAATTAATAAGAAATACAACAGATATAAATAAAAAATCAAATTTTTTAATTAAAAATATTTTTTATGTCTTTTATCTTTTTTATTTAATTTCCCCAATCCATTTTCTATTTTTGTTTTTATTTTACTTTTTTATTAATTATCTTTCGAACAAAAAAGTAATTCTAAGTCTAAATAGTTCTTTATTAAATCGCTGGAAAAGATTTATTAATTATAAAGGCGTTTTAACTGTAGTTCTTGATAATAAATTTAATAAAATATTTTTAAAAAGATTACCTTATAAATTATGTTTTTTTATAATTTGCAATTTCATAACTCTCTTAATTTCATATATATCTAATTCTAAGAGCAGAGAAAATATTATTGTTGACGTAATAACTTTTAAGAAATTTCTAAATGATTTTATGATAGGTGTCTTTATTAGTGGACATAAGATTAACTCAAGTCTAGATGGCGCTGCTTATACTCTTACTTATTCAAAATATATTGGCATAAAATTTATAAACAAGAAAATTAATGTTAATGCTTTGCAGGTTCATGCAGCAAGTAAAGAGCCAATGATGATTTTCTTTCAAGCTGATAAAGTGCTATCTATGAACCTAAAAACTTCAATTGCATTACCTCAAGTAACTGGAGAAAGAAAGGAAATTATTGTTGGAAGTCGATTATTGGATAATTATATTAATAAAGATTATAGATCTTTGCTTTATAAACCTTTAGATAATACATTTCTAGTTCTTTTTGGAAATACACACCATCCAAAAGGTCTATATTATGGCAGTCATCATAATACTATTTATAAGAAATTTTTAGACGATTTAATAAAATTATCTGAGATTTTTCCTGATTGGCAATTCTATTATCTCCACCATAGAAACTATAAATTAAATTATGAAAATAATTACCTAATGGATTCCTCATTCAAAGAATTGGATTCAAAATTAAATGTATATTCAACTTCTCTTAAATACTCTTTTGTTGTTAGCTATGCAAGTACCGTAGTTACTGAGTTATATAGTTATCATCCTAATATATATTTATACTCTCCATTAGGTCAGAGTCCTTACAGAGTAATCGACGATAATTTTAGATTTATATCAAATTTCAGTATTTTGAGAAAAAAGCTGGAAAATATAAACAAAGTAATCAATCAAAAGGATCCAAAAAATATTTATCATAGTTATATAGATTCTATAGATTTTGACGAGAGAGTTTACAAAGCTTGTCTAAATAAAAATGATAAAAGTTTTTAAATATTTAAGGCTTGTTTTTTAATTACGTAATTTTAAGTTTTAGAATTATCAAATTTTGGAATAAGAAAGAAATTAAGTTTTTACTGTTTGCTTTTTAATGATGATTTTGATCTAATTAATTTAATTAACTTCTGCTATAGTAATTCAGTATTGAATGCTATTTTTATAAATAATGAGTATAAGTGATTCAGATGTTAAAAACGTTCTAAAAGATGATGGGTTGGATGAAGACAAATTATCTATTTTTCATAAATATGAAAATGAATCTGTAAGTCTAAAAAAACTTAGAAAGATACATGGATTAGGATCTTGGGCGGTTAGAATTGCTTATAATAGTAGATTTGGTGGAGTTGTAATTCAGCAGCAACCTGGGGAAGGTAATAGGAAGCATTATCATCCAGATGCTGATGAAAATTGGGTAATAATGGAGGGAGAATGGGAGTGGTGGATAGAAGGTATTGGTACAACTAAAGTTAAAAAAGGAGACATAGTTGTTGTCCCAAAAGGTACATGGCATTTAATAAAGTGTACCGGTAACCAAGTTGGTGTAAGATACGCAATTACTGCACCTGATGTTAATCATATTTACGAAGATGAATAACAGAAATATTATTTTTAATTTTAAATCTAAGAATGTATTAGTTGTTGGAGGAAGTAGAGGGATCGGGAAAGAAGTTTGTAGACAATTTATTAATTGTGGAGCAAATGTCTATAATGCATCTCGATCAAAGTGTCTTTTAGATGGTGTTAAAAATATTAAATGTGATATTTCTAAAGGTGATGATATAAAGAGTCTTTTTAAACAAATTAATGATTTAGATTTTTGCATAAATGTTGCAGGAACTAATCTTTGCGAGAAAATTGAGAATATTAATAGTGAAGAGTGGGACAGGGTATTAAATATAAATTTGAAATCTTTTTATATGATTTGTAAAAGTGCGATTCAAATTATGAAGAAAAAAAATGGTGGACGTATTGTTAACGTTTCTTCAATTGCTGGAAGAAGTAAAAGTGTTGTAAGTGGAGTGCACTACACATCCAGTAAGTATGGAGTTATTGGCTTAACAAAACAGCTATCAAATGAAGTTTCTAAATATAATATCTTGGTTAATTGTTTATGTCCAAGTCAAACAAAAACAGAAATGTTAGTTGATTCTATGAACAAATCTCAATTAAATAAATTATTAAATTCTATTCCAATTAATCGAATAGCAGAAACGGAGGAACAGGCGTTGCCCATCTTATTTCTTTGCTCTGATGCTGCTTCTTATATTAGCGGTGCCACTATAGATGTTAATGGAGGGCAATTTTGAAGGAAGGCAAATATACGGCAATTATTGCAGTGAGAGATGGATCAAAAAGGGTTCCAAGAAAAAATATAAAAAAATTTGCTGATTCATCATTATTACAAATAAAAATTGAGCATGCTATGAAAGCTAAAGGAATTGACGAAATAGTAGTTAGTTCAGATTCTGATGAGATGATCAGCTTAGCAAATGAAATGAAAGTAAAGACTATAAAAAGGCCAGCTAAGTTTTGTTCGGACTCTGTCCCAATGAAAAATGTATATAAACATTTAGCTGAATCAGTTCAATGTGATCATATAGTTTATTTACACGTTACAAGCCCTCTATTAGAAATAAGTACTTTAAATTCTTGTATTTCTAAATATAAAGAACTTGATAATTCTTATAGTTCTTTAGCTACTGTTGAGCATCTTATGAAATATATATGGTTTAAAAATAAAGCGATAAATTATGATCCTAAAAATCATCCAAGATCACAAGATTTAGAAAAATATTATTGCCTAAATTTTGCTGTTAACATAATCTCAAGAGGGCAAATGATTAATACTAAATCGATTTTAGGGAACAAATTTTATCCATATTTCTTAAACGAAATAGAATCTATCGATGTCGATAATCAAATACAATTTGATATGGCTGAATACGTATATAAAAAAATAAAACTTAATTAATATTAAAAGTTCAAATTTAAAATAATTAAACGCTATGAAGTACTATGGGAATTACGAAAGTTACAAAAGTTTTGTTAAAAGGACTGATATGAATAACATTTCGTGCTTTGGGGCCATAGCTCAGCTGGTAGAGCACCTGCATGGCATGCAGGGGGTCAGCGGTTCAAATCCGCTTGGCTCCATTACTAATTTATTTCAAAATTATCAGTATAATTAGAAAAAAATTATGCTTACGTTGATTTATTCAACTTAATGTAATGACGAGAAATTACTACTTTTCAATTTTTTTAGCACCACTATTTTTGTTTTTTGGGTTGCACCCGATAGTATTTGTGGATACTAGAGATTCAACTATTCCTTCAAACTTTGGTGCTATTAATATGTATTCAAATATAAATGAATTCGATATAATCTCGAGAGCTTCAAAAGATATTAAAAAAATATAGATAAATGTACAAATTATTATGTAATGGATTTTCAATAGTTTTTACATTTATTGAGGATTTTTTTTTAAAGAAAAATGTTCCCAAAAGCAATTTATTAAAAAATGGGTATGATTGTTATTTCGAGAATAACTCTTTATTTGAAAAGAAAATTAAAAAATATAGATATATAATCAAAAAAAAATATCAAAGATTATTCATTTTTAGTGATACAACTTTAAATGAAATTGTAGAAATTGTATTTAGTAAAAATTTTAGAGAATACTTAACCCTGCAAACAGGTTTTAAATATTCAATTGACTTTATTACCTCCTATCAAAATTTACATATTTCAAGAAATGATTATAGAAGGAATTGGTATGGCAATAACTTTCATTTTGATAAGCCTTATACAAAAAATATGTTGAAAGTAATGGTGCCTATTCATAAAATAGAGGAAAAGGATGGACCTTTAAGTTTATTTGATAAAAATATTTCAAGATCTTATGGTAAAGGTCTAAAGTTATTTAGAAAAAGAATAAAGTTAATTGGGAAATCTCAGGATAAACTTATATTCCTTCCAAATGTTTGCCTTCATAAGGCAGATAACCCTTATTTAAGAAGGTCTGCAAAATTAATTATGTTTCAATTAAATCCATCATCAGAATGGTCAGTAAATAAAAAAATCACTCAAAGACAAAAATATAAAGAACCAAAATTTCCATTTTTTTCTTATTTCTTTGATAAAAGATTTTCTATTGAAAGTTAGTTTAACTTATTCAAAATAATTTCTAGAAGTAAAATTAAGTAACATCTAGAATGATTAATCCTTTAACATTTAAATTTTGAATATTTAAAGACTCATTTAATTCATCCAAATCAAATTTGGTTGATAAATTGGTTTGAGCAAGCAAAAATTGGATATTTGCTTTTTTGTATTCTTTTGGATCACATGAAACAATTAATTTAAGGTCTTTCGACGAGGCACTTTTTTTAAAAATATTTAGTAACTTTTCTGATTCATCATTTATATAATTTTTTGATGTTGGTATTATTGCGCATTGATAATTTTTTTCGGAAAACATTTTATTTTCAATTAACAGATCAACAAAATCTTGCCAAGAATTTTTATTTCTTAATGAAAAAATTCTTAAAAGTGGATATGGTATTAAATCAATTAATGTATCTCTATTGTAGATTATTCCAGAAATTTTCTCTTTATAATAAGCACCTAAACATCCGATAACTAACCCAGCAAGTAATCCTGAAATAATAAAGCTTAATTTTTGTGGATGTACAGGATTTTTTAATAAAGAAGGGGTAGAAATAAGCTCCCATGGGTCTTCATTTCTTGCCTGCTCAAGTCCCAAAGCAGTTTTTTGAACTTCTAATCTTGATAGAGTGGATAAATCTCGAATTGCTCTTCTATAAAGTTCCTTGTATTTAGTAATAATCCCCTCAGGCCTTTTGCTTTTTTCTATAATTGCTTTTGATTCTGAAATTTTTGCTTTTAGAAAGGCCTTTGCTTGATCTTTTAATATTTGAGTAGTAAAGTCTCTTCTCTTTATTGCCTTTTGAATAGCAATATCCTTTTCTTTGAATTTTTTTCTTAAATTCATTAACTCAGTTTCCATGGTTACTAACTTATAGGGAAGATCTTGCATATTTAGTTCTGGAATTGTACTAGTAATGTAGTAAAGTTTTTCGGAGATATTTTTTTCGGATTCAGAATTAAATAATCTATCAATTTCTTGAATCTTATATTCAGCATCTTCTATCATTTTAGATGCTAAGATTCTTTGTTTTTCGAGATTTGTCTTAATTAATGGTGCTGATGGAAGTCTAAGTTCCTTAGATGATATTAATGGTGATGAGTTAACACCAAGGGGTGAAGAAGATAAGGGTGTTGATCTAAAACCTGGGAGCATCGAAGATGATGATAATCCAATATCTTTTTGACTTTCAAAATTGAATGAATCTATTGGAAAAATATTATGTTCTAAAGCAAAGGCATCAAAAAGTTCTTGTGAATTACTACTTTTTTGGGTGTAAAAATTTATTTGGTTATCAAGATATAGTAATCCTTTGTCAATACCTCTAATTCTATCCCTCTTTGAATATTCTTGATATTTATTGGAAAGTTTCTCCAGAACAGGTATTACTGTCATTTTATTTTTACTTTGGTATTTAATATTTAATACAGAGGTATTTGTCTCTAATTCAACTTTCAAATAATCTTCTTTCCAATCTTCATATAATAAATCAGAAATATTTCCTCCTGATTCCGCTTCTATTTCTTTTACAAATTCAAATATAGGTTTTAATATTGATGTACTTTCTAAAATCTTTACTTCTGTTTCAAGCTTATTTTCTATTTGTGATCCCAATAATCTTCTTATTCCAGGTTGAGAATTAATTATCGCAGCACCTAATGATGAAGTAGATTCATTAGCGGTATCTTTTAAAACAATTTGAAAAGATCCTTCCCATGTAGGTTTAATTAGAAAAGCAAAAGCAGTGGAAGTTAAGAAAGTAAATGCAGTTACATTTCTAACTAATTTTTTTTTCCTTATTGCGGTTTTGAAGAATTCTGAAAAATTTAGCTTTGATTCATTTTCGAAATCATTTATAGGGTAATTATTTTGTGATGAATTTTTCATAAGATTTAATCTTTAAATAATCTGATAAGTGCATATATGCCAGGAATTGGTCTTGTAATTTCAGTCGTTACATCTAATGTTGTAGTTAATGGAGAATTTTTTATTCTTATGATGTCTCCGTTCATCAAAATTGGATTTTTTATTGAACCTATATCATTTTTAGGATTATAAGATAATACACGTCTATCAATTTCACCATTATTTTGAAATCTTAAAAATTCAATATTACCTTTTAGGATTTTTGTTCCGCCCGCTATGCTAATAGCTTGGTTCAAAGAAGCTCCAGTAGGTACTTTTGTTGCACCAGGTAGGTTTATCCTCCCTGAAACGAAAACTGTAATGAATTCTGGGTTTAAATTATCTAGCCCAGTTTGCAGTAATTGGTCTTTAATTTTTAAATTTGTTTTTGATATAAATACTGTGTCACCATCTAGTAGTTGAATATTTTGAGATTGATCCCCATTTGTAATTAATTCAACAAGACTAATAGTCGTTTTTTTTCTACCTCCTCCATCACTTATAGAATTTTTTCTACTAATTTCAATATCCGAGATGTTAGAAAAAGGTGTTATGCCTCCAGCTTCCCTTATGGCATCAAATACAGTAGGCTTAAAACCTATATAAGTCCCGTATTCTTTATTATTAGATCTCTGTTGAGAACGTCTAATTTTTGGGATTTGATTATTACTTTTTAAGGTATATCTTTCTTCACATTGGGTAAAGGAAGCATTATCTGTTAGACCTGTTAATGTATAAAACCCAGGTCTTGCTATCTCTCCTCCAACATATACATCTACACCGCGATATCTAATTATCTTAGTATCAATAATCGGATCTAAAAGAAAATCCTTATACTTATTTGTTAAAAAAAGATTTAATTCATTTATCGTTAAACCTTCAACATAAAGATCTTTAATTCTTGGTAAGTTTATGGTCCCATCTTTTTTTACAAAATAATTACCGCAAAATTCTGGAATATTATCTATGTCAATAGAAAAGCCATCCCCGGGACCAACAATATATGAATCAGAATTATTTTTACTCCTTAGTTCAAATTCTTTTTTTAAAATATCAGAAATTTCTTTTTCTTGTTGTTCAGAAATTACTTGGGAATTAAAAGGTAAAAAAGCAAAAATAACAAGGCTTAATGAAACTAGTTTTTTAGATAGGAAAAAGAGTTTCATCTATATTTTAAAAGCTAAATAAAATAAACTTTATATTAAATTATATCATTCTATTCTATATATTTTTAGAGTTTAATTATCCCTAAATATTTATTTTTGAATTTCAATATTTGAAAATAAGAGTATTTTGTTTTATTTACTAAATAATAAAAAAATAAATCGTCTTGAATATCATCAAAAACAATAAATGCATTTTTGGATAAATATTTTGAGATTATTTTCAGAGTTCTTTTTTTATCTCTAAACCACTTAGAAGAGTCGTAATGAAATAGATCAACTTTCCCAACCCAATTTATAGGAATCTTGTTAAGGTTAAACTCATCGCCTTCTATATGAAGTAACCAATTTTTTCTTAATTCTTCATTTACTAAAATACCAATATATTTTTCACAATTGGGTATTTTTGGATAAGGATAGTCACTGCTAAACAATAATCCATTTTTGTTTTTACGTAGAGCTTCCAAGATTGCTGCAGAGGTGAATCCACTAGCTACTCCAGTTTCTATTATGTTTGATAGTGAATATTTTCTCGTCAAGAAATATAAAAGATGGTAGGCTCCGCCACCACCTAATTTAAAATCTATTCTGCGCATAATTTCTTTACTCTTTTTTTCAAAATTATTGAAATATGCCAAAGTTTCGGACCATATTACTTCATCTATTTTTTTTGCGTATTCTTCAATACTTATGTATTCATTTTTTATCCATTCAATATTTTTTTTATTTTGAATAAAATTAGGTAAAGAAATGAATTTATTAAAAACTTTATTGATATTTACCTGTAGTTTTTGTAATTTTAGATTTTGTTTGAAAACATAAAATAATTCAAATAATTTTTTATTCAAAGCGATTTAGTTTTTAATTTTAATCATTATAAATTATTAAAAATAATAAATTATTAGTTTGATATGACTTTTTAAATTCTTTTAGTAATTTCTAAATATTTAATATTTTAAAAATTAATGATAAGCCATATATTCTGGAGTTTTGATTTTGAAATGTTCTAGAATAATAGGTGCTATATCTCTAGTATCTAATTTATTACCATATTTTTTCCTAATTTTATTATTCAAATCTTCATCATCTACAACTATTATTCCCTCAGGAATATGATAACCGGTGCCTGGGTGTCGTTCAATTAATGAAAAGCCAAATTGTTTTAATTGAAAAACCTTACCCTTGAATGATAATTTTTTTGATTTTGCTACTTCTTTTGATCTTTCTAGAGATAAATTAAGCGTAAGACCTATAGGATCATAAACTTTTCTTAATAACTTCAACCCTCTTGAATCGATAATAAATTTAACATTTAAAAGTAACTTTTCTAGACTTTCTTTATCAGCACATTTGATAGAAATATCTGGTTGCATAGCTGGCATTAATATATATTTTTTGGGATTAAGGCCTAAATTTTTTGTTAGATCATTTAAATTCTCAAGATAAAGTTCTGGAATATATTTTTTTCTTTTTATTGAATCTTGACCCATACTACTTAAAATTAATATCGCATAATTATTTTTTTCTGAAAATTCTTGTAATTTTTTTAATTGATTTTCTGCAATATTTAAAGAATAAATAATGGAATTAAAATGAAAAATATCAAAATCTTCTAAACCAATTACTGTTTCTCCAGGAAATAAATGCCCCCAATACTTGTGTTGCATTCCAGCTACATGATTAGTAAAAAAAGTTGCAAAATGGGGAGATTTATTTTTTAAAATCCTTAAAAAAATATCAAATCCTATTATTGGTTGAAGAAGACTCCTTCTGGTTTTGTATCTTTTAAATAAAAATTCTAAAAAAACTTGTTGGATAATTTTTCTCAAAGAAAAAAATGATAATTTTATATTTTTTATTAACTTAAGGAATTTAAAAATTGAATCCAATGTATATCCTCTCGTCAAACCCTTATTTCTACTTGTCATAGATAAATTAAATTGTTGATAAGCCTCTAAATATTTTGGGTGACATTCATGGCTAGGGGCAAATGTATCTGGGATATAAAAACTAGTTTTTTTAGTATTTAATGGCGGGAAAGATTGAAGTGAACCAAATACACCAATACTAATATTATTTTTTTCTAGTATTTCCCATATGGGTGGAAAATCTTTTGCATTATTTAGATCCTGATTAATGAAACGAATATTATGTTTTTGATTATTTACTCCTCGATGTACTGTCGGCCAAGTACTCCATGGATGTAATTCTCCATTATCAGTTGTATGAGTTTTGAAATAGCCGTTCTTTTTTACTATTCTTGCTAAATTTGATTTTGGATTTATTCTTATATAGTATTCCAATAATCTGGGTGATATTTCATTAAGCTCGTATAAAATAATTTTCTTCATTTTTTTATTTATTAATCAAATCTATTTTCTTCTAAAATCGAATTTATTTTTGTAGAACTTACAGATCTTGTATAGGGTATGAAAATAATTTTTGCAGGACTTATTTTCTCTTCTAAATCTCTCCATTGATCCTTTCCATACCAATCATCTCCAACGAAAAGTAAATCAAATTTTATTTTTAAATAAGCTTTATATTTATCTAAATCATATTGGCCAATTACTATATCGACATATTTACAAGATTCAACCACAGCTTTTCTGTCTTCAAAACAAATTACTGGTTTTTTGTTTTTGTAAGCTACTAACTCATCTGATGTTACAGCTACGATTAATTTGTCACACAAGCCTCGAGCTGTTTTCAGCATATTAACGTGCCCAACATGGAACAGATCAAAAACTCCAGCAGTGTAACCTATAATCATTAGAGATTTTTATTTTTATAGTATAAATCATTTATATATATATACATATCCTTTTTATTCATATTCGGTAGTAATGTCCTAAACCCAATTTTTGGTATTTGGTTAACAAAAGAATATTCTGAATCCTTAAGTATTTTTCTTAATGGAATTTTAGAATAATTTTTGCTTATCCTTCTTTTATATGGTTGTCTATACATAAAGTCTATTAATAATTTTGAGCAAAATGGTACCCTTGCTTCTTTCCCAGCTGCCATTGAAGATTTATCAACTCTCATTAATAATCCTGGAAGATGAAAATTTAAGAAAAAGTCCTCTATAAAATCCAAGGCTAAGTTGTTATCTTTCAGGATATTAGATATATATTCTAGGAATCTTTGGGGTATATTTTTTGAATTGCTATAAGCATATTTTTCGAGGAATATATTAATAAAAATTTTCTCTGAAGATATTTCCCCATATTTATATGCCCATCTAAATATCTTGTCATAACCAAAAAAAATTTCGTCAGCCCCTTCTCCTGTTAGAAAGACTTTTCTTTTATCTCCAAGCTTCTTGCATAAAGCATAAATTAAAACTTCATTTGGAACCGAAATTGGTTCTTTTTTTTTGTTTATATACTCTAATGCAAGTTCATTGTAAGAATTAGCAATAATTTCTAAACAGGTAATCTTTATTTGAGATAAGTCTGCAACTTTTTTTGCAGTAAAAAACTCATTATCATGTTTAAATCCTACAGAATACAAATGTGATGGCTTAGCGTATTTTGTAACTATGGTACTATCAATACCACCACTCTGAAAGCCACTAATTGGGACATCACTAACTGTATTTAGTTCAATGGAATTTTTAATAATTTTTTTGATTTTTTGATATGAAAAATTATTATATGAATTCTTAAAAAAGGAGTTTTTCCATCTTTTTGGCTTTGAATTATATGTTCCAGTTAAAAAATTACCAGGTAATAATTCCTTAACACCTTCGAAAAAAGAAAAACCTGGAGTTGGTCTTCTAAAAATACGAATCTCTTCTTCTGAAATTGGATCTATCTTTTCGTGACACCACATTGCTATTGGATATGCTTCGGAAGATGCAATTAATTGATCTTGAAAGAAGCGATAATAAAGTGGTTTTATACCAACAGGATCTCTTACCAAATAATAATTTTTACTTGATAAGTCATAAGAGCAAAAGGCAAACATACCATCAAATTTTTCTAACAAATCTAATGGATCTGATTTTCTAGAAAATACTTCTGAAATCAATTCAGTATCACCAGAAATATCTTCAGTAAGTAAATCTGATCTTAATTCTTTATAGTTATATATCTCCCCGTTAAAACAAATTATATTTTGTTTATTTTTACTTAAGTGAGGCTGGGAGCTTCTATTTGATAGGTCAATTATAGATAGTCTGTGGTGTGAAAAAAAACTACCATTATCCGATATGTATTCATTAGTTTGGTCTGGACCTCTATAAGCAATTTGACCAGAACATTTTTTTGCGAAATCGTAATCTATCTGCTTATTATCTGAGTGGTTTTTTAAGTTTAGGACAATAAAAAATCCACACATATTATTTTTGGTAAGTTCTTTTCTGAAGAATCCTTAATTTAAGGATACATCCAATATTAAAAAACAAAATATATGAGATCATTACAATAAAAAGTAAAGAGTTATTTACATCATCTCCGAAAAAACTATTCTTCCTTACTATTCCTAAAATTGCAGTAGTCATTATAAGCCCTTCTTGAGTAAATAAATTTCTTAAAAGTATGAAAGTAAACTGATTCTTTTTAACTTTTTTATAGTCGTAAGAAAGTTCACTATCTAAAGAGGTTATTTTATTAAAAAGCATATATATCAAATAAAAGGGTATAAGTAAAATAGAAGTTAAAATCAGGTAGATAACTCCACTTTGTCCACTGGGTAATATTATTAAAGCGCCAAATATAAGAGTGTTTACTAGTAAATGAATTATTTTATCAATACTTTTAGCAAGTTGGTTGAAATTTTGTGTAGCTCTTGCAATATTTCCATCGGCCATATCTATTATGATATGCATTCTCCAGAATACATAACCCATTAAAAATTGATTATGAATAAAAAAGTTTGCAGCTAATACTCCCATTAGACCAAACAAGAATGTTACTTGGTTTGGTGTTAATTTAATTTTGTAGAGGTAATAGCTTACCAAAACAGAACTTTTTGATGAAAAAAAATGTAGTTTATCGTTTATTTTTTTGTTGGATCTTTTGGTATTTTTACTAAATTCTTTAAATTTCATTTCTTTAGATTAAGTAACTCTTTATAGGCATTTATTTGAATATTTGAATAGTTTTCCCAAGAATAGTTTTTAGCTATTTTTTTTGATTTCTCAGAATATATTTCAGAAATTTTATCATCATTGATCAGTTTTAAAAGGGCATTCGTAGTTTCCATCACATTTTTATGCTGTATTATTATTCCGCATTTTTTTAAAACATTTTTACACTCGCCAACATCACTTGAAATACATGCACATCCACTTGCCATGGCCTCAATTAAAGATTTAGGTAAACCTTCTGTAATTGAATTTATAAGGTAAATTCTTGATTCCCTAAGTTCAGTTGCAACATCCTTTCTAGATAGATTACCTCTAAGTATAACCTTTGATTCGAGATTATATAGAGTAATTAAATTTTTTAAATTTCTTAATTCAGGACCAATTCCGATGATTATTAATTTCCAATTTTTAATTTTTTTTGAGATTTCAAAAAAAGATTTAATTATTGTTGCGTAATCCTTTTTCCAGGTTAAAGATCCAATGCAAATTATATTTTTTTTTCTTTCTTGATATTTTTTTTCATTATTAAATAATTCGAAATCAACTCCATTTGAAGCAAAAATGATTTTCTTTTTTGGAAAAATTTTTTTGAATTGGTTTACTTGTGATTCTGCCATACAAAATATAATATCTACTTTTTGCAAAAAGATTCTTAAGAGAAAAGAATTAGACACTGTAAATGAATCATATCCATGTGAGGTATAAGAGCAAATACTTCCTCTAAATTTTGCAAATATAAAAAGAGGGGAATAAGCAGGGTTATGAATATGTACGACATCATAGGTATTAAAAACTTCTCTTATTAAAATCTGTATATTTGCAAAAAAATAAACAAATAAGTTTAAAAATGTTTTAATTTTTTTAGCTGAATTACTAAGTTTTTGAGCATTTCTATTTTTCAATAAAAGGTATTTACGTAAAGTTAAATTTTTAAATTTTAAAGGAATTAAGGAATCATTGAAACATTGATATGGAGTAAATAATGTTGTTTTCAATTTTTTATTCTTTGATAATACATAACAAGCCAAACCTCTACCAGGAAACTTTTTTGAAGGCATTTCTCCAACTCTTAAAACTCTTATCATCCTAGAGAAACCTGTAAATTTTTTATGAGTAAAATATTATACGACCTAATAAAAATCACACTATATTATTATAATAGATAGAAGTAAATATTAATATATTAATTAAAAATTTTCAATGAGAAGTTTTTATAAGATAAAGAAATTTTTTAATTTAAAAAAAACAGTATATTTGGTTAATTCCTTTACTGTATTAATTCAATTTATAACTGCATCTCTTTGTTCAATTATTTATCCAAGAGAATTAGGATTAGCAGCTATATTTATATCTATTTTTGGGATTTTCTATCAGGCTGCACAATTTGAAGGTAGTTACCTATATCTGTCAGGAAAATTAAGTTACTCAGAATTATTAAATAAATCTTTTACTACTTCAAATATACTATTTATTTTTCAAATTTTAATTTCATTATATTTTTTATTATCCAGAAATTTTGTGTCTTTGACATTCTTTAATCAATTTTCGATTTTATGCTTAGGTTATTGGATAGTTGATTTAACTACTGGGAAAAATAGAATTTTAGATACAAAAAATAGTGAGCTTAAATATCAACAAGACATAATATTGAATTTATCTATTTATGCGATAATTCCTAACTTAATTTCTATTTTTATCCTTTCCTATTTTCCATTTTTCAAATTCATTTGGTTAATTTTTTCGTTTGTTTTATTTTTAAAATGCTTTTTGATGATTTTCAATATTTATTTACTCGCTATTAAAAATAATTCATCTAATAAAATCTTATTTGAATTTCCTGAATTAAGATATATTTTGGCTCCAACTATTAAAAGGGCAGAAAGTTCTTCTTTTTTAATAATTATTGGTTTATTACTTGGACCAACATTTTTTGGGTTACTGCAACCTTTAATAAAGGTAGCAAAATCATCTAATATTTTGACACCTATAATTATGAAATTAAATTTTTTAGAGATAGATAGAAAAATTAAAAAGAAATGGCTTTTCCCATTGCTTTCTTTTAATTACTTATTAACTTTGATTTCTGCAATATTTTTATATCCTTTTTTCCCAGACTCATTAAAAGTAGATGTAAGTATCCTGCTTGCCGTATTAATTTTTCTTAATTTTGCATCTACAAATAACAAAACTTTTCTTTGGACACTAAATTATAAAGTAGGAAAATCTAATCTTATTTTTAAACGCAGAACATTACTTTTATCATCAAAAATTATTATATTTTTAGTTTTTTATATAACTAATAATTTTATTAATGTGAATAATTCATTAATTGTTGCATCCTTAGTTATATTTGAAATTATCTGGATTTTATTTTCTAATAATTATATTACAAACAAGCAAATCGCAAATAATGTATAGTTAATAATAAGTTTTAATAGGTTTTGAAAGCATCAAAAATTTACGATAAGTTTTTTACAATTAGCAGAGATTCTATTATTGGAGTTAGTAGCTTTACTATTTTAATATATATATTTGGATATATTATATTTTTTGCATCTGGTTATAAATATGGTGTTGACACTAATCTTCTTAGACTTAATCAAAATGCAAAAGAAATTTATTCAATATTGACCGTTTCTGCTAACTTGACGGTTTTCTTTATTTTTAGATTTTTTCTGAATAAATATTTACCAAAACAAATATTTTTACCAATCGCAAAAAATTCATTTTTTAAATGGATTTTATGTTCAACTCCATTATTATTAATAAATTTTTATTACTTAAGTAATGCTGGAGATAGATTGATGGCTAAAGAAATTTCATATAATATATTTATAATTAACTTTATTTATTTATCATTAGCATTTCATTCATGGATAATTTTAACTTGTCGTAATAAATTTTTAATTCTACTTTCTTCCTTAACTGTATTATTTACATCTTTAATTACTTTTGAAAGAGAGCCCTTTTTGATATGTTTTTTTGCTCTTTTACTGAGGATGATAAATACTTTAAAAACAAAAAAATTATTAATCTCATTAGTTTTATTGATCTCTTTTTTTATATCAGTTTTTTTTACTTCAAAAATAATATCTCAAGTTATTTATAAAGATAATGTTTCTGATTTTTCTGCAATTAAAGAATGGAGTTCAAAATTTGGTAATCCAATTTTAAAATTATCAGGTGAATTATCTCATAAACTCATATTAGAAAATATTTATTTATCTGATAATTTTCGGCCTAATTATGATCCAAAAAGAATATTTATGCCTATTCAAATTGAAAGATTTCTATTTAATAATATTCAAAATCCCAAAACTAATGGAAAAATTGCAACTGAGTCATATAGCGCATCTACTATTATAAATAAATTTAAAGGATTAGGGTTTAGCGTATTTCTGGATTTTTATATCTCATTTGGATTTGCAGCATTATTTTTCTTGCCAATTTTCTTTATGATTGTTTTTAGATATGTTTGTCTCTCCAAAATAAACTTTCTTATGTTAGTGCCTTTGCAAGTATGGTTTTTCAAGTTAATGAGATCAGATTTGTGGCCGCCATTTATTCCATATTTATTTCTAATTTTTATATCGATATTAATAAATTTCTTTGTATTTAAAAAATCTGAAAGAAAACAAATAAATATTTGATAATTATTTTGAATTAATTATTAATTTTAATAAATTACTTAATTACTTACATTTTGAAAACATTTCAATGATTAAATTATTAATTTTTTTACAATTATAATTTTTAATAATATATGTTCTTGCATTCTTACCTAATTTTAATCTTAGTTCATCATTATTTATCATTTTTTCTATAGAAAGAGATAATGATTTTATATCATGGGGCTTTACTAATAATCCTGTTTTAAGATGTTGGATAATTTTATTACAACCAGGAACATCGTAGCTTATTAATCCAGTTTCCATAGATCCAGCTTCTAGCAATATCCTTGAAAAACCTTCTCGCCAAGAGGGGAGAACAAGGATATCGATAGAATCCAATAATGACTTTATATTATCAACATGCCCTAAATAATTTAAATTTTTTGCTTTGCTAATCTTTCGAATGTACTCATCACTTATGCAACTTTTATTATTTTTATCTATTATGCCAGCTAATAATAATTCAAAATTTATTTTCTTTTTCGACAAAATATCAAAAGCATCAATAAGTTCTTCTACACCTTTTTCTTTAGTAAGCCTAGATGCAAATAAGAGTCTTGTTTTATATTTTTTATTACTTTTTTCTTTTTCTCTTTTATTTTTAAAATAATCTGTATCAATTCCAGAACCTTGAATTAGATATATATTCTTGGAATTTATAATTTTTTTTCTAATGTAATATTCCATATCTTGTTCATTTTGAAAGATACATTTAATATTTGTCTCTTTTAAAGAAATATAATAAAAAAAGTTAGTAATTTTTACTAAAAACTTGTTGAAAATATCTTTATTAATATGAATATGCCCTCTACCAGTAAAAAAATTATGTATATTTTTAAATTTTAAAAATCTACAAGCAATAGTTCCATAAAGAGAAGCTTTTATTGTAAAGTTTGCAACTATCTTTGCATCAATGCTTTTAATTATCTTAACTAATTGGACTAATGTAAATAGCTCTTTTAATGGATTTGTTGAATGAGATTTTACATACCAATTGATACAATTAATTCCTTTATTTTTGAATTTATTTATATATTTATCATATGGAGCTACTAAATAAATCTCGTAATTATTTTTTAGCAGAGTTTGAATTAAATCATATCTGAAATTATAAAAATACCAAAAAGAATTTGAGATTAATAATATTTTATTTTTCATTTTTTTTTTTAAATTATTTTTAAAAGTTTTTGTTTGAGAATAAGCTATTTAAATATTTTTGTAGTAATTTGAATACCAATCACAAAATTCCTTAATGCCTTCTTTTATAGATGTATTAGGTTTAAAACCTGTTAATTCATAAAGAAGGTTGCAGTCTGCAAAGGTTTCTTTTACATCTCCTTGTTGCATAGGCATTAAATTTTTAGTAGCTTTGCAGTTTAAATTTTTCTCAATTTCTGAAATAAAGTCACTTAAGTTTTGACTACTAGAATTTCCTATATTGACAACACGCCAAGGAGCTATTGGTGACAAAGAATCTGATTTTGTTTTTTTGACCCCCCTTTCTGGAATACATTTTATTAATAATGAAATCGATTTAACTAAGTCAGAAATATAAGTAAAATCCCTCTTCATTAAGCCATTGTTATAGACATCAATAGGCTTATTTTCTTTTATTGCTTTTACAAATTTGAATAGGGCCATATCGGGCCTGCCCCATGGACCATAAACTGTAAAAAATCTAAAATTAGTTATTGGTAAGTTATGAATATGAGAAAAAGAGTGTGACATTATTTCGCAGGATTTCTTTGTGGCAGCATAAAAAGACATTTGTGTTTCTGTTTTTTGTTTTTCCTCAAAGGGCATTTCTGTATTTGATCCATAAACAGAAGATGTGGATGCAATTAAAGTATGAGATACATTGTATTTTTTGATCAACTCTAAAATATTAAAAGTTCCAACGATATTAGAATCTAGATATGACCTTGGATTCTCAATGGAATATCTAACTCCAGCTTGTGCTGCTAAATGAATTACATATTGCGGTTTATAATTTTTAAATATATCTTCTAATAAATGATGATTTTTAATATCTAATTTTTCTTCAACAAAGTTTTTGTTTTGTCTTAAAATTCTTAGTCTTGATAATTTAAGTTCTACATCATAATAATTAGTTATGGAGTCTATTCCTATTACTATATTCCCCTCATCGATTAAAAGTTTACTTAGATGGAAGCCTATAAATCCAGCAGATCCAGTAACAAATATAATTTTTCCCATATTTTTATAATGTTAAATCAACATCCTTGAATGAATAAATACTTTTGAGATCAAATATAATTGAATTTGGAACGCAAAGTTTTCTAAGAAATTTAATTCTTAATGATTTAAATATTTCATGTTTTACAGTTACAAAAATTCCTGCATATTTGTGTTCTAAATCACTATTCAATTCCTTGAGAATTTTATAACCAGATATTTTTGAACAGTTTGCTACCGGATCATAAATATCTATATCTAATCCATATGTAATTAACATTTCTAGAACTTCTATTGATTTTGAATTTCTTATGTCAGGACAGTTTTCTTTAAAAGTTATACCCATCAATAATACTTTTTTTGAGAATTTGAACAAATTTCTTTTTACTGCTAATTTTAAGAAATTATTTACAACCAGCTGCGGCATCTTATCGTTGATATTTCTTCCTGCTAAAATAAGATTTGGTTTCATTCCTATTTGATTGGCTTTGTAAGTTAAATAATATGGGTCTACACCAATGCAATGACCACCAACCAAACCAGGTTCAAAGTTAAGAAAATTCCATTTTGTATTAGCTGCCTCAAGAATTTCTTTGGTTGATATTTTAAGTTTGTTAAAAATCGTAGAAAGTTCATTCATTAATGCAATATTTAGATCTCTTTGAGTATTCTCTATAACCTTTGCTGCTTCAGCAACTTCTATGGAAGTAACTTGAAAAGTTCCAGCTTTAATAATACTTTTATATAAGTAATCTACAAGTTCAAGGGTTTTTTCGTCACTGCCACTAGTTAATTTAACAATATCTTTGATTGTATGAGATCTATCTCCAGGATTTATTCTTTCGGGAGAATAACCTACTCCAAAATCAATATTCAATTTCAATTGAGAAAATTTTTCTAAAATAGGTATGCAAATTTCTCTCGTAGCTCCAGGATAAACTGTAGATTCGAAAATTACAATATTACCTTTTACTATATACTTAGCAATAAGTTTGCAAGCTTTTTCTACAAAAGAAAAATCAGGATTTTTAAAATTATTAACAGGAGTTGGAACTGTAATTATAAAGATATTATTTGATTTTAAATCTGCTTCATCGTAACTGAACTTAATTCTACTTTTTAATAATTCATCCCCAGATATTTCCCCTGTTATGTCAATTCCAATCTTTAATTCATTTATTCTATTTTTATTAATGTCATATCCTGTTGTATCGAAGTATTTGCCAAATTCCACAGCTAAAGGAAGCCCTACATAACCTAATCCGATAATAGCTATCTTTAAATTTTGAGTTTCATAAGACTTAGTTTTCATAGACTAAAAAGATAAAGAATAAACTAGGATTTTACGTTTGAATTGTAAAGTTGATAAGCCATTATTAGAAAAGGGAAGAAAATAAGAAATATATTTTTAGTAAAAATAGCTAAACCGACTGATGAAAAAAATAAAGTCATACATATGACTATTTTTACAGTCGCATTATGATTAATACCACTATCGTGTAAATAATAATGAAAATGTCTTCTATCAGGATAAAAAATTGAGGAATTAGATAGAAATCTCTTGGCTATTACAAAAATCATATCTGTTAATGGAATAAACAGTATCGGATAAATTATTAGTAAGTTAATGTTGGAAGATAATGGCTGTGTATAAATTTGATTAAAATTACTTGTTGAAATTAAACTTAAGAAAGCAAGTGAAGATCCTAATAAATAGGAGCCACCATCACCCATAAGAACTGAAGAGGGATAATAGTTATATTTTAAAAATCCTAAAAAAGAACCAGCAATTATTATTCCAATTATGCTTTCATTTAAAAAGTTATTTTGAAAGCATATGTAACTAATAGCCAACAACATTATGATTGATTGGCCTGCAGCGAGACCATCTAGGCCATCAATCCAATTTATTGCATTTACTAAACCTGCAAACCATAAAATTGAAAAAATTAAGCTTGTAAAATTACTTAATTCAAAAATAAATTGATTACTGAAGGGAAAGAATAAATTTAGCGTTTCTACTCTGTATCCGAATTTCCATATAAATATACCAAAAAGTATTTGCATTAAAAGTCTCTTAAATAATCGAATACCATAAATATCTTCAAATAGACCTAGAAAAAAATAAAAAATTAGAGACGAAATCAAATAATAATTTAATTCAAATTCGAAAGGATATATATTGAATTGATTCAGAAAAAAACAAATGAATATTGAAAGTAAAATTGATAAAAAAGGAGCTATTCCACCAATTCTTACTTTTTCTTTATAGTTTCTTTTTCTTTTTATATCGGGTTGGTCAAATAATCTAAATTTAGTACCAATTTTTATAATAAAAGGCACAAAAATAGTCGATAAGGTAAAGCTGACTATAAAAAAAATAAAAATACCATTATTTTTTATAATCTCCTTTTACCTTTTTAAACAAACCTTTTTTATTTTAATTGTATTAATCTAAAAAATCCTATAATATTAAAATTTCAGATAAAAATGAAAACAATATTAGTTACCGGAGGTTTAGGCTTTGTTGGAAGTCATACCTGCGTAACATTATTAGAAAAAGGTTATAAAATTTTAATTGTAGATTCATTAATAAATAGTAAAAAAAAAGTAATAGAAAGAATAAAAAAAATTATCTTATCTACTAAAAACGATTTTAATAAACAACTATTATTTTATCAATGTGATTTAAGAGATGAATCGAAACTAGAAAATATATTTAAAAATAATACATCAGAGTCAAAACAAGTTGATGCCGTTATCCATTTTGCCGGTTTAAAAGCAGTTTCAGAATCAATAAAGGATCCTTTGAGGTATTTTGATTTTAATGTTATAAGTACAATTAATCTTCTAAAAATTATGGAAAAATTTAATTGTAAGAAGATAGTCTTTAGTAGCAGCGCAACAATTTATGGAAATAATGGAGAGTATTGTAATCTAAAAGAAGATACAAATGCAGAACCCATTAATCCTTATGGAGAAACAAAAATAATAATTGAGAAAATTCTACAAAATTTATATTTAAGTTCGAATAGCTGGTCGGTATCAATATTGAGATATTTCAATCCTATAGGAGCGCATCCATCTGGCTTAATTGGAGAAAACCCCTTAGATCCGCCAAACAATATATTCCCAATTATTAATGATGTAGCATTAGGACAAAGAAAAAAATTAATTATTTATGGAAACGACTGGGATACATATGATGGAACGGGAGTTAGAGATTATATTCATGTTATGGATTTAGCAGATGGACATGTATCTGCTCTTGAGTACTTATTCAAAAATAATGGAGAAATAATCCATTTAAATTTAGGTACAGGAAATGGAACAAGTGTTTTAGAACTTATTTCAATCTTTCAATCTGTAAATAATATAGAAATTCCTTATTTTTTCTCAAAAAAAAGAAAGGGTGATGTAGCTCGTTTAGTCGCTGACATAACTTTAGCTAAAGAAAAACTTAATTGGCTGCCTATTAGAGATTTAAAAATGATGTGTAGAGATGGATGGCAGTGGAAAAAACAGAACATTAATGGTTACGAATAGTTCACTCTTTTACTCCATCACCCAATCTCCAGACATTCAACCCAGCTGCTCTAATTGTCTCTTTTTTAGTTATTGATCTTGCATCAAAAACCCAACCTGGCCTCCTCATTTTTTTTGAAATATTATTCCAATCAATTTCTTTATAAATGTCCCATTCTGTAAGAATTATTATCGCATCTACATTATCAAATGCATCCAAATGATTATTTACGAAAAACCAATTTCCTTCACAAATGGAATGTGAATTGATTTTATTTTCATCACCAGGTATTTTTTGCTTAATTCCTAAATCAATTTCAATTTGCTTGAAAGATACTTTTGGGTCATGAATATAAAGATCTGCACCTTCCTCTAATAAATCTTTGCATATCTGAATTGCAGCTGATTCTCTAGTATCATTTGTATTGGCTTTAAATGCGAAACCTAAAATAAGTATTTTTTTGTTTGCCAAAGTTCCAAACAACTTCTTAGTAACAAGATTGGAAATCCTATGTTGATGCCACTTGTTTAAAGTAACAACACTTTCCCAGAAATCTGCAACTTCTTGAAGTCCAAAATGTTCGCACAAATAAACTAAATTTAAGATATCTTTTTTAAAACAACTTCCGCCAAATCCAGGACCAGAATCTAAGAATTTTGAGCCTATCCTACTATCAGATCCAATAGCTCTTGAAACTTCTCTTACATCAGCTCCTGTCGCTTCACATAAGGCGCTTATTGAATTTATTGAACTAATTCTTTGAGCCAAAAAAGCATTCGCAGTAAGCTTAGCTAATTCACTACTCCATATATTTGTTCGTAATATTTTTTCTTCTGGTACCCATTCTTTGTAAATACTGCATAACATCTCAATAGCTTCTTTACTTTCTCCTCCAATAAGAACTCTATCTGGATTCTCAAGATCATCAATTGCTGTTCCTTCTGAGAGGAATTCAGGATTAGACAAGACATCAAAAGTTGTTTCTCCTTTAATTTCTTTGGATGTATTATTTGGGGCTTTTAGAATAGATTTAATTACTTCTGCCGTTCTGACTGGTAAGGTACTTTTCTCGATCACAATAGTGTGCCCGCTTGAAAACTTTGCGACTTGTCTAGCACAAGCCTCCACCCATTTGAGATCACTTGCTTTCCCGGCACCTACTCCAAATTTTTTTGTGGGAGTATTTACCGAGATAAAAACCATATCTGCAGATTTAATTTTTTCTTCAATTTTGTTGGAAAAATGTAAATTTTTCCCTCTGCGCCTTTTAACAATATTCGCAAGACCGGGTTCATAAATTGGAAGTTGCGTAAGATCACTATTATTCCAGTTTTTAATTCTATCTTCGTTTAAGTCAACAACTTCAATCTGTAAATTTGGACATTTATCTGCAATCACTGCCATAGTTGGACCTCCAACATATCCTGCACCAATACAACATATATTTTTAATTTCCATTTAATCCTTATTCAGTCATAAGTTAATATTATAAATTATAATTAAATTTTTTAATCTGAATTTAACTTTGAAGAAAAACCCCTACTTAAATTAACCTAGAAGATGGATTTAGATAATGGTCTAAATATATGAATTTATTTTTGTTGAGATTTGGAATTAATCAAGAATTGCAAAAATTTGTATATTAATACTGGATTAAGATATTTTGCTTATTCAATTGGTTTAGTTTATATAAATTCTAAAAATATATGATTTCATAATATGAATTTGTTCCCTTAATACATATTGTTTGGTTCTCTAAAAATTAATCAAATAAATCTTCGTAAACAATTTATATAGTAAATAATTTTATTTATTTTTTTAGTATGAAGAAAAAGTTGTTAGATCAAAATTAATATGAATAATTAAAAGACTCTTTTTAAAATATTTTTGTTTATGTAAATACTTCCCAGCTTGTAGGGTCTCCTCTATATACATTAGTTTTAAGTTTTTTCCCAATAATTTTTTCTTCAAATTTGGGAGAAAGTCCATTGCCTGGTCTTATCCTTTTAATATCATTTTTTGTCACTATTTCTCCTGCTTTTTTATCTTTAATGAAATAAATAGATCTTCTAAGAAGTTTACTTTGAGATTCAACATTATCTCTATCAAAACCCTCATTTCCCAAAGATAGCCAAGCCTTTTTTGTACTTTTTCGAAGTGTAGTTAGTTCTTGTGGCTCTATAGAAAATTCACTATCAGGACTTTTTTCAGCGCGGTTTAACGTAAAGTGCTTCTCAATAACAGATGCGCCCAAAGCAACAGCAGCAGTTGAAACTGTTGTCCCAAGGGTATGATCAGATAGGCCAGAAATTACATTGAATTTATTTGCAATATTTTTTATTTGATTTAAGTTGGACTTTTCAGGAGGAGCTGGATAACTACTAATACAATGAAGGAGAATTATTTGGTAATTATTTTCAGCATGCATAGTTTCTATTGCTTCTATAATCTCCTTCTCAGAAGACATGCCCGTTGAAAAAATAACTGGTTTTTGCTTACTTGCAATATATTTAATTAGTGGAATATCTATTAGTTCAAAAGAGGCAATTTTATAAGCTGGAGTATTTAATTTTTCTAATAAATCAACAGCTGTCTCGTCAAAAGGAGTAGAAAAAATTGTGAGACCTAAACTTTCTGCATATTTAAATAACTTTTCGTGCCAATCATAGGGAGTTTCAGCCCATTTATATAAATCGTATAATTTGAATCCATTCCATAATCCTCCCTTGATCAAAAATTCTTCATTATCAGAATCTATTGTCATTGTATCAGCTGTGTAAGTTTGGATTTTAATAGCGTCGGCTCCACATTCAGAAGCTACCCTTATAGTCTCTAAAGCTTTTTCTAATGATCCATTATGATTGGCAGACATTTCCGCTATTAAATAGGGAGGATGATTTGGTCCAATTTTTTTATCTTTTATTTTTAATTCTTTGACCATTTATAAAAATATTTCTTTTATTGCACTAAGTTTACAAAAAGAAGTAAAAAATTTGATTCATTAAATTTTTCTGCAGCCATAAAATTTAAAAAACCATCTTTTAGGAGTCTTTTATTTTTTTCATTTACTTTATGCTTTGAATCTAAAAAGTGCATAAAATCTCTAAAAGGATGATTATTATTATATCAAATTATTTAGTAAAGATTAAATGATTGGTAAAGAATTTTATTCAACAATATTTTCTTTCTTTAGTAATTTATATTCTTTGAGTAGTGAATATAAATCACAATTAATAATTTTGCATATATCAAATATATTTGTTTTGCCATCACAATAAGCCATGAAATCCATTCTGAGTTTTACTGAATTAATTTTCTCACTTTTACTCAAATTAGGATATAAATTTCTTCTACCTAATTGCGGTTCTCCATAAGTTAACAATTTTGGATACAGTCCTTCTTCAAAAGCATCTATTATTGTTTTTAATACATCTAATGATTCATTTAATCCTTTATTAGTTACAAGATTTAAATTATCTGCATCTGAATGATATTCAGGATATTCTCCGAATTTACTTCTCGAAAAAGTTATTAATGGTAGTTTTATCCTTGGGGAGCAGTATTGCCTTTCGTCTGAGCCTCTTTCAAGAAATGAATATTTCTTAAAGCTCCTAAATTTACTAATTGCAGAATATATTGCCTTATCAGCTAATGTATTTTCAAATGGACTACTTACATAAGAGTATGCTCTTTCATCGCCTACACAGCTTAAATTAAAACCACAAATAACTTTTTTTATAAGCTCGTCTTTAAATTTTGATAGATAAGCTATTGACCCAATCGTCTCTGGTTGCATTATAAATCTGTATGTATATTTTCTTTTTTTGTAATTTGTTTTTATATAATCAAGAAGCGCATTAAGAACCACAGGCCCGCTTAGCTCATTATTTGCCATAGAGGGATGACATAAGTAAGAGCTAAATAATATTTCCTTTGTGGAATTACCTTTAATAATTGCATGACTTAAATTTAATTTCCCCTTTTTAAGGGTTGAATTAATAAAAACTTTATACAAACCTTTTTTCAAAGAATCTTTTTCTTTCTTAGACATACAAAAACCCCAGTATTTCTTGTAGTAACTAGTTACATAAGGAATTAAATATTTATTATCTTTATGGATATGAATTCTTTCTGAAAATTCATCTAAGTCAAGCGTTTTATTTATTGGCACTGAATACCCAACAATATGCAGATTATTTTTCTTGAATTCTGCAAATCTTTCTTTTGTTATTAAATTTTCAATATAGGCATCTTTGATATTCCATTCTAATGGCACTACCCAGTCAAAAATTTTTTCACCAGTTTTAAATTCTAGTCTTTGGTACTCCTTATGGTATTTCTCAAAATAACTTAAACTTAAACTTATTCCATCTCCTGTTATTGATCTACAGATAGGAAATAACTCCTTTAAATGATCAAATAAACTTTTGTCACTGTAATTCAGTTTATTTACCATGAAGTCCATCCTCCATCAACAGGTATATCAGCACCTGTAATGTAGGAGGAAGATTCTGAAAGAAGAAATTCAATTATTCCTGCAGCTTCAGAAGCATTCCCAATTCTTTTTAAATGGGTATTATTAGCTAATCTTTTGACAAAGTCTGGCTTCGAATTTTGAACTTTTTTTGATGGAAATACTCCATAACTTACTGAATTAACCCTAATACCCTGTGGAGCTAAAGTCATTGATAGAAATTTGGTTGATTGTATTAAAGCTGCTTTAAGACTGCCATAGAGAATTGGATTTATTTCTTTAACAGTTTCATACATGCTTGGTCGAGGTGATACTTTTCCATAAATGCTACTGATATTTACAATACTTCCTTGATTATTATTCTTTACTAAATTGGCAAATTCGATTGCAAGTCTTACTTGTAAGCCAAATAAACCTTCGGCGGAATCTTTTACTGATTTTTTATCAATAGCAAGAGAGGAGGATGGGTAAGAAGTGAATGCATTATTCACTAAACCTCTAGGCTCACTATTTAGTTCAATTAGTTTCTCTTTTATTTGGGAAATAATTTTTGAAATTTCCTCCCGTCCTAAATCTATATCTAAAGGTAAATAAGTACCTTTTGGAGATGATTTCTTAAAAATAGATGTAAGTTTAGAAGCAGATCTACTTATACCTATGACGTTATAATTTATTATTAATTTTTTTAGAATCTCAATCCCAAGATGACTTGTTGGACCTGTTAAAATTATTGTATCCATTAATTTTCTAGGGGATGATTTCTAGTTGTGTAAAATTCAGTACCCTTTAATTTTATGTAATTTATAATGAGACTTACAAAGTCGTCTTTACGCCAATCACAATTATATTCTTTTTTTACTTTTTTAATGAGTTTTGAAACTTTTACATAATCTTCAAGATTATCAATTGTAAAACTCATTTTTTCATATTGATTATTTTTATAACCCAAATAATTATTAATTAAGAATTGTTCTTTAATAGAAATTTCTCTCATATGAGAAGTAACATGTTCAAGATTTTCTTCACTTTTATCATTTTTAAAAGAATCTTTTAGGGCTTTTGAAGAGAAAATTTCTAAATTGGTACCTTCTGGACAAATTTTATTATTCATAGTTGCATAAAGGTAGTTCTTACTTATTACAAAATTGGATAATTCATTTATAAATCTAAATTCAGTTAATGGATTATCAGCGGTGACTCTAATTATATAATCTGCATCTGTTTTATTTGATAAAGAAATAAACCTACTTAACACATTTTTTAAAGAACCTCTAATAATCCCATCCACCCCTAAATTTCTAGCTTCAGTCTCTAAAATATCATCTGATTTTTCTTCACTTGTTAAAAGGTAGACTTGATATCCACTAAGTATTGCTCTTGTTAAACACATCCCCAAAACAGTTGTGTCTTCAAGCTTTAATAGTGCTTTCCCAGGGAGTCTTGATGATGAAATTCTACATTGAACTCCTATAACTAATTTGTTTTTATTAATCATTCAAAAATTCCATTTTGATGGATTTATCAGATCTTCATCTATGCAGGTCAAGAATTTTAGTTCTAGTTCGGTCGAGATTTTAGGGATATTCATTAATTCTAGTAATTGAATTTCATTCTCTACTCCTACTATTACCTTGTCGATTAATTTTTGAGATGCAGAAAAAGTTAAAGCAACTGATTTTGGCGATGAATTGATTGTAGAACAATAATGTTGCCATTTTTCAAGATGTGCACTCCATTTATTAAAGTATTTTGGGATCTTTGAAATATCCATTAGTAATAACCCCTGCAAAAACGAAGATCTAGCATGAATTTCTATATTCAAAGATTTAAGTAATTCTAAAGTTCCATCATGGAGCAAACTTTGGTCAAAAACGTTAAATGGAAGTTGAATAATATCTGGTTTAAAAAATTTTAACGCTTTCAGTATTTGATTTTTATTGTATGCAGAGAAACCAATCTTACTAACATACCCTAGATTTTTAAGATCCATTAATTCATTTATTTTAGTTTTAGAATCACGAGAGAAAATTTCATCGCAATTATGTAGTAATAAACCGTAAATTTTTTTTAAACCTAAATTATCTAAAGATTCAAAAAAACTTGTGTTTATAGTTTTGTTTGGTCTTATCAAACTTGGATTAGTTTTTGTGACAATCTTGAATTCATTTAAATTGCTTTTTCCAATAATTTTTTCAGAATCCCCATATATACTTGCTGTATCAATTATTCCTATTCCTGCTGAAGATGCTAATTCTAATATTTTTCTAACTTCCTTTTTAGATGATTTTCCAGCAGTGTTAGATATCCCATAATCTAATCCCCATTGAGCAGTACCTAATCCTAATTTATGGATATATTTAAACATCTAAAGCTTTACTTATCATCTTTACAACATATTTAATTTCATCACTTTTTAGTCCTGGATAAAGAGGTAATGAAAAACAAGATTTTGCGTAGGCCTCTGATTCGGGGAAATCTCCATCAGTAAAACCTAAATCCCTGTAATAAGTCTGTAAATGCACAGGGGAATAATGTAATTGGACTCCTATTCCAGAATCTCTCAAAAACTTAAAAACTTTTTTATGAGATTTAGAATTAGATTCTTCCAAACGAATTATGCCTAAATGTACTGATGATTTTACACCTTTCATAATTTTAAGCAAATTTACTGGAAGATCTGATAGCAATTCATCATAAATAATATATTGTTTATTTCTCTCTGAAACAATTTTTTCAAGTCTTTTTAATTGACTAATTCCTAAGGCAGCCTGGAAGTCAGTCATCCTGTAATTGAATCCAAGTGTTTGTTGCTCATATGCCCATGGCCCAGGAGATTCTCTTTTAAATCTACGTTGATCTTTTGTAATACCATGACTCCTTAAATCATACATTTTCTGGGCAAGATTTTTTTTATTTGTAGTTGCAAGACCTCCCTCTCCAGTTGTTATTATCTTTACTGGATGAAGGCTAAATACACAAATATCACTATATTCGCATGAACCTACTGGTTTACTTTTGTACATACCTCCTATGGCATGACTTGCATCTTCAATAATTGAAAATTTGTATTTCTTTGCTAAATCTCTAATTCCCTTCATATCACAACTAGCACCAGCCAAGTGGACTGGTACAACAATTTTTGGAATTTTCCCTTGAATCTCAGCTTTTTTAAGTTTTATTTTCAAAGCCTCTACACTCATTAGACCCGTAAGAGGGTTTATATCCACGAAGTCAACATTCGCTTTACAATATAATGCGCAATTAGCAGATGCAACGAAAGTGATTGGAGAGGTCCAAAGCCAATCACCCTCTTCCAGCCCAAGAGCTAAACATGCTATATGTAAGGCACTAGTAGCACTATTTACAGCAATAACGTTGTTAGCTCTAACTTTTGTAGCGATTTTTTTTTCAAATAATGAGACAGTTGGTCCTTGGGTTATGGTTGGACTTTTGAGGATTTCAACAACAGCTTCAATATCTTTTTTTGTTATATTTTGCCTGCCATAAGGTAAATGTACTTTTTTATTTTTTTTCATTTAGATAAAAAGATAGTTTTGATTTTTTCAAAATTAATAAAAAAGAAATAAATTAAACTCTACAGATAATCATTATAGTTTGCTCTATTAAAAAATTTTAAGAAATTAAAAAATTATTTTTTTATTTTTAAAAATAAATAAGAGATATTCGTAAAGATTCTATGAGATAGAATCGAGAGTTTTTAAAAATAAAGCCGCTTATTAATTTTATTGTCGTTGAAAAGCAAAAATTTTTAGGAGTAAACGCAGAAAATGATTAACTAAGCACTTATAACTTCGACAAGTATATATTTTATAGTAGATATAAAGAGGTTTACTTATAGTTAGAATATAAAAATGCAAATTGGATAGACACTAGATGCCAATCATTCGCAAAGCTAACTACTTTGATAGCAGAGATATATTTAATTGGCGAAATGATGAACTTACAAGATATATGTCGAAAAAAACCGACTTAATTGATTGGAAAGTTCATTCCACTTGGTTCGCGACATCACTTGTTAATACAGATAGACTGCTTTTAATATGTGAGGATGAAAGCACTAGTGAAAAAATTGCAATAGTTCGTTTTGATGTAGAAGATAATAGAGCTATTATTTCAATCAACCTATCTCCAAAAATGCGTGGTAAACGTAAAACGAAAGGATGTCTAATAGATGCTATATCTTTCTTTCAAAAGTCTTTTTCAGGAGTTAGATTTATTGATGCTGAAATAAAGTCGATTAATATCCCAAGTCAAAAATCATTTAAGGCTGTGGGTTTCCTTCTCGTTAAGGAAGATGCTGATATTTTGTATTACGAGTATGCTGTATGAAATCTTATAGTCTACCTTTCACTATGCCATTGACGATATTGTCATTATATGAAAAATTTGGCTAAGGTTTGAATACTTATGATTCTTAATTTTGAAAAAATTATCCCAACATCTAAACAAGTTAGTGAATTGTATGAACTGTTATTGGATAGAAAAAATTCAATAAGTCATAAAGATACTCCATCGTTAATAGAACACAATAATTTTGTTTTATCTAATCCTTATATAGCTTGGTATTTGATTTATAAAAAAGAGAAGCTGATTGGTTCTTTATATTTGCATTCCGATAATTCGATTGGTTTAAATAGCAACAAATCAAAAAAAGAAGATGTTACTGAAATTATTGCTTTTGTTAAAGCTAACCATAAACCTTTGCCACCTATAAAGTCAGTTCGTAGAGGAGAATTTTTTATTAACGTATCTTCCAACAATGGGGTTTTGTTAAAAATCTTAAAAAAAATAGGTAAAAATGAAATCCAACGTTCGTTTATATTGTGAATTAAAAAGGTTTCTCCAAACATTTAACTTGAGGAGTTGATTTCAAAGTGATATACCTCTTTAAAATATATTTTTAGAGAAGCACTAGTAGTTAGAAATTAGTTAGGAATAAAAAATAGAATGTTAATAAACAAAATTCTTTATAAATATTATTGAAAACTAGTTCATGGCTTGTAAGACAATGAAGTAATAGTTTCTCATTTAGAGAGTTTTTGGAACCCTAAAGTTTTTCTAGGAATTAATTGAGTATTCTTTAAATGAGAAAAGTATTGGAATACCAAAGAAATCATTAAAAGGAAAATTAAATCCGGGATTTTTTCGAGAAATCGCTATTTTATTAATTCATGAATAAATCAAAGGATAATGTTAATTATTAAATGAATTTTTTTGTGTGCATCAATTTTTAATAATAACCAAAGAATGGATAGGATTTTAAAATATATATATTTTACTATTCCTTCTCTTTGTTAAGTAAATTTGGGAAGAGAAACTTTTTTGGTAAGAATATCAAAAGGAGAATATATGGAATCTAAATTAAATGGATTTAAATAGTTTAGAACATGAAGCTGATAATCAGAAATTAAGCATAAAAAAAAGATTTTTAAGGACAAATTCCTTATTTAAAAAGGAATTAAAAAAGATTAAAGATAATCTTATTAAAGAAAGAATTCAAATTGATAGCTTAAGATATATATCGATTATTGAATATCAAAATATTCAAAATAATCTCAATAGACGCGAAAATAAAAAAGTTACCATATCTAAATTAATAAACCATAACAATTTTATAGTAGATATAAATATTCCCAAATTAATAAAAATAAAATTATTTTTATACCAAATAATTTCATTAATAAGGTGGCTACAAGATAGTAAAAGAAGTATTAAACTTAATATTTTAATTATGCATTCTGTAGCAGAAGATTTGCTTCAACATATTAATAAGAAAAAAAAAGATCATAATCTTGAAATAATAATTCCAGCAGAATTGATTATTTTTTCAAAAAAAAAGCTTTTTAAAAATATAAAATTAAATCCTAATCGAAGAAAAATTGAACCCTTAAAATTTTATATGGATAAATTATATGAATTAAGAGAAATTTACTATACAAAAACTGAATTAATAAGTAGAGAAATTTATAGATTTATTATCTTTTTGTCAAAGTTTAAAATTGTAAATTCAATTGTTTGCTACGCAAATCATCAATCATACCTTGAAAATCATTTATCTAGACAAAATAAAAAAATAAGTAAGAAATGGAAGGGTGTCTACATAGCATTACACGGGGGGTGTTATGGAATTTCTTGTGGAAATCCCATAATGAATCACCATTGTGAGGATAATTTAGAGCAAAGCCCAAATTTTCTCCTGCCAATAGAATTGCATAAACACTTTTTCGATGATATAGATTTTTTTAACAAGCAATTATCATCAACCTTATTTAATAAAAGAAAGATTATTAAAAGGCAATATGGCTTCGAGATCATTAAAAATGATAAATATCCAAAATTAAAAAATAATGATTTATATGTTTTTGCAAATAATTTAGTCCCTTATGCAGATCCTTGGACAAACTATTATTCAGAATTTCATATTGATAAAACTATTGAAAGATGGAAAGAATTTAGGAAAATTTGGGTAAAAGGAAAAACATATATTGTTGTTAGACCAGCATGTAAGAATTATCTATTTAATTTTTATAAACAACAAGTTAATGAAATTAATGTGATTACTATGAATAAACAATTTAATTTAAATAATAGCTATATGATCTTTGAAGGACAAACATCTGCTATTAGAGAATTTTCAAGAAAAAGTAATCTTTCTTTAATTTACTTACCCAAAAGAATCTTCTTTTTATCTAAAAACAATTATGTAAAACAAGATTTACATTTCAAGAAAGATAGTATAAAAATTATTAAAGATGAAAAAGTTTTATTTAAATTGCTTCGAAAGTTAAATTAAAAATAAATGCTTGTATAGTTTTTATATATGTTTCTTCAAATATAAATTTGTCTAGATTGAGTCTAAGGAATATTGATCATTGCCCACAAACTTTACAAAAAAGATATATTTAAAGTGACAACTATAAAGTTTATATATTTATATTGATTTTCAAATTAGTTAATCCCTAGGAATGCTATCATAACCAAAAAATATAAATGAATAACTGCCCAATTTGTAATAGTCGCACAGAAACAGTTCTAGAACTTATTGATTTTCCAGTTATAATGCCTTCTCTTCCAGAGGATCATAAATTAAAAAAAATAAAACCAATTGGGGACTTACACATTGAAAAATGCTTGAATTGCGGCTTTATTAGTAATAAAAAACAAAAAGTTGAATTTTATAAACACTTATATACCAATACCCCTAAGTATCAAGTAAAAAAAAATCATATACATTGGAAAAAAACATTCGATAGATTCAAACCAATTAATGTACTTGAAATAGGTGGAGGTATAAATAATGTGGGATCTATCCTAGACAAAAAAACTAATCTTTCAGTGTTAGATTATTCTATAGAAAATGAACAAAAAATAAATTGTAATGAAAACATAAGATTTATTAAGCAAGATCTAAAGGAACATTTAAATGATTTTTCAGGTTTTGTTTATGATGCGATTTTTATGTCACATGTTTGTGAGCATATTCCAGATATTAGTGATTACTTTGATCTGCTATTGAAAAGTGAAGCTTGCAGAAATGCCAAAATATTTATTGAAATCCCATCTTTTGATTTTTACTCAAAATTTGCACCATACTATTTATTTAATTTTGAACACTGTACTCACCTAAATACATTTTATTTGAAAACTATAATGAACAGATATGATTATAAGCTTTCTGAATTTTTTAGTATTGGAATAAAACAAGATTGTTTATGCTATGTCTTCGAGAAAGGAAATAATGTGAAAATAGCTGAAAATGATGAAATTATAGATAACACTAAATTAATACAAAATTTCGAAAGATCAATTAAAAATTTGACTACTTCTATAGATAGATATATTAAAAGAATAGATCAAAAAATAGCGCTAAAAAAAGGTTCTGGCGGAAGTGCAAATCTTTTTATGTTTTATTTAAAAAATGAATCTGATGATTATTTAAAATTAGTACCGACCGATAATATCAGATTAGGAAATATTATGTCATCTACTAATCAAATGATTGTCAGTGAGAACTTGTTTAATAATTTTATTGAACTTAATCCATATTTTGAGAATGGATATCATTCAGGTTTTCTTTCCTAATCTTTATATTGTAGTTTTTGATGATTAAAGGTGTAAAATAATAAAAAATCAGAAAAATGTTTATTAATAATGGCTTTGAATATATAGGTAATATTGATACAAATTATGCTGAAAAATTAGGAAAGAAAATACTTAAAGAGATAGATATAGAAAATTTGTTTATCAACGATAAAAAAGATTGTGAGAAATATATAAACATTAAAACTAACCCTATGCCAGGCAGAAATATTGCAGAAAAAATGCAAATTTCGAATTTTTTTGAGAATGAAGCTATCACAAATTCTTTTAAAAGGATTTGCGGAGAAAGATATAGAATATTAGATTATAAATTTGTCTTAGGAGTTCCTACTAGTTATATGCCAGATTGGGTCAGTAATGATTTAGGAGGAAAAGCTCAGGCAAATCTAGGAAAATATATAAAACCAGATAAAAGATTAATGACATATTTTAATGGTATTGATTTTCATCAAGATATAATCGATTTTCCCTCTAGAACCCCTGATTTTGTGACTTTTTATTATTACTTAACTAATGTTTCTCTTAAAGAAAGTCCTCTCGTTGTATTAAAAGATAGCCATAAATTTGGTCCTATGGTATTTCCACATGAAATAGAAATTAAGAATAAAAAAATATTTCTTAAAAATGAAATTTTTGAAGAAGAAGTTTTAATAGGTAGACCAGGAGAGTTTTATGTATGGCATCCGTACATTCTTCATGGCACTTACCCGACACATGAAGGTACACCAAGAGTTTCACTTAGGATACTAGTGGAAAGAAATGCTGATTTAATTACTAATTGTCAATTATGTGAAGTTAATGATTCCTTATTAAATAGTAATGCACAAAAAGAAGTTAGAAAAGTTGGAATGAATTCTTCACAAAGTAAATTAGCTTCGATTAAAGATATGCTTCTAGCAAAATATAAAAATAAGATTTAATAAGTTGAAAATTGATCAAAATATAATTAGTAAAGATAATTTTTTTAACCAGGATAAAACTAGATTATGGTTTTTTAAGTTGAAAGGCTATCAGAAAATTAATTCTGATGAGGAAATAAAAATAGCTAGAGATTTATCACCAAGAATGTCAGAAAGATTTCTAGAGACAAGAGGTTATATAAGAGAATCCCTTAGCAGTTTATTTAAAATAGAGCCACTTTCAGTTCCAATAATAGCTTATCCTAACAAACCACCACAACTACCTAATAATCTAGGTTATATAAGTATTAGCCATACAAAAGATGCCCTTATTATTGCTTGGGATAAAAAAAGAATAGGTGTTGATATGGAACGAAAAGACAGGATATTTAATTATAAATTGCTTTCTAAAAAGTTACTTAGAAATAGTAATCAAGATGTTTTCAAAGATAAATTTGATATTCTAAATTTTTGGTGTGGTTTGGAATCAGCAATAAAATGGGAAAGAGGATCTATTATTAGGGATATGGATTCATGGAAGTTCAATAAAAGAAATAATATATTTAGTAATAAAGATAAAAAAATACATTTATCTATTAATCAATTTTATTTTTATAGTTGGACAATATCTATTGCATCAAAGAAAGAATACAAAAATCATATAGTTTGTACTAAAGAGAATGAAAAATTCTTATAATAAAAACAAATTAAAGAGAGAACTAAATTTATCTATTTATAGAATTAAAAGATTTTTTGGTATCTTTTTTGATAAATCACTAAATATTTTTTTTGATGAATTTACGATTAAATAACTAAAATTCTCTTAATAATAAATGAAAAATATTGAAACTAGAAAAGATCATACTTATAAGGTAATTTTTTTTGGATCTGAATCGGCTGGTTTAAGATGTCTGAAATTTTTAATAAAACAAAATAATATAAAAATCAGTTTTTTAATAACTAACGAAAAAGGTATTAGTAATAAAGCATTTTTTAAAATTGCTAGAGAAAATAACATTTGCATAATAAGTAAAGTTGAACTTTTAGAAAAAATTAATCAATCAATTATTATTCGTAATCAAATAGATTTTATCTTAAGTGTTTTTTCACCTTTTATAGTTGATGATTTAATTCTAAATCATACAAAATATGGAGGCTATAATCTTCATCCAGGAAGACTCCCTGAATATGCAGGCTTAAATCCTACAAGCTGGTCAATTTATAATAATGAAAAATATCATGAAGTCACTTTACACAAAATGAATAACATTATTGATGGTGGAGAAATAGTAGATAGTAAAAGAATTGAAATCAGTAAAGAAGAAACTGCTATCTCATTACTCATAAAGTCAACTAATGAAGGAATTACCTTGATTAAAGACTTTATTATGTTTCTCACTCAGGATAATATTGGAAACATTTCGACAAAGAAGCAAGACTTAAAAAAGAGAAAATATTATACTAATACAAATCCTCTTTCTCAACCAATAGATTGGAATGAGTCAATAAATAAAATTGATAGGATTTTTAGATCATCTTATTTTGGTATTAAGAGATCTCCATGGGGTTTCCCAAAAACATTAGTTGATGATCAAATAGTTGAGTTAAAAAATTATAAGTTTTTTAAGTGTCAACAAAATGAAAGTATAGGTAAAGTTCTTTATATTTCGGGAAATTTAATTGAAATTGCATTTAAAAATGGAATAATTAAAGCAGAAATCGTAAATGGAGATAATATAATCGAATGAATTTTAAAGATGAATTAATATCAAAATACAATGAATTTAAGCTGTCTAATTGTGAGGTAATTTATATTTACTCTGATCTAAGAGGATTTTCTCAATATATGGACCAATTCTCAGGAAAGGATAATTTCTTAAAAACATTTATTGAACCTATTTTAGAAAGAAATATCACAGCTATTATCCCTACTTTTTCTTATACAACAAAAGGTATATTTGATACTAAAAAAACAAAAACTAGTCTTGGAGCCTTAAATAGTTGGTTTATAAATAATTCTGAAAGTGAAAGATCAGAACATCCATTATTTTCTTATTGTTCGATAGGTCCCAAATCCAAAGAAATTGTCAATAATATTGGTAAAAGTGCATTTGGTTATGATTGTATTTTTGAAAGAATACTAAAATTAAACACAAAATTTTTACATATTGGAAGACCTTTAAATTATGGTAATACAATGATTCATTATATAGAACAATTATGCGGAGCTACATATAGATATAATAAAAAATTTAATGTTGATGTCTACAAAAACGGTCAATATATAGGGAATAACTATTCAGCTTTTTTAAGAATTAGGAATCATAAAAAAAACTATTATGGGTTTGATTTTAATAGAGCTTCAAAAATCTTAGAGAGCGAAAATATCGTAAAAAAATGTCAAATTTCTAGTAAATTAACTAACCTTGAATTTTATGATGCAGAAAAAACATTTAATATTCTTGTAAAAGAGTTTTATAAAAATAATATGATATTTTTAAAAGACGGAACTAAAGAACCGATCTTGGATTTATAAAATAAATATAAATATAATTAAAATAATAATATTTAAAAAAATGGAAAAGATACATCATCTAGGAATTGTTTGTAACGATATAGAAGATGCTTATAAAGCATTTAATATACAGCCTGATGATATAAAGGAGTACTATCTAGATAAAGAACAGAAAAATGAACTTTATTTTTTTCATTTAAAAGAGAATGATCTTTGGATGGAGTTTGTTGTGCCAATAGATGAGAATTCTACAGTCTGGAATTATGCCAAAAATAATAATTTCGGAATACATCATATTGGATTCAATTCAAATAATCTTGAAAAAGAAAAATTGCTTTCTAATAACCTAAAAGGCGTTTTTGAGTTAAAAAGTTATTTTTTAAAAATTGCATCTTTTGGTGGGAGAATAAATACTTTATTTTTTTATTTCAGAGGTTTATTAATAGAGTATGTAAAAAAATTAGATTAATCCCAAATGATATTATTAATTAAATAGATCTTACTGATTTTTAAAATGGATAAAATGATTATTAAGAATAAAATTTATAATTTTTTTATTGAAAGAGAAGGTGATGATATTTTAGATAGTATTGATAATATAGATTTTATTGATGAAGGAATTCTTGATTCTCTTGATTTTTTCTCATTAGCAGTTTTTATTGAAAAAGAATTTGGGATTAAATTAAAAATGACTGATGAAGATACATTTAAAAAAATGAGAAAAATTGAAACCTTGATAGACTTGATTTTACAATTGTCATTAAATAGTTAATTCGATGTTTCGATCATCATTCTTAGAAATATTTGATAAAAATTTAAATAAAAATCCAAATAAAATTATAAGTTCAGATTTTGAACAATCACTTAATTGGAATCAATTTGCTTTTCAAGCTAATTATTATGCAAAAAAATTTGAAAGACTTAATCAGAAAATAATACCAATCATTGTAGATAGAACAGTTAAAACACCCTGCTCAATAGTTGGGTGCGTTTTAGCAAAAAAAATATTTGTACCAATTTCTTCAGAACAGCCAATAAACAGAATAGAAAGAATATTAAATCAACTAGAAGTTGATTTTATTTTAAATTTAGAAAACCTTATGCTTGGTAATAAATATATATCTATCAAAGAAACAAATTTAGCAATAAATAACAATAATTTCTCGAAAAAAAGAAGTATTGAAGATTCCGAACCGCTTTATATATTATTTACTTCAGGATCTACTGGTGATCCTAAGGGGGTAAAAGTATCAGAAAGAAATTTATTAAATACAATGGTTTGGAGCCATACCTATCAAAAATGGGAAGATAATGATTTAATCGGAATTACTACAAATTTTGGGTTTGATATTTCACTTTTTGATCTTTTTTCATCTCTTTACAGTAATATTCCACATTACATAATAAGAGATCCAAAAGATCCCTTTAATTCGGGAAGAGAAATAATAAAAAATAAAATCACATCAATTTTTTCATCACCTTCCTTCTTTTCTTCACTTATCAAATCTGAAGTAATTAATACATTGAATAAAAGTAATATGCGCCAAATTTTTAGTGGTGGAGACTTCTTCCCTCCAGATCATATAAATAAATTTAAGCAAAAATTACCTAACTTAGATATTTATAATGTCTGGGGCCCTACAGAAACATCAATTGTTAATACTATGCATAAAATAAGCGAAAAAGATCTATTTTATGCATCCCAAGATAAAAAAGATATTCCAATAGGTAAATTAAATCATCCTTTAATGCCGTGTATGATTGTTGATGAAAATAGAGAAAAAAAAATTAAAAAGCCTTTTCAAAGAGGAGAAATTGTAGTTTCCGGTACTCCCGTTTCATTAGGTTATTTTAATAATAAAGGAAATCAGGATTTTTTAAGAATACAGGAGGTCAACTATTTTTATACAAATGACATAGGATACTTTGACGAAAATCATAATTTATATATTGTTGGTAGAAAAGGATTTACAATTAAAATAAATGGATACAGGGTTAACCTTAAGGAAATAGAATCTCAAGTTATTTCTTTTCCTGAAATTCATCAAGCAATAGCATTCAATCCAAAAAAATATAAAGAGTTTATTTTTATTGCCGTGGAACTTGAAAACAAGCAAATTAAAGATTTAAAATTTGGAGAATTACGATCATTTTTACGCAAAAAAATTCCAATATATATGCTTCCTAAAAAACTAATAATTCTAAATGAATTACCTAAAAATATAAATGGAAAAATTGATAGAAAAGCTACAGAAATTAGGGCTTTAGAAGAATTTGAAAATTCATGAAAAGAAGTATTGAGATTTTAAAAGGAAAAGTAAATAGTGATCAATTAGATGAATATGATCATTTAGCCATGCCAAACTATTTAAAGATAATCAATAATGGCATAATGATTTTATCAAATGATATATTTAAAAATACTTTATCTAATAATAACAAAAGGCTAGTAGCAGCAAGATGTAACTTAGAGTTTAAAAATGAATTACTTCTTAATAATGAATGGATATTAAATGTGAAATTTATTGATTTTGATATCAAATATTTAACTCTTGATTTTAAAATCAGATCAAAATCTCAGGTAAAAGCAAAAGCAATAATGGTACTTGTCGCTTTTGATTTGACTTCAAGAAAATCAGTTACCCTCTCTTCAGAGGAGATATATATCCTAAAACAATTATTGAATTAAACAAATTGAATAGTTTTAAACCTTAGCTTTTAATATGATTTCTTACTAAGAAATTATGTCAAATTTTAACAGATTACTTTAATTAAAAAGGAAAAGATTAATTTAGTAAGAACACATTATTATTGAAGAATTAGTCATTCTTTAAATTAATAAATAAGACCTTTAAAACGAATAATTTTTTTACTTAAAGCTTTTTAATTTTTTTTAAATTAAATTACTATTTCGTATAGAAAAAGAAGGGAATATATTTTAAAATAGGATAGCTGGTAAATTAAAAAAATAAATTGAAAAAAAATGACGAATTACATTTAGGGATTCTTGCAGCTATGCCAGAAGAAGTTGGCACTTTCTTATCTAACTTAGATTCAATAGTTGAAAAAAAATATGGAGATTTAGCAATATTTTCTGGAATTTGGAAAGGTTCTAATATAAAAAATATTTACCTTTCAGTTTGTTTTAGTGGATGGGGAAAAGTTAGTTCCTCTAGAGCTACGACTAGATTAATATCAAGCTTGTATAAAGATAAAGCAATCGATTTTATTATTTTTACAGGAGTTGCTGGAGCTGCAAAAAAGAATCTTAAACAATGGGATATTATTATTTCAGATTCTGTTATACAGCATGATATGGATGCAAGACCAATTTTTGAAAAATATTTTATACCGGCTTTAAAAACAAAAAGAATTTTTCCTTCAAAAGATATTCTTGTTGATTTTGAAAAAGCACTAATATATTCAAAAAAAAATGGAAATTTATCAATTTTTGGCGATGTATATAAGGGATTAATTGCAACTGGTGACCAGTTTATATCAGATAAAAATATCCTTGATTCAATTTCTAATGATTTTAATGATATTCATGCAGTTGAAATGGAGGGGGCTTCTTTTGCACAAGTTGCTGAACAAGAAAATGTTAAATGGTTAATAGTAAGAGTGATATCTGATCAAGCTGATGATGATGCTTATTTAGATTTTGACAAATTTCTTCAAGAGTTTAAAATTTATTCTTGGCAAATTATTGAATCATTTTTAAATTATATATCTAAATAAAATTATCTTATTTATGTCAAAAAAGAGATTCCTAATTGTTGGTTCGATTAATACCTTAATTACAAATTCATTTCTCCAATTATTGTTATTAGTAACAAACATTTCATTAGCTACTTTTGTTTCCCAGCTAATTAGCATGTTTGTTGGGTTTTATCTTCATGGTAAGTTTGTATTCGGTAATTCTCAATTTTCTTTTATTAAATTTTTTAAGTATTTCTTATTCGCTTTTTTACTATGGATACTAAATTGGAGCGGGATTTTTGTAATTTCAAGTTATGGAATAAATAAGAATCTTTCTGCATTAATATTAATACCATTTCTCGCCTCTATTTCTTATTTGATTCAAAAGAATAAAATTTTTGTTTAAATTTTACTTTAAGTTATACTTAATTCTAGTATATTATTTGTTAAATAATAATTGATATTTATGATTAATATAATATTATTATCAATAGTTTTTTTATTTATTTTTTCTAATAATTTTAAAATAGTTGAAAATAATAATGAAATTTTAATATCTAATTATATTACATCTTTCACATTATCAATATCAATAATAGGTTCAATTTCTTTAGGATTAATATTTATTAATTCTGTACAATTTCCAATTATTATAATATCATTATTGATATTTTTTTCTTATTTCTTAATCTTTAATATAAACTTAAAAAATATAATTAATTTTTTTATAAGTTGGAAGATTTTACTTAATACTTTCTTATTAAAAAATAGTTTTAATAAATTTTTAGTATTTTTAGTATTCTATCTTTATTTATTGTCATTTGGTCCAATTAATCACCCTGATGCGACCACAACATATGTAGGTTATCCATACCAATTTTTTATAAAAGGTAAACATTTTATTGATGGAGGTTTATTCCAAGGCATTTTAGGTATTTCTGATTTTGCGAATTTAGCCTTCTTTCAAGAAAAATCAATTTGGTTAATAAGAATGATTCAGGCAATTCCGATTTTTATGATCGTATCCATTTTTATTAAAAGAGGGAAAAGTAAATTATTTATATTATCCTTTTTAACTACCCCCGTATTTATACAATGGTTAACTATTGGAAAATTTTTATTATTTCCAGACTTGGCAGTAACCATTACCTATCTTGTATGGGATAAATATAGAACTAAGAATAATCTAATTAACCTTTTAATTTTAATAGTTTTATCAATATCATTTAAAATATCAAGCCTTATTATTTGTATCCCTATTTTTTTTCATATATTATATGATTTGGTTTCTACAAAAAAATTAAAGTCTCTTTTTCTAATAGAAAATAGCTTGAGATATCTCTTTTTATTTTTAGCAATAGGAGTATTAGCTGAAATACTTTTATATAGATTTTATGTAACTGGTAATTTTTTATATCCTATATTTAATAGTTTTCTTATTCCAGATAATCAACAAATGATTGACTTTGAGAATGATTTAAAACAATATATATATTCTGATGGATTACCTTTTATAACTACAAATGTTAATTTATTAGGAATGATTTTAGGTCCTGCTAATACATTATTAATAATATTTTTACCGTTTTTAAGTCTGCTAGCAAAAAATGGAAATAAATTTATTAAAAGTAATTTTGTAGCAATAACTCAGATTATCTTACTTTTAATTTTATCAAATGGTAGGGCAGATTATTTTGCCTCACCATTGGTCATTTTACTTATGAAGAATAGATTATTTAATTTAAATAATTACACTATAAAAAAAATACCAAAAGTAAAATTTATTTATTTTAAAAAAATATTTTTATTAATATTATGGCTTCAAATTTTAATATTTTCATGTATTACATTACTCTCAATTTATCAATCAATATTTGGGATATTTAATTATCAATCTTCAATGAATAGATTTGCATATAATTATGATTTAACTGCAACTTTAAATAAGGTTTCTAAAGAGCCAATTATAAATTTTTATGATAGAACTCCTCTGTTTTTTCTAGAAAAAGATTACGTACATGAAGATGTATTTAAAAAATGCCTTTACTACAATGATAAAGAATTTGGAAAAGATTCCATTGAAAATTGCTTTAAAAATTTCAAGGCAAAGTCAATTATTATAAATAGTGAAGCTTTAAAAAATAATAAAAGTTTCATTTGCAAAAAATATTCTACAAATTATACGTCTAGGAATCCTTTTAAATTCAGGAAAAGAGATTTCGATTTATGCGATATCAATAATTTAGAATATTAATTATTCATGAAAAATGATTTAATTAAATAAGTAATATTTGTTGTTAATTAATATGAATAAAATTATTGCCGTAATGCCTTGTTATAGGAGTTCTAAAATAGCGCCTAAGATTGCTAAAGATGTACTAGGTTATGTTGATAGATTAGTTTGTGTTGATGATGATTGCCCAGAAAATACAGGAAAATCTATCGAAAGTTCCTTAAAAAGTGATCATTTGGATTTGATTTATCATGATAGGAATAAAGGTATTGGCGGAGCAATGAAAACTGGAATTAAATATGCTTTAACTTTAAATCCTGAAATAATAATTAAAATAGACTCTGATGGACAAATGAATCCTGCTTTAATTCCACAATTATTAGAGCCACTTCTTAATGGATCATCTGAATTTACCAAAGGCAATAGATTTACGAACCCTAAATTTATTACTAACATGCCTATCGTGAGAATTACTGGAAATATTGGTTTGGGATTTCTGACTAAATTATCTACAGGGTATTGGGAATTATTTGATCCAACCAATGGATTTTTGGCAATAAGAAGTAATGTTTTAAGAGGAATATCTCTTGAAAAGATTGATAATGGTTATTTCTTTGAAACCGATCTACTTTTTAGATGTGCTCTTAGTAATGTCTTAGTTAGTGAGATACCGATGGATGCGTTTTATGAGGATGAAAAATCAAGTTTAAGCCCGTTTAAAGAGTTTTTCAGGTTCACTTGGAAGCACATAAATATTTTCTTGAAAAGATTAACTTATCAATATTTTTTATTAGATTTTAATCCTGGAAGTCTTAGTTTATGTTTAGCAATTATTTTTGGATTAATTGCACTGTTTGTTGGTTTAATAAGTCGTTTTTTTTATAGTAGTTTAGATGTTGAAACTCCTCTGGGAGGTCAAATTTTGTTTTTAGCTACTTCTTTAATTTCTAATCAGTTATTTATAAGTTTTATATATTATGATGCATCACAAAAACCTTTGTTGAGGAGACTTAAATACTTAAAAAATAGTTTATAAAAATGTGTGGGATTACTGGCTTTTCATTAGGAAATATCTTTTTGGATTCTGAAATAATTTTTCAGGAACAACTTGTAACTTTTTTGAAAAATTCCTCTCAGTTAATAAAACATAGAGGACCAGATGACGAAGGCTCATATATAGATAATAAAAATGGAATTGGATTAGCACATAGACGATTATCCATCTTAGATACTTCACGAAATGGTCGACAACCTATGACTCACAAAAATGGAAAAATTACAATTGTTTTTAACGGTGAAATTTATAATTTTTTAGAGTTAAAAACAAAACTTGAAAGCCATAAAAAATTAAACTGGTCCAGCAATACTGATACTGAAGTATTGTTAAATATGTATGAATACTATATGAATTCTAATTTAGGTTTAGATAAATTCTTTCGGTCTTTAAACGGTATTTTTTCCATAGCTATATGGGATGGTTTAAGAAAGGAGCTTGTTATAGCTAGGGATTTCTTCGGAGTTAAGCCTCTTTATTTCTATAAAACAAAAAATGCATTTTTTTTTGCAAGTGAAATTAAAGCTCTTCTTCCATTCCTAAATAAGTTTAAAGATAAGTCAATTATTGAAAAACAATTTGGAGATTTGGATCCAAAAGCTATTGAAAGATATCTTACTTATTTATGGTGCCCAGGGAGTAGAACTCCATCAAAAATAATTAAAAAAATAGAACCTGGAAGTTTCTTAAAAATAAGTAATGGGGATATTGAAGAAAAAAAATGTTGGTATAAATTGCCATCATTGAGTTTTACCTATAAAAAAAATAAATATCTGACAAAGACAAATGCTATAGATGGCTTAAAAAAGAATTTAAAAGAGGCCGTAAGGCGTCAGATGATATCAGATGTACCTTTAGGTGCATTTCTTTCAGGAGGATTAGATTCTAGTAGTATTGTCGCTTTTGCTAAAGAATTAAATCCTAAAATAAATTGTTTTACCATCGATCATGGGAAAGGAAATAAAAAAAGCGATCTTTTTTATGCAGAAAAGGTCGCAAAACATTTAGATTTAAATTTAACAACTATAAAAATAGATCCACATAAATTTACAAGTTCCCTAGAGGAAATGGTCTGGCAACTTGATGAACCCATTGCAGATCCAGCTTCTTTAAATATTAAGTTTATTTGTGAATACGCAAGGTCTCAAGGTATAAAAGTACTCTTATCTGGAACTGGTGGGGATGATATTTTTTCGGGATATAGAAGACACATAGCTTTAAATAATAATCATTTTCTCGATTGGATCCCTATTAATACTTTGAATTTTATGAATAAATTAATTTGCAAATTACCAGCTAATCTAGAGTCTTTTAGAAGATTAAGAAAACTAATTTCAAATTCTACTTTTAAGGGAAATGAAAGGATTTTTAATTACTTTAGATGGATAGAAAGAAAAGATTTAAATCAAATATTATCTGATGAGTTCAAACACGAGATAAGAAATTCATGTCCAGAGAAACCTTTCTTAAATTACTTAAAAAATATATCTAAATTTTCTTCTGATTTGGAACGTTTATTAGCTTTAGAGCAAAGGTTTTTCCTAGGAGATCATAACCTAAATTATACTGATAAAATGTCAATGGTTTCTGGTGTGGAAGTTAGAGTCCCATTCTTGGATAAGGATTTATGTGAATTTGCAGTACACATTCCGCCTAAATTAAAAATTAAAGGTTTCCAGAGTAAATGGATTTTTAAAAAAGCTATGGAAGAATATTTGCCAAAAGATGTAATATATAGATCAAAAATTGGATTTGGGATGCCAATACGGGATTGGTTTAATAACGAATTAAGAGATTGGCTTAACGATATTCTTTCAAAAGATAAACTTAAAAGAAGAGGAATATTTAATCCATCTTCAGTAGAAAAATTAATCAACCTAAATGCTAAAGGAAAGGTTGATGCCTCCTACACACTCTTATCAATAGTTTGTGTTGAAATTTGGTGTCAGAGATTTCTAGATAATAATATCTAATAAAATGTTAGAGTTTAATAATAAAGCTTTTCAATTTGTTGATGAAGCAAATTTTTCAATATCTAAATACTGGCGAAACTAAAATAATTGAATTACCCCCTCCTCGATTAAAAAAAGGAGAAGTTCTCATACGTTCGAAATTTTCTCTTGTTTCTTCTGGAACTGAGCGAATGCTTGTGAATTTTGGGAAATCTAATTTGATTTCAAAAGCAAAGACTCAACCAGAAAAAGTTGCTGAAGTTATTGCAAAAATGAAATCTGAAGGGGTTTTTAATACTATAGAAGCAGTTAGTAATAAATTAGATAAGCCTCTCCCATTGGGATATTGTAATGCAGGAGTTGTTGTTGAAGTTGGAGAAGATGTTTCTTCTTTAAAAGTTGGAGATAGAGTTGTTTCAAATGGCTATCATGCAGAATTGGTAAGTGTTTCTGAAAACTTATGCGCTTTAATTCCCGATGATGTAAGTTTTGAGGACGCTGCATTTACGGTTATTGCGGCTGTTGGTTTACAGGGTATAAGACTGTTAAAGCCAACTTTGGGCGAAACTATAGCCGTAAGTGGTTTAGGAATTATTGGCTTAATTACTTGTCAATTACTCATGGCTAATGGCTGTAAGGTATTGGGTATAGATCCTGATCAATCAAAATGCGATTTAGCTAATTTGTTTGGAGTTGAAACTTTTTGCATATCAAATAAAAGAAACCCTACTAATTGGTTTCTCAGCAAAACTAATGGAGTGGGTGTTGACGGTTTCTTAGTAACTGCGAGTACGTCTTCTAGTGATCCTATATATATTGCCGCAAATTCATCTAGAAAAAAAGGTAGGATAATTTTAGTAGGAGTTACTGGCCTAGACTTAAGTAGAGAATTATTTTATAAAAAGGAATTAACTTTCCAAGTAAGTTGTTCTTATGGACCAGGAAGATATGATAAAAATTATGAGGAAGACAATAATGATTATCCAATTGGATATGTAAGATGGACTGAAAAAAGAAATTTCGAAGCAATTTTAAATTTACTAGATTCTGGGGTTTTAGATTTTAAAAAACTAATAGAGAAAATATTTGATTTTGAAGACGCCTTGTCTGCTTATAAATTACTTATGGAAAAGTCAGGCAGCCTAGGAATATTGATTTCTTACAAAAGAGAACCTGAATTAAATAATTACAAGTTAAAAATTAACTCTGATCCAAAATTCAATCTTCCCCCTGCAGAACCTGTAATTGGTGTAATTGGTTCAGGTAATTATTCTTCGAGAACTTTATTACCAACTTTTAAAAAATTTGGTGCTTATTTCCAAATAATTTGTTCTTTAAAAGGTGCAAGTGCTATGCACTATGGGAGTAAATTTTCATTTAAAGAAGTAACTACAAATGAAGAAGATGTTTTCTTAAATGAAAAATGTAACACAGTAATAATATCAACTAGACATGATACTCATGCTGATCTCATAAAAAAGGCTCTAATGGCTGGTAAAAATGTATTTGTTGAGAAACCTCTATGCCTAAATAAATATGAGTTAAAAGGTATAAGAGATACTTTCAAAAATTCAAACAAATCAAATAAAAGTAGTAATAAAAATTCTCCTCTATTAATGATTGGCTATAACAGGCGATTTTCGCCATTAATTATAAAACTAAAAAAAATGTTAAATAATTTAAATGCTCCTAAGGCCTTTATCTATACATGTAATGCGGGTTATTTAGATGCAGACCATTGGTTAAATGATCCTAAGGTAGGTGGGGGGAGATTTATAGGAGAATGTTGTCATTTCATTGATTTGCTTTACTTCTTGAGTGAAGAAAATATAAATGATATAAAAATATCTGCTCCTTTAAGAAATAAAAATACTCCTGAAACATTTACAGTTAATCTAAAATTTGATAAGGGTTCTATTGGTTCAATTCATTATTTTTCAAATGGATCTAAATTACTCCCAAAAGAGAGAATTGAAGTTTTTTCCGATAAAACGGTTTTTAGATTGGAAAATTTCAAAAAACTAAAAGCTTGGGGATATAAAGGATTTTCTTCACAAAGCCTCATCTCTCAGGATAAGGGCCAAAAAAATTGCGCTAGTGCATTTTTAAATGCAATAAGAAAAGGAAAATCCTCGCCTATATCACTTGAGGAAATATTTGAAGTGCAAGAATTAATACTTAATGCTAAGTTTTCTTAGCTATATAATTTTTATACTAGATCATTATCTTTTAGTTCAAACTAACAGCATATTTTTTGTTTAGATAAAGGCCTAATAAAATTATTATGAATAAAGAGAGACTTAATAGAATAATATTAGAAGTAAGGTAAACAAGCCCCAAGAAAAAAGTACTAAAAATATAAATTGAAGATACTTTTGAATGAGAAAAACCAGCAGAAACTAATCTTTGGTAGAGGTGAAGTCTGTGAGGTTGTAAGATATTTTGCTTTTTTCTAATCCTTATTAATATGCAGCTTAAAGCATCTAAAAATAATGGGGAACATAATATTAAAGAATTCAATATCGATATAAAATTATTTTGAGCGAGAATCAAAGTTGAAAGATAGGATCCCAAAAAAAGGCTTCCAGAATCACCCATAAAAACTTTTGATGGTTCCCAATTAAAAAATAAAAATCCAATTAATGTCCCAATTATTGGTAAAAGATAATGTATTTCAATATTCATAAATGAAAAAATTACAATCATACATCCACAAACTAAACCATCAATTCCGTCCATGAAGTTCATGAAATTAATCATGGAAGTTCCAATTACTAGTAACAAAATAAATATTAAAATAAAATATTGAAATGAAACTATTTTTGCTAAGACCCCAAATCCATTTATATACGAAAAAACAAGAAAACTTGATATTGTTAGTATCTGTGCTGCGAGACGGATACGTTTAGAGATAGAGAATTTATCATCTATCAATCCAATAATTGAAATTGGTATAGAAAAGAAAGGGAGAAAGAAACTTTGGTAGCTTGCATAAATTATATAGATAAAAATAAATAAAATTCCTCCACTAGATGCTTTTTTTTCTTTGTGCATTCCTCTTAAAGTGGGATTTGCAGGGATGATTTTTTTTAGAGTTGGAATTGATATCTTTAAAAAGATAAAAGTAATTGAGATTGTAAAAAATAGATGTAATAAATTCATGTATTAGTATTTGTGATTTATTTTTTCTATATTCTTATTACATTCAAATAAGTTTTTTTATATTGAGAATTTTATTGAAAAAGTGATACTTAATTCTAATACAAATTGACTATACCAAATTGTAAAGACTTAAAGTTTAAAAATTAACTTAATGTCTAATTTTTTCTTAAGATGGTGTATTCTGTATCAAATAATCCTGTCAATATTTAGATATGAATAGATGTTGCGTAGTAGGTCTTGGATATATTGGTTTACCCACTGCGGCTTTATTTTCCAAAAAAGGTTTTAATGTTCTAGGTGTAGATATAAACTTAGATATTGTTAATAAAGTAAATAAAGGTATTTCACCTATACAGGAACCATCTCTGGAAGATGAGATTCAAAATTCTGTAAAATCAGGCAATCTGAAAGCATCTTCAAAACCTAACTATGCCGACATATTTGTTATAGCTGTACCAACTCCTATAAAGTCGGGATCTAAGATTCCACAGCCAGATTTAGAGTATGTAGAAACTGCCATTGAAAGTATTATTCCTTTTTTGAAAAATGGTAATTCAATAATCATAGAATCAACCTCTCCAGTTGGAACAACAAAAGATTTATTTTCTTTAATTATTGAGAAGACAGATTTGAATGAGAATCAGATTTTTATGGCATATTGTCCCGAAAGAGTCCTCCCTGGGAGAATAATGATTGAAATTAGTACAAATAAAAGACTAATTGGGGGAATAAATCATGAGTCATCTCTTCAAATAAAAGAAATTTATAAAAAAATTTGCGACTCAGAAATATATATCACTGATTCTGAAACAGCAGAACTTGTTAAATTGGCAGAGAATTCTTATCGTGATTTAAATATCGCTTTTGCAAATGAACTATCAATAATTTCTAGTAAATTAGACATTGATGTGAATAAAGTTATTAATTTTACTAATCATCATCCAAGGGTTAATATTTTAAGGCCCAGCTGTGGTGTAGGAGGACATTGTATAGCATTGGATCCTTGGTTTCTGGTTTCACAATTTCCAGAAGATACAAACATAATACATATGTCTAGAAAGGTAAATATTTTTAAAACACAATGGACTATATCAGAGATAAGTAGGTTCATAGAAAAAATAAAAAATGAATCTAAAAATGATCCTAAAATTGGTATTTTTGGCTTAACATTTAAAGCGAATGTAAACGACTTAAGAGAATCTCCAGCTTTAAAAATTGCAAATGAATTGTCCAAAGAAAATCACACAATTTTCTGTGATCCTTATGTTTCTAATTGCAGTGATTTTGTAAATCATTCAATTGAGGAAACATTATCTAATTCAGATATCTTGATTTTCCTTGTTGCTCACAGCAAATTTAAAAAAATTAATATTAATGAAAAAAAATATTTGGATTTTTGTGGCCTTTTTGATGAAATTTAAAAATATTCTAATATTATATTTTTTAACACTTAAAGACTTTACCTTTATTAATGTTTTTAAAAGAATTAAATATGAATTAAAAATCTATTTATTCAAAATAAATTTTTTATCTTTTATTAGAAAATATCGTAGTAATTACAATAAAATAAAATGGAATGAAAAAACTTTATTAATTAACACAAAAAAATATAATCAATTTGAGAAAAATTTTTCCGAAGTTGAATTTATTGAGATTGAGTTTTTGAATAAAATAGAAAAATTAAGTTTACCTATTAATTGGAATATTACTACAGTTTCAAGATTATGGAGATTTAATTTACACTATTTTTCTGGGTTAAAAAAATGCATAAATTATTCATTAGAGAAAGGTTTATCAAATGTTATTTTGCAACAAAATTTGTATTTAATAGATTCATGGATTAATTTTCATTTATTACAACACGGAGACGGCTGGCATAGTTATACATTGTCATTAAGAATTCGAAATTGGATATGGCTTTTTAGGTTTTTCCCTAATTTAATTACAGATAAAATTAAAGAAGTTTTGTGGATACAAATTAATTGGCTTTATGAAAATAGAGAGTATCATCTCGGTGGAAATCATTTATTGGAAAATTTAATAACTTTGATTTTAGGTTCTTTACAATTTAAGGGATCTTTACCTGATTTGATATTTTCTGAATGCATGTCTGAACTGGAGGATCAGTTGCAAAAACAAATTCTTTCTGATGGTGGACATGAAGAGAGAAGTTGTAGTTATCATTTGATAATTTTACAAAATTTAGTAGAGTTGGGTTTCGTAATACAAAATATTAAAAAAATTAGACCAGTTTGGTTGCTTAAATCTATAAGTTTAATGAGTAAATGGGCTTATAAAGTCAAATTAAATAATAATAATTATCCAAGATTTAATGACTCCATTTATTCAAAAGAAATTGATATTGAGAAAATTATTAAACTCAGTTTGTCTTATATAGACCAAAATATTTTTGTATCTAAATCAGATCTTTTCTATTTTTACTTATCTGAAGATACTTTCAATAATAATAAAAATAAATACCTTAAATTGGAAGTGCCTTCTCTAGAAAATTTCAGTTTTAGATTACCTAAAGTTTTAGATCTAGAAGAAACTGGTTGGAGTATATTGAGGCCAAATAAATCATGGGAAATCGTTTTTAAATCAGGAGAGTCTGGACCAAAGAACTTGTTAGGACATAGTCACTCTGATTTATATACTTTTGATATTTTTTATGATGGAAAATTATTAATTGGCGAAACAGGGACAAGTCAATATCAATTTTCTAGTATTAGACAATATGAACGTTCCGCCGATTCCCATAATGTAATGCAATTTGCTCTTTCAAAATATTTGGAAATTGAAAAAATTAAGGAATGGCATCAACCTCTTGAAGTTTGGAATTCATTCAGAGTAGCAAGAAAACCAAAAATTATTGATAGATCAATAGGGGTTGAGTTGGATAATACTTTATCGGTTAGAGGTTTATATTCTCCCTTCCAAAAGTACATAAAAGATATTGAAAGAAAAATGCAATTTAAAGTTTTAAAAGATAATAGTCTAGAGGTAATTATTCAAGACAATGTTTTTGCTATTTATAATATCTTTTGGAAGTTTAATTTACATTTTGCTCCTGATTTTAATAGTTCTAATCTTCAGATTGAAAAATTAGAAAATTCCAATTTCATAACAAAAAAGCTTGTGCATTCTTGGACCGCCTTTGAATTTGGTAAAAGGATTCCAAGCAAATCACTTTTAATTTTTGGAAATTTTGAAAAAGGTCATAATACTAATGTTTTGAAATTAATTTTATCCCCTTCATGAAAAATCATAAGAAACAAATTTGGATTATTAATCAATTCGCAAATACAATCGAAATGCCTGGTCATACAAGGCAATATGATTTGGCTAAATACTTAACTAAAAATAGATATAAAACAACTGTTTTCTCTTCTGACTTTAATTTATCTTTAAGAAAATTCTTTAAAGAAAAGAAAAAATTTTTTTATAAAAGTGAACTTATAAATCATTCTAGATGGGTCTGGCTTGCAGTCCTACCTTATAAAAGAAATGATTGGAGGCGTTACCTAAATCTTATTAGCTTTTGTTCAAATCTATTAATACAACTTGTAATAAGAATAATTTTTTCATCATTAACTTTCAATAAACCTAAGTTAGTAATTGCATCTTCCCCTCAATTGCCAGCAGCGTTTATAACCTTAATAATCTGCAAATTATTCAAGATCCAAATGATATTTGAAGTACGGGATATATGGCCTCAAATACTAATTGATATGAACAATATGAAGGAGAATAGTTTTACTTATAAAGTTTTAAAAAAAATGGAGAAAATTCTTTATAGACACTCAGATTTAATTATAGTTTTATCAAAAGGCTGTGTAGAATATATCCGAAGAGAAGGTGGAAGAAGTATAGATTATTTTCCAAACTATGCAAATACCGATCTTTTTAATTATTCAACTTTGCCTTTGGAAGATTCAAAGTTTACATTAAAGAGACCTTTTAGAATTATTTATTCTGGCGCTCATGGGGCAGCTAACGATTTGAAAAATGTTATAAGAGCAGCTTATTATCTAAAGGATTTACCAATAGAAATAATTTTAGTAGGAGATGGACCAGAAAAAAATAATTTAAAAAGTCTTGCCTCAGGATTGGAAAATATAGTTTTTAAAGATCCTGTACCCAAAAAAGATATGCCTAGTTTACTGGCTACTGCGGACGCACTTCTGATTTCTTTAGCAGATGTAAACTTATTTAAGTATGGAGTTTCACCTAATAAATTATTTGATGCTTATGCAGTAGGTAGGCCAGTAATTACAACAGTAAGTGGAATAATTAATGAAGAGGTTGAAAATTTTAATTTAGGTATGGCAGTACCTCCTGGCCAGCCCAAAAAATTATCAAAAGCAATAATAAAGCTTTTCAAAAAGGATAGGTCTGAGAGGGTTACTTTAGGTCTTAATTCGAGAAAGATGGTTGAAAGATTTTACTCTAAAGATTCTATTTTAAATAATTATGTTGATAGAATTACAAAATTAATTAAAGAAATATAAAGTGCCTTTTCAAGTTCACGTTATGATAAATAATCTAAATATAAAAATACCTAAATAATGGATGAAGATAAAATTTTAATTACTTTTATAATGGGTACTAGGCCAGAGATTATAAAGCTAGCTCCTTTAATAAAAGGTTTTCAAAATAATAGGATCTTTAAAGTCAGGGTTGTTTTGACTGGACAACATTTAGAAATGGCAGATAATCTTCTCAAATTATTTGAAATAAAGGAAGATCTTAATCTGAGATTGATGAAATCTAATCAAACTCTCACGCATATAACAACAGAGGTAATAAAAGGTTTAAAAAATGAATTTTCAAATTATTTACCTAGATTAGTTTTTATTCAGGGTGATACTAGTACTGCATTCGCAGCTGCTCTGGCTTCGTTTTTTGAAAAGATACCAATAGCGCATGTTGAAGCAGGTTTAAGGACATTTGATTTAATGAACCCTTTCCCAGAAGAAGCTAATAGAAGATTGATATCTCAAATAGCTAATATCCACTTCGCACCAACTCAAAAAGCTCTCTTAAATTTAAAAGAATATGGAATAAAAGAAAATCTATTTATTACAGGTAATACTGTAATTGACTCAATTTTTCTACTAAAAAAAATCAAATCAAAAAAGAATGCAAATTTTTTAAAAAATCTAAAAAATAAATTTATATTAATCACTATTCATAGAAGAGAAAACTGGGGTGAAAACCTTGATATTATTTTGAATACTTTACTTTTAATCACAAAAAAACACAATAATATAACTTTGTTATTTCCTATGCACAAGAATGAAATAATTAGAACTAAAATTAAAAAATTTTTAGGTAATAATGAAAGAATTATTCTAACTGAGCCACTTGACTATGATGTATTTATCAACGCTTTAACTGATTGTTATTTTATTCTTACTGATTCAGGTGGTATTCAAGAAGAAGCTCCTTCCTTTGGTAAACCAGTTCTAATTTTAAGAGAATCTACAGAAAGGAAAGAGGCAATTGATTCAGGGACTGCTATCTTAGTTGGTAACAATAGTGAAAAGATTTTATATTTAGTTAATGAATTATTAACTAATTCTAGTTTTTATAAATCTATGCAAATAGATAAAAATCCTTTTGGAGATGGTAATGCTACTGAAAATATTATTAAGCATATAGTTAAATACTTCAAAGAAAATTAATCGTAGAAATATATATTTTCTAAAATTCCAACTTAATTTTTAAGTATCCTACTAGATCTGATATGATCACAAAATGAACAGGAAGTTTATTTAAATTGTTGTCATATTATGAATGATTTTAAAAGTATAATTTTAAATAAAATTAAAACAAGTAAGCCTTTTATATTAATATTTAGTTTATTAAATAGATTAGATACTTTATCGAAGTCAAGTAAAGCATTTTTAATCTTGTGTTTGGATTTATTTTTAATAATAATATCTTTTTTAATTACAAATTTTTTTTTAACAGAAACAAAAGCAGCCGCGGCTTCCCACCTACTTCCCCTATGGATTTTACCAATAATGATATTTTTAAGCTGTATTTTTTATATATTAAATGGAAATTACTTATCAATTAGTAGATATATTAAATCTTCTGAGATTTATATAATTGCCTATAGAAACTTTATTTTAATTTCAATAGTTTTGCTAATTAGTTACTTTACTAATTTAGAAAGGCTAGGTATAAAAGTAAGTTTTTTATTTTGGTTTATAAGTTCTTTCATTAATATCATATCAAGATTTAGCCTAAAAGAAATATTTATCTACGCTGGATACTTAAAATCAAAGAAAATTACTAAAGTTGCAATATATGGAGCAGGGGCTGCAGGGGCTCAGCTGGCCTCTTCCTTGTTTTTAGCAGGGACTCATAAAATAATTGTTTTTTTTGATGATTCACCAAATCTCTACGGTAGAAAATTACTAGGTATTAAAATTTATAATTCAAGGGACATTTATAAATTCAAAAGTAAAATAGATCAAATATTATTTGCTATACCTTCGTTAAGTAAAAAAGATTCAAAAAAGGTTTTGGAAAGAATTAAAAAAAACGAAATTCCAGTTTTAAAAGTGCCCTCTATAAAAGATTTAACTACAGGAAATCTTAGTATTAACTCTCTTCGACCTATCGATATAGAAGACTTGCTTGGACGTGTTGCTGTTGAACCGAACAAAAAATTACTTAAAGCATCAACTGATAATTTAAATATTTGTATAACTGGTGCTGGGGGATCAATAGGAAAACAAATTTTTAAAGAAATAATTAAACTCAAACCTAATTCTCTTTTGTTAATTGACTGTAGTGAATATAGTTTGTACTCATTGCAACAAGAAATTGTAGATAGATTAGGAGAAGAAAATTATCTAAAAATTAATTTAATTCTTGGTGATGTAAAAGATTATAAATTAGTAAAGTCTTTGTTTAAAGAGTATAAAATTGATATTGTGTATCATGCAGCAGCATATAAACATGTTCCACTTATAGAACAAAATCCACTACAGGGTATTGAAAATAATATTTTCTCAACTTACGCAATCTGTAAGGCGGCTGAAGAATTAAACTTATCAAAAGTAACTTTAATATCAACAGATAAAGCTGTTCGACCAACAAATGTTATGGGGGCCACAAAGAGATTTGCTGAGCTTATTCTACAATCTTTTGCAGAGAAAATTGAAATATATAATTCTACAAAAGAAGAATCTATTAACTTTAAAAGGTCAAAGTTTTTAATTGTAAGATTTGGGAATGTTTTGGGATCTTCTGGATCTGTTGTACCTTTGTTTAAAAAACAAATAGCTTCTGGAGGGCCAATTACCTTAACAGACGATAGGGTAATTAGATATTTTATGACATTATCTGAAGCTGCTCAATTAGTTATTCAGGCAACTTCTTTATCTAAAGGTGGTGACGTTTTTATTCTTGATATGGGTGCACCAGTTAAGATAAGAGACTTAGCAGAGCAAATGATTAGGTTAAGTGGTCTAAAAGTAAAAACGAAAAATGAAAAGAGTGGTGATATTGAAATAGTAAATATAGGGCTAAGACCTGGAGAAAAATTATATGAGGAATTATTAATAGAGGGCGATCCGATGAAAACTCCTCATCCCCTGATTTTTAGGGCAAATGAAGTAAAGGTGAATTATGAAGAGCTTTCTCAAGGTATAAATCAATTGAAAAAGGCAATTAATGATTTAGATAAATCGTCAGCCATGGAGATCCTCTCTAGATTTGTTCCTGATTGGACAAAAGGATCATAAATACCTTATTAAAATTTTTATTTTTATAAATGAAGTACTTCTTTAGGGTTAGTTATACTTGTAAAACGAAATTTTAACTACAAAATAAATAGTCTCTTGATTAAGGTTCAAGGTGAAAACTTTTCTTAGATTTTCATTATAGTCTGTGGGCATATTTATAGTTATAGGATTATCTTTGAGAATTGAACTTGAGGGAGTTATTACCTTTTTAGAAATATTAAAAAGATAATATTTTTTGAAATTTTAAAATAAAGATAATTACCTTCTTAGATATTTGATAAAATATGGTTTTATCTTTAAGTATCAATTTCTTTAATATTATTTAATTAATTAAAGGTTTCTTACTATTTTCGTTAAGAAGAGATTTTAGGCCTGCTAATAAAATACTTATAAGAATACTAATTTTGCCATCATAAAGGGTTATGTCACTTAAGTGACTAATGACAAAAATTGTAGTTGAACAAAACCAAGCTTTTTTTAAAAGTAATGGTTCGTTGTTTGAGATTTTTTTTATAAAAATTTTTATCCACGATTTATACAGCAGGGCAACAACCGTTATTGATAATATTAATGATAAAGGTAGCCCAAAATTATGAGCTAGTTCTAAAACTATATTATGTGAGTGATGAGCATCGATTATTTTATACGGAATATCTAACTTACTATTATTATGAAGATTCAAAAAAGAAAAAGTTGATGGCCCCCACCCCCAAAACGGTCTTTCTTGAATCCTTGTAATTGTGGATTGCCAAATTTCAAATCTTGGAGAACTGAATGAATTAAGATCTTTGATTTTCAAAAAAATTGACTCTGGCAGGAAAGTACTAAAAATTGGGAGTTTAATACTTAGTAAAAGTTCAAAGAATTTGATTGTTGTGAGGATGCTAATTAAGGATCCCACAATAATTAAAATTCTTTTATACCCATAAATGCAAATATAAGTAATGAAAATTCCTATTATTCCATTCCTTGAGCCAGTTAATAGGATCATATAAGTTATGAGAAAAGAAGAAATTCCCATAAGATATTTTTTAAGATAATCGCTTTTCGAAAGTTTAAATAATGCAATAGTGAATGGGAGCAAAAGAACTAACCAGATTGCTGCATAATTTGGATTACTAAATAGACCTGAAGCTGCACCATTATTAATTATTGGTTTTTGGAACCAAACAATTAGTCCAAATAGTGTTTTGTAAGGGCCATAAAAACTAAAATATTTTTGCAATATAAAACTAATAATTACTGGGAAAGATCCACTCACTAAAACTTTCAAGAAGATTAACCTTTGAGCTTCAGTTCTTAGAAAACTTTGGAACCCCCAGTAATATAAAAATATTGGTACCCAATTAAATAAGTTAAGCCAAATTGTAGAAATATTGTATTCTGATAAAACAGATGGCTTATTAAGAAAAGAAATATTTAAAGTACCAAATAATATTATTCCAATAGAGAAAAATAGGGGATAATTCCATTTATCTTTGATTGAAATAGATTCTTTATTAAATGATATTATCAATGAAAACAGGAGAAATAAGCCACTTATTGGTAATGCAGAAGGTAAGAAAAATATACCTATTAAAAATAATTTATTACCTAAATTGATATCTTCAATTTTATGGAAATTAATTTTTTTTAATTTTTCCATTTTTTTCTTTTATTACTAATAAATTAATAAATTCCTAGCTTAAAAATAAATTGGTTCATTAAAATTGATTTTCTATAAATTAAAACGCTCCCTTCAGGATTCGAACCTGAGGCCCACTGCTTAGAAGGCAGTTGCTCTATCCAGCTGAGCTAAGGGAGCACTGTATCATTATATCTGACTGGTAGGCCTAAACAAAAAAGTAACCTTTGAACAATTAATTATTTATGATTAAGTTTAATAAGTATTCTTTTTTTGCAATAATTTAAGTAGAATCAAAAAAAATTATACAAATTGGCTAAGAGATTAACAGAAAATCAAAAAGGGGAAATAATACAAAGTTTTACTGAAGGCAAATCAGTTGCATTTTTATCTAAACAATTTAATTGTAGTAATTTAACCATAACAAGAAATTTGAAGAAGCATTTTGGTGAACTGGTTTATAAAAGTTTAGTTGCGAATAATAAAACTTCAAAAGAAGACTTTAGTCTTGATAAAGAAAAACTTAATGCAAAATCTAATAAAAAAAATTTAAATGAAAAAATTAATAAAGTCGAATTTTCTCATGATCCATCTTTCATTGAAATAGCCCCTTTAGATTACGAAATTGAAAAATCTAATAGAAAAGAATTGGCTTCAGTAAGCTTATCCGAGATAGATTTACCTAAACAGGTTTATATGATTGTAGATAAGAAAATAGAGTTAGAAATAAAAAGTTTGAATGATTATCCAGAGTGGCGATTCCTTCCAATAGATGATTTGAATAGGAAAACTATAGAAATTTTTTCAGATTTAAAAGTTGCAAGAAGATTTTGTAATAAGGAACAAAAAGTAATAAAAGTACCTAATTCAGATGTTTTCAGAATTGCGTCACCTTTCCTAATCAAACGTGGAATATCAAGAATTATTAATGCCGATAATTTGATAGCTTTATAGTTATATCTATTTAATCAAACTCTATCTTAAAAAAACTTCCAAGAATCGACCCACTTATGAAGCTAGTTCCCAAAATAAAACTGATTGGCAAATTTACGGTTTCATTTTTGAAAAAATTAATCCTACTTTTCTCGGAACTATTTTGTATCCCAATAATTAACATTAAAAACAAACAACTATTAAATGAAACGGTATAAAATAACTTTCTTAAAAATGGAAACATATATTTAAATTTTCTCCAATCTTACTTCAATTTATAAATAATACCTTTTTTTATCCCTTTTTTACTCGCAAGATATTTTGAAGCGGCCGATAAACTTAATCCAGCATTCATCAGATCATAAAGTTCTCTTTTTAAATCTGCCTTTGAAAACTCAATATCTTTCTTTTTCTCTATCCCTTTAATTACGATTGTAATTTCTCCTAGTATGTCTCTATTTTCAAAAAACTTTATTACTTGTTCAAGATTATTTCCAATATGTTCTTCATATTTTTTTGTTAATTCTCGTGAAACTTCAATTTCTCTTGTGCCCCCACAAACTTCATATAGTTCTCCTAATAATTTCTTTAGTCGATGTGGCGCCTCAAAAATTATAGTTGTTTTTTCTCTATTACTTATTTCTAAAATAATTTTTTCTCTATCGATTCTTTTTTTTGGCAAAAAACCTTCAAAAACAAAACTCGAAGAAGGCAGTCCGCTAGATACTAATGCAGTAATTGCCGCGCATGGACCTGGGACGCAAATAACATCAATTCCACTAGATTTTACAACTCTGACAAGATCCTCTCCTGGATCACATATCCCTGGTATGCCTGCATCACTAACTAGTGCTACCGATTTGTCTGCTTTGAGATCTTCAATAATTTTTGAAATCTTAGTGTAGGAATTGTTTTTATTAAAACTTATAAGATTATTTGATATTTTAAATTTATTCATTATTTTTTTTGTTTGACGAGTATCTTCGCAGGCTACTAGAGAAACATTTTTAAGAATATTTAATGCTCTCTGGGAAATATCATTTAAATTTCCAATTGGCGTACCAACTAAATATAAAATACCTTTTTCTGGTTCTTCTTTTCTATGGGATAATAAGGAATTAGTATTCATTTAATGATTAAATTACCTTCTGGTGTAGATATTAATAATCTTATCGATGATATAAGAATTTTCAGCTGGCAAGCAGCAGATATTTTGCTTTATTACTCTAAATTATTGGAAGATTCTGATTATAAAAAAAATATACTTAAAAATAATAATCTAGAGGATCCTGTGACTTTGGCTGATTTAGAAGTTAATGAGGTGATTATTCAAAGAATAAATGAAAAATATAAAAGTATTAACTGGGATATTTTGAGTGAAGAAAATGTAAAAATTTCTTCAAAAATTTTTGAAGGTAAAAATGATTGGATCTGGGTTCTAGATCCTCTTGATGGAACTAGGGATTTTATACAAGGAACAGGCAACTATGCAATGCATTTGGCATTAAACTTTAAACATAAACCCTTTATTGGATTTGTTTTAATTCCAGATAAAAATCAATTATGGATTACAGATGGTAATAAAACATGGTGTGAAAAAAGAGATGGATCAAAATACAAACCAAATCTAGTTCATAATAAAAATCTAGAAGAAATGACTTTAGTAACGAGTAAAAACCATGGAAATGAAATTTTGAGAAATTTAATTAGGAAAATTAATTTTCGCAAAGTAGAAACTATGGGAAGTATTGGCTGTAAAATAGCCTCTATAGTTGCTGGAGAAAGTGATATTTATATCTGTCTAAGTTTACCTGGGAAAAGCTCACCAAAAGATTGGGATTTCGCTGCACCAGAATCTATTCTAAAAGCAGCTGGTGGGGCAATTACAAATCTGGATAATGAAGAACTTACTTATGGGCAAAGTGGTTTTAAACAAGGTGGCATAGTAGTCGCTACTAGTAATAGGGATAACCATGAACGAATTTGTCTTGAAATAAAAAAAATAATTAAGGATAATAGAATTTATCCTCTTAGCTTTTAATTAAGCGGAGCAACTGGAGTAGGAGTTGGTTCAGGATAAGACATTCCACTATTTTGCCCTACCCCCCTCAAAGTAAGATTAATCCTTCCTCTGCTATCAATTTCTCTTACTCTTACTGTAACTTCATCTCCTTGTCTTACTACATCTTCAACTCTCTCAACCCTTGCTTCGGACAATTGAGAAATATGAACCATGCCTTCTTTCCCTGGCAATATTTCTACAAAAGCACCTATAGGTATAATTCTTGTTACTACACCAGAGAAGATCTCACCTTCATGAACCTTTCGTGTTAATCCCTCCTCGATAATCTTTTGCGCTTCTTCTGCCGCAGCGCCATCATGAGAAGCAATAGTTACAATGCCGCCATCTTCTATATCTATTTTTGTATTCGTCCTTTCAGTGATTCCTTTGATAGTTCTGCCACCAGGTCCGATAACAGTTCCTATAAGCTCAGGATCAATTCTGAAGCTTAAAAGTCGAGGAGCATGGGGAGAAAGGGATTCTTGAGGTTCATTTATCGCCTCTTGCATCTTTTCTAAGATATGTAATCTTGCAGGACGAGCTTTTTTAATTGCATCAGAAATTATGGAAACTGGTAAACCTGTAATTTTCATATCCATTTGTAAGGCAGTTATTCCTTTGTCAGTACCAGCAACTTTAAAGTCCATGTCTCCAAGAAAGTCCTCAATTCCTTGAATATCAGTAAGAATTCTTACTTCTTTCCCCTCTTTAATTAGGCCCATGGCAGTTCCACTTACAGGGGCTTTTAAAGGAACACCGGCGTCCAGTAATGAAAGTGTGCTTCCACATACAGACCCCATTGAAGTTGATCCGTTGGAACTTAAAACTTCACTAACTACTCTAAGTACGTAAGGAAATGTTTCTTTCCCAGGTAATACAGGTATTATTGCTCTCTCAGCTAACGCTCCATGGCCAATTTCTCGTCTTCCTGGAGTTCTCATTGGTCTTGTTTCTCCAACTGAATAAGGTGGGAAATTATAGTGATGAAGATAAGTTTTTTCAGTGCTCGGATTAAGGTCATCCATCTCCTGTGCATCACTTGGAGTGCCTAATGTTGTTGTGGATAAAACTTGGGTTAAACCTCTTTGAAATAATGCAGAACCATGTACTCTTTTTGGAAGGATTCCTGCAGAGGCAGATATTTTTCTAACTTCGTCCAGATCTCTACCATCAACTCTTTTATTATCATTAATAATCTGCGATCTCATTAATTTCTTTGTAAGTTTTTTAAAATCGGAACTTAACAATTTATCATTCTCTGAAAGTAGAATTTTTAATTGATTCTCATCTTTTAAAGATTCAATTTTATCTTGAGTCTCAACTTTAATTTTTTCGAGTTCAAAATCTCTATCCTCTTTTGATAAATCAAATTTCTTTAAAACTAACTCAATCGGTTTTGTACAATTTTTTTCTAAGTAAGAGGGCAATGTTTTATCTTCCTCAGGCTCAGATGGCATAACCTGTTTTATCCCTAAATCTTTTAGTAAATCTTTTTGAGATTTAATAAGTTCAGTAACTGCCTCATATCCAAAATCTATAGCTTCTATAGTATCTTGCTCTGATAATTGATTAGCACCTGCCTCAATCATTACTATACCGTCAGGTGATCCTGCAACGACAATGTCTAAATCTCCTTTTTCTATCTCCCTATAGCTTGGATTTAAGATAAAATCATCTCCTATAAGCCCAACTCTTACTGCAGCCATTGGTCCATAAAATGGAATCTCTCCAAGTAAAGTTGCTATTGAAGCCCCAGTTACTGCCAATACATCTGCTGGCACCCTTTCATCTAGAGAAAGACAGGAGGCAACAATTTGTATCTCGTCTCTCATCCATGAGGGGAAAAGTGGCCTCATTGGCCTATCAATTAATCTTGAAATTAAAGTTGCTCTCTCGGGAGGTCGACCCTCTCTCCTCATAAAACCACCTGGAATTCTTCCGGCAGCATATAGTTTCTCCTCGTAGTCACATATTAGAGGTAGAAAGTCTGACACATCTTTTTTTGTAGTTTTTGTAGCTGTTACTAATAAAGAGGTGTCACCACACTCAATCATTACTGATCCATTAGCTTGAGGAGCATATAGTCCTGTAGTTAGTCGTATCTCTCGTCCGTCAAACGTGATCGACTTATTTTGTCCTTCCACTTTTTAAATTATAAATCTATACATAAGTTATTCTTACATTTTATAGGGACATATTGAGCAAATTATTTAGATAAGCTATAAAAACTTTTAAAAATCACATAAAAGTTGATAATGTTTTTAATAATTACCTTACCAAGTAAGTGATTAAAATACTTTAATTAAGAAATTAAAATCTATTACCAACTTGATTTAACTACACCAGGAAGTTCACCGTTATGAGCTCTTTGTCTTAACTGATTCCTGCAAAGACCAAAATCTCTATATACCCCTCTAGGTTTACCAGTTGCCCAACACCTATTTCTTACTCTATTTGGTGCAGAGTTCCTTGGCAGTCCTTGAATCTTTCTATGGATTTCTAACCTTTCCATTGGATCTTTTGCGGCATTAAATTCATCTAATAATGCTTTCCTTTTTGCAGCATATTTCTTAACAAGTTTTTTGCGTTTAACTTCTCTCGCAATCATTGACTTTTTCGCCATTTAGTCAGAATATTTAAAACTAATTATTATTTTAACAGCTTGAAGAACAGTTTTTAAAATTTATTTATTGGTTTAATAATCTTTGTACGATTAATAGTTGACTAGTATCTCTAATAATAAGCAGAACGCTTAGTCCAACTAAAAGAAAAAAACTGGACTGAGTAACAACCATTTGTACCTTGACTGGAACAGGTTTTCCCCTAAAGCCTTCAATTATAGTGAAAACAAGTTGTCCACCATCTAACAATGGTAAAGGCAATGAATTAAGTACTGCTAAATTAATAGAAATTAAAGCCGCAAATAATAATATGCCTGTTCCACCTTGTTGAGATAATTGTGCACCGATTTCAACGATTTTTACCGGCCCACTTAATTGTTGAGCTGTTGAGGAGAAATTTGTTATTAAACCTTTATAACCTTGAATTGTTTTTACCAAAAGTGATGAAAATTCCTTATTAGTATATTTAAAAAGTTCGAAAACGTTTTTCGTCTTTTTAGTTTCTTTCCTTATATTCGGTTGTAATTGAGCACCTATTGTTCCTTTCCCATCAATATTTTTTGGTACCAAAGTTAAATCTTTAAAACTCCCATCCCTTTCAATTTTTATTGAAATTGGTTCGTCTGATGAATTTTGAATTTCTTTTACTAAAGCTGAAACGGCTTGATCCCCAACTCCTAAAGTACTAGTTTCGATTTCTAATATTTTATCCCCTGGTTCTAAACCTGCAAGGGAGGCAGCCTTTTCAGGTTGAGTAGCCAAAACTAAAATGCCTGGTTCTGGATCAAATGGAATACCAACAGTAGTTACATTTATAATCAAGATTGAGTAAGCAAGAATCAAGTTGGCAAATACTCCAGCGGAAATTACAATAACTCTTTGAATTATTGGCCTATTTTTTAAAAGATTTGGATCTTCAGGGTCAATATTGTTAAGTTCTTCATCAGGGAAGGATACAAAGCCTCCAAGAGGAAAGGCTCTGAATGAATAAGTAATATCTCTAAATTTTTTTTGAATAATTGAGGGCCCAAAGCCAATTGAAAATCCATCAACATAAATACCTTGTAAAATAGCCGCAAGAAAATGCCCCATCTCATGAAAAAATATGAGGAACCCAAGTACTGTTATTGAGGTTAAAACGTTCATTTTTTTATATTAAGCAGTTTTTAAAAAATTTGATCCAAAATATGGAACCAAAGCATCTGGAATCTTAACGCTACCATCTGTTTGTTGGCCATTCTCAAGAATAGCTGCCATTGTTCTTCCAATAGCAAGACCACTGCCATTTAAGGTATGTATATATGTATTCTTTTTATCAATTTTTGATCTTATTGATGATCTACGTGCTTGAAAGTCAAGGCAATTACTGCAACTTGAAATTTCTCTATAACATTTGCTGCTGGGAAGCCAAACTTCAAGATCAAAAGTTCTACTAGAAGAAAAGCCTAAGTCTCCAGTACAAATATCTACTAATCTGTAGGGTAAGTTGAGCTTTTTTAAAATGCTCTCTGCATCAGAAGTAATCTTTTTATGAGCTTCTAAAGATTTACTTGGATCACAAAACCAATAGAGTTCAACCTTATTAAATTGATGAAGTCTTATTAAACCTTTAGTATCTCTGCCATAACTTCCAGCTTCTCTCCTAAAACATGGACTATATGCAACATATTTTATAGGTAACTGTTTGGGATCAATAAGCTCGTTTCTATGAAAAGCAGTTAGTGGAACTTCAGCTGTTGGAGAAAGCCATAAATCATCATTGGAACACTTAAAACTTTCATTTGAAAATTTAGGTAATTGACCAGATCCGGTAAGACTTTCTGAATTTACTAAAGCTGGCGGCATTAACTCCAAGTAACCATTTTTAGTATGCATATCGAGCATAAAATTAATTAATGCCCTCTCTAATCTGGCGCCATTGCCTATAAGAGTGACAAAACGACTTTTTGATATTTTTGTTGATTTTACAGAGTCAAAAATATTAAGACCTTCTCCTATTTCCCAGTGTGATTTTATATTCTCTTTTATTAGAGGATCCCCCCAAGTTTTTATTTGCAAATTATCACTTTCATCTTTCCCAATAGGCGCGTCTTTGCTAGGAAAATTTGGCAAATTATAAATCTCATCATCTACTTCTTTGTCTAATATTTTTTGTTTCTCTTCGAGTTCAGAAATTTTAATTCTGTATTCGTTTCCCTTTTTCTTTAAATCATTTAATTCTTGTAAATTATTATTTTGGGATTTTCCAATAACTTGGCCGATTAATTTGCTTAATTTTTTACTCTCAGATTGGAGACTGGAAATTTCTATGTCAATTTCTTTTTTCTTAACAGTTAATTCGTGTATATGGGATATCTTGTAAACTTTTCCTCTTAAGGACAAATTCTCTTCAACAGATGTTGGGTTTTCTCTTATTAATTTTTGATCTAACACTCTTTTGTTTTTTTTTATATTAATTAAGATAGTTAATATCGATTCATTATTTGGGTTTTTCGATTAAAAATTAACTAAATTAATGATTCCTGACTTATGAAATATTTTAAAAATTAAATTTTATTCACGATGCAGAGCGGGCCCGTCCTGAGGAAGACCATTCTTTTAGGAAATCAATTTGCTCTTTAGCAGTTCTTGATAAAGGAACTAATTCAGAAACTGCCTTTATTAAATCTTTCTCCATAAGTTCTCTATTTTCAGAGAATGAAATATGCATTCCCTCTATTACTGCTTGTTCAAGTTCTGCCCCTGAGAATCCATCTGTTCTATCGATTATAGAAGATAGAGGAAAACTGTAACTTGGTCTTCTTTTTTTTAGGTGCAAATCAAGAATACTTGATCTTTCTTCGGAATTTGGCAAATCAAGAAAAAATATCTCATCAAACCTACCTTTCCTTAACAATTCAGCAGGAAGCTTATCTATAGCATTAGCGGTAGCAATGACAAATACGGCAGATTCTTTTTCAGCCATCCAAGTTAGCAAACTTGCCAAAACCCTCTGACTTGTTCCTCCATCGCTTCTGGCATCGCCACCAAATCCTTTATCAATTTCATCTATCCAGAGGATACAAGGAGACATGGCCTCAGCTCTTGAAATTGTTTCTCTAGTTCTTGCTTCGCTTGAACCAACGAGACTAGAAAACAGTCTCCCAACATCTAACCTGAGTAGCGGCATTGACCAACTCTTAGAAATTGATTTTGCGGTAAGCGATTTTCCCGTTCCTTGCGCCCCGACGAGTAAGACTCCTTTGGGAATAGGTAATCCATAATCTCTAGCTTCTTTAGAAAAGGCCCTGTATCTTTGATTAAGCCAAACTTTTAAAACATTTAAACCACCAATATCATCTTGACTTGATTTAGCCTCGAAAAATTCTAAAATTTCACTCCTTGCGATCACTTGTTTTTTCTCTTCAAGAATATCTTTAATATCTTCTTTACTAATTTTTCCTCTTTGAGCAAGGGCCTTTGCAGTGACTTGCTTTACTTTTATTTCGGTAAGTCCACTTGAGGCTATAGAAAGTTCGTTTAAGTCTTGTTCCTCAAGATTTGAATTGGTACTAATAGCAATTTTTTTTATTAGATTTTTCAATTCTTCTTGATCAGGCAAAGGTAGATTTACAATTGTCATTAATTCATCCAGCTCTTCTGATGATGGAAATAAATGAGAACTAATGATTAAATTATGACTAGTTTTCTTAAGTTCTGAAGATAGTTCTTTAATAGTTCTATTGATAGATGGATCATCATAAAATTTGTGGAAATCTTTTAATAATAAAACCGTAGAGACTTCGTAACTTTGCTCTTTAAGCCAATTGAGCACTCCTAACGGATTATTAGAAAATTTACCTTCTTCATTTATTAATCCTTTTATACCGCTAACACAATCCCAGCAAATGAATCTTTTTATATTTAGTCTTTCACAAGAGAAATTAAGTAGTTTTTCTAATCTTTCCTCTTCTTTAGTCCTGATCCAAATTAATGAAGTTCTTGATTTTATGAGTAATTCTAAATTTCTACACCAAGAATTCATTATGTAAGATTAAAGCTATTTTTTACTATTAGGTTCAAAAGGTAATCTTTTGTCTGAGATCGTTGAAGCAGAAGTTGCTATTACTTCATTTTTGGCTGATAATTGTTGATCCAAAATTTTCTGTAAATTTTCAGGAAGAGCTTCTTTATTAAGCAGAAAAGTCTGAAATGCTTGGAAAATATTGGCAACAACCATATAAAGTAAAACCCCCGCAGGTAGTGGGAAAAACAGAAACATTCCAGTAATCATTACTGGTGTAATTTTGTTTGCCGTTGATTGCTGTGGATTCGCAGGCATTCCCTGACTAGATAAAATTTGAGAAAGTAACAAAGTCAATCCAAAGGCACCAACAAGTGCAGCAATATCCCAATTAATTGCCCCATCCACATAAAAGCCAACTTGACCAAGAGCTTTAATGAATAAAAAGCCACTTTTGGCAGCTAGACCAGGGATTTTTGCCTCGATTGTTGCATCCCCCGGTTTAATTGCTGTAACAATACCGTCTTGGGAAACTTTAAGATTTTCTGATCCTTTAGAAACCTTCCAAGTGGGTAGAAATTTTGATCCATTGTCGTATTTAGATAAAACTTCCGAATAGCTATTACCATTTGTTGTTTGTAAATTTATTTTTATGGATTCTTCTGTTCCTAATTTTGTTCCATTAGGGATTGTTGCGACTACAGGAAAATGCGATTTTTCTGTAATAAATATAGAGTGTCTTGGTGATTTATAAGGTTTTGGATCAATTGCGGCTACTTGATCCTGTGGAACTACCTTGAGATTAATGTTGTAAGGAACATCAGCAAATGGAGATCCCCTGAGGGTTGCAAACAATGCAAATAGAACAGGCATTTGTACAATCAATGGAAGGCAACCTGCGAGGGGACTGCCAAACTCATTCATTAATTTTCCAAGTTCTTCTTGCTGTTTCTTTGGATCACCTGAAAACTTAGATTTTATTTCCGCCTGCCTTTTTTGCATTACGGGTTGAGCAATTTTCATTCTTCTTGCGCTTCTAATGGAACCAGCGCTAAGAGGGAAAAGTGCAATTCTAATTACGACTGTCAATGCAACAATCGCTAATCCATAGCTGGGAACTAAACCGTAGAAAAAATCTAGAATCGGGATAAGTAATTTTTCAGAAATGAACCCTATCACGATATTAAAAAGAGTGTAATTTTATTAGACATTTTATTTTACAGGAAAATTAGGTTTTTGTAATTAATTTATTTAGGATTTAGTAGCAAATCCCTCTACCTCGTTGAGATTTGGAATTTGTGATCTTTTATTCATATTTTCTTCAATAAATTTTTGCTTTTCTCTGAATAAAGCTATTGATTTCATTTCAACCTTTGATCCGTCGTCAAGAATAAGAACCATATCACCATATGAACCAAATCCCCTAGGAATTGATCTGATTTCTTCGATCTTACTTAAAGAAATTTGGGTTTTGTTTTTACCAAACCATCCACCATCTATCGAAATTTTCTTATTAGTTATTTTATATCTCAACCACAAAGCCCTAACTATTGCGGCAAAGGTAAACGGTAAACCAAGAATGGTTAGTCCTGCTAAAAGATTTATTATTAAATCGCTTTTTGCAGGCCCACCTTCGTAAAAGATTTCTTCATTCATGTTAATCATTTGATTAGACGAGATTTGAACATTAAGTTTTGAAATTCCTCCAAAAGTCTATTTCTATCATTGCAGAAATCCCCAAATTTAAGGTTAACAAGTAACCAATGAGGTTTGTGGTTATTAATTCTTGGAATATTTTTTAATAACCACTCTTGTAGAATTCTTCTTATTTTATTTCTAACTACAGCTTTTTTTGAAACTTTTTTACTAATAGCTATAGCTACTTTTAGATTATTTGAAGTGCTTCTAATTCTGTGGGATAGGAGTATTTCTGGATTTGATTTCGCAACTTTAAAAGTCATTAATTTCCCATGATATTTTATGCAATTTTTGTGAATATAATTAAAAGTCCTATGACCTTTTAATCGCATATCTTTAGGTAGGGCCATTTAATTTAGAGTTAAACAGCTATTCTTTCTCTACCTTTTTGTCTTCTGCTTTTAATAACTCTTCTTCCGGTGTGAGAACGCATTCTAACTCTGAAACCTGATACACGTTTTCTTTTTCTTGAAGTTCCGCCAAATGTTCTTTTAGTCATTTTTTTTACTATATGTATTTAATCTATCATTTAATCGATCACTATAGTCCAGCTTCCTAAATATCTTGAATCTGATTTTCCTTTGGGTTGCCCGTATGAGTGGAATTGAAATAGTCCCGATTTATTTGGGTTGGAGACTTTAAAGACAATTGCATAACTTTCTTTATTAGAGGGAATTGGGCTATAGGGGTAAATATTCAATGAAGTTAGGGATGATTTATCAGTATTGAGCTCAATATCAGCTGGAATATCCTCAAGACATGTAGTTCTACTTTCAAAACCGCCTATTCTTACCTTACAAAAACTTATTTTTTCTTTGCTTAACTTTGTTTTAAAGGTTTTGGGAATTACTAGATTTATTTTTAAGAGATCAGCAGTTCTATCACTTGGCCTTAAGAAAAAATAAATTGTATTTCTAAATCTTCTTTTATTTTCTTTTTGAAACCACTTTAATCGTCTATATCCAGAGTCTTGGTCCCACTGAAATTCGAGCCCTGCTTTAGCGTCTTGTATGTCATTAAAAAAGGGAGTCGAAACTAAAATTGTAGGGATAAGAAAAAATCTTAAAATCTTAAAATTTAAAATAACTTTCTTTGTTTTTTTTAACATTGATGAAATAACTTTAATATAAAAAATTTGGGTTATCCAAATTTTAGTTAGGTAATTAGTTTTCCTAAGGTTAACATCTATCTGACCTTAATTTTGAAGCGCCTCTTAAGTAAGGATGTTTTATTGGAATATCTGGCGGCAATAGAACTTGAGCCATTATTCTTATACAAAAATCAATATCATTTGATACCTGCATTTGTTGGCAGTCTAAAAATGCTACTGAATCAAGACCATTACATCTCCTCGCAATTGAAGCGGGGAAACATGCATCCAAGTCTTTTGTTGCCGTGAATGTAATGGATAATAAGTTCGTCTTGATCAGATTATTACGTAAAATTAATTCATTTACTAATTCCACTACGGCATCTTCTATCTCCGCGACAGAATTCCCAGAGGCTGTAGTAGCTCCTCTAATAAATGAAATTTTATAATCATCTTTCATTTTTCACACCTATTTATGGTTTATATAACCACAGTATTTTATTAGATGAATCAACCTCAAATAAGATATAGTTGATAGCTTTTTCAATTATTCTGCTTCCTGGTATTAACCCAAGTATTTTCTTTTTTTTCTTCCCAAAAGTTAAGGGTTGAATTTTTGGATCAATATTAACCATTTTTGAAGCAAGTTCCCTCGCAACAAATTCATCTCCAATTTCATCGACAAGTCCTAGTTCTTTTGCTTGAGTTCCAGTGAAAATTCTTCCATCAGAAAATTTTCTTACTTCTTCAACAGGCAAATTTCTCCCTTCAGCCACAGCTTCAGTAAATTGTTTATAACTTTCATCTATTAGTCCTTGAAGTAGTCCTCGACCCTCCTTACTTAAAGGTTTATCAGGAGAAAGAATATCTTTAAATACACCACTTTTAACAGTTTCGAATTTAATTCCTACTTTATCTAATAATTCAGAAAGATTATTTCCTCTTATAATCACACCAATAGACCCAGTAATTGTTCCTGGATTTGCAATTATTTTGTCAGATGCAACTCCAATGTAAACTCCCCCTGATGCTGATATGTTCCCGAAACTTGCAATGACTTTACACCCCTTTTCTTTTAGTCTCTTTATAGCAGAGTATATTTCCTGGCTATCGCCCACAGTACCTCCTGGGGAATCAATTCTCACGATTAAGGCAGGAAATTCTCTATCCTCAATTTGTTTAAGAGCTTTGAGGACAGAAACTCTTGTTGAACTTGTAATAGGCTCATCAATTACGATACGAGCAATTCTTTTTTTTGACTTTCGTCTAAAAGGCCAAATCATTCTTTTAAGGTAAATACATAAAACTACTTTAAAAAGATTATCAGCAGACTTAATGAATTCAATCCTAAATTGGTTTTTAATGATACTCCCATTTATTTTTTGGGGTACTTCAATGGCAGCTATGACTCCATTAGTTTCTAGTGCTGGTCCAGAGTTTGTGGCTTCTTTAAGATTACTTCCTGCAGGAATTCTTGTTCTAATAACAACATATTTGTTTAAAAGAGACTTAAAAATTTATAAGTGTGATTTGAAGTGGTTTTTTGTTTTTACAATTGTCGACGCTACTTTTTTTCAATTGTTTTTAACTTATGGTATTGAAAAAACTGGTGCAGGTCTCGGATCAGTATTAATAGATTCTCAGCCCCTTTTGGTTGCTGTACTAGCAAGAGCAATTTTTGGTAATTTAATTAACCCAATAGGTTGGTTAGGTTTGCTTTTTGGCTTAGGAGGGATAGTATTTTTAGGTGTTCCGCAGGAATTTTTAGAAAATTGGTGGTTAATGTCTGATAAGGCAATGACTAACGTTTCTTTTAATTTTGGAGAACTTTGGATGCTTGCAGCTTCTTTAGCTATGGCATTAGGAACAATTTTAATCAGATTCACGTGTACTAAAAGTGATCCAATTGCAGTTACTGGATGGCATATGGTTTTTGGAAGTTTGCCATTAATTCTTAAGCATTGCATACAATCAAATTTTCAAATTATCCCAGATTGGTCATTATTTGATTGGGGACTTATGTCATTTGCAAGTGTTTTCGGAGGAGCTGTAGCTTATGGATTGTTTTTCTACTTTGCTAACAACAAAGAAATAACTGGATTTAGTACTCTTGCATTTTTAACTCCTGTATTTGCTCTTTTAAGTGGAGGGGTATGGTTAGGTGAAAGGCTTACTATTGTTCAATGGATAGGAGTAGTTTTTGTGCTTATCTCGGTATTTTTTGTAAGCCAAAGAAGGACATTATGGGAAAATAGAACGACTGATACTACTATTTAGTTAGTTTCTTGGTGTAAAAAGTATTAATAATGCGAATAGTTTTAATTAGCACTCCAATAGGTTTCTTAGGTAGCGGCAGAGGCGGAGGAGTTGAGTTAACTTTAAATTCTTTAGTTTCTGGATTGCTTAATTTAGGTCACTATGTAGAAGTGATTGCTCCTAAAAATTCTAAATTACACAAAAGTAATGAAAAAGCAAAATTACATCTTGTAGAAGGTGAGGATCAAATCAGTTGGCAGCATCAAAATTACAATTCTCCTGTAATTATCCCAGAAAATTCGCTTCTTGCAGGAATGCTTGAAAAGGGATTAGAAATAGCTAGAAAATCAGATATATTGTTGAACATGTCTTATGATTGGTTACCTATCTGGATGACTTTAAATATAGATGTCCCCATTGCACATATTATTAGTATGGGTTCCGAAAGTTTAGTAATTAATGATTTAATTTCCAAGGTATATGCTAAGTATCCATATAATTTTGCTTTTCATTCAAAAATACAGGCCAATGATTATCCATTTATAAAAAAACCAACAATTATTGGTAATGGCTTTAAATTAAATAATTATATTTTTCAAGATTCAGTAAACGGACCTTTGGCTTGGGTTGGAAGAGTGGCGCCCGAGAAAGGCTTAGAGGATGCGGCTTATGTGGCACATGTACTTGGCGAAAAACTCAATGTTTGGGGAGTCATAGAAGATGAGACTTATGCCTTAAAGATTGAGCAATCATTTCCTCAAGGTACGGTATGTTGGAAGGGTTTTTTGGCTACCGATGAATTACAAAAAGAACTTGGCAAATGTAGGGTTTTACTAAATACCCCAAAATGGAATGAAGCATATGGGAATGTCGTTGTTGAAGCTTTAGCCTGTGGGGTGCCAGTTGTAGCTTATAGGAGGGGAGGACCTAGTGAAATTATTCGGCATGGGCAAACGGGATTCCTTGCTGAACCAGATGATAGAGAAACACTTCTTTTACATGTAAAGAACATCAAAAATATAAAGCGTATAAATTGTAGAGAATGGGTAGAAAAAAATGCCTCCTCTGATATATTTGCTAACAAGGTTTTGAACTGGCTTAATAAGGTAATTAATGAATATAAGTAAATTAAAATATTAAATGATATTCCCCTTTACGAAAAAAAGGCTTTTAACTTTATTGATAGTTTTTTTTGCAGGGATTGTTATATTTATTTTCGGTTTAGGAACAACTGGACTGGTAGATGAAACTCCTCCTTTATTCGCATCTGCTGGGAGGGCAATGAGTGAATCTGGTGATTGGTTAACTCCTAAAGTTAATGGAATGTTCCGTTTTGATAAGCCGCCTCTAATATATTGGCTAATGGGTTTTTTTTACTCATTACCGAAAAACGAGATTTGGGATAGTTATGGGACAATCTCGGCAAGACTCCCTTCAGCTTTGGGATCTTTGTTTTTAATGTTGATGATTGGAGACACGTTGTTTTGTTGGCCACAGAAAGGTGATAAGCAATTTCTTACTCCAATAGTTGCTTCATTAGCTTTTGCGCTTTCTCCATTAATAATAATTTGGAGCAGAACTGCTGTTAGTGATGCTCTATTAACTGGAACCTTGGGAATTAGCCTACTTTTGTTTTGGAGAAGAATGGCGAGTGATAATAATGATCAATGTCTCTCAGCATGGCTATTTTTGGCTCTCGCAATTCTATCTAAAGGTCCTGTTGCATTTGTTTTGGCAACTTGTACCATTACATCTTTTTTATTTTTTCAGAAGAATTGGAAAAGTTTGCTTTTGAAGATAAACCCCAAGAAAGGTTTTTTGATAACAATTTTAATAAGCTTGCCTTGGTATATATTGGAACTCATAAAAGAAGGAAAGCCTTTTTGGGACAACTTTTTTGGTTATCATAATTTTCAAAGATACACGTCAGTCGTCAATAATCATGCAGAACCATTCTGGTTTTTTCTCTACATAATGATATTAGCTTCATTGCCATTTTCACCTTTCCTGTATCACGGTATATTTATAACTTTCAAAGATTTCTTGAAAGGTTTTAGAGGAAGTTACACGATTTCTGAAACACTTTACACATATTCTATTTGCTGGTTCACCTCAGTTTTAATTTTTTTTAGTATTTCTGCCACGAAATTACCAAGTTATTGGTTGCCAGCAATTCCAGCAGCAGCACTTTTAATCAGTAATAGCTTTATAAGCTTAAGAAATTCAAAAAAAACTTATTTATATTTTTGGATTTTTAATATTTTAATTTTGTTTGGTATCTCAGTAGCATTCTTTTTTTCAAATTTTTGGCTTAATTCTATAAATGATCCAGAGATGCCCAACCTAGCAACTGAACTGATAAGCTCAGGGATAATTTTTAAAGCTAAATTATATTTCTCTGTCCTTACAGTTTTTGCAATTATTTTATTTTCTATAAAATCAAAAAATATCCTTTTTTATATTCAAATTCTACTTTTAATTGGACAGTCTTTTTTGATGTCACCTATTAGAAAATTAGCAGATACTTCAAGACAATTACCTTTGAGGAATATATCGAAATTAATTTTAACTATTCGCGAGGGTAATGAAACCTTAGCGATGATTGGAATAAGAAAACCTTCTTTGCATTATTATTCGAGACAAATTGTTTTTTATGAACCAAATACTAAAGAGGGATTAATTAACCTTTCCGACAGACTAAACACAGATAGGAGAAAAAATTATGAAGACCATCCTGACTATGACTCCAATTCTTTATTAGTAGTGATAGATGAATATTCTTCAAATCAACAACATTGGTCAAATATTAATCATCAAAAATTGGGCGTATATGGAATTTATAATTTATGGCGAATTAAAAAAAGTGATTTAATTAAGTATTCGGATTTTTATGTCAAAAAAGGTTATAAATCCAATTGGAGAAATAGAAAAGTTGAGAATTTTTAACACATACCTTGTTTCTTAATTGCGTTTTTCAGATCATCAAGGCTGCACTTATTGGGAATTTCAATTTTATTCAAATCTTCGAGTAATTCAAGATCGATCACAGAGTCTTCTGCTAAAAAACTAAAGACTTCATTAATGCTTATTCCCATATCTTGAGCCATCTCTGAAATGAGTCTTAAAGTACCTCTTCTAACAGAGATCCTCAGATCTAAGGGGATATATTCATTTTCAGGGTTTGCTGACTTCATACTCTAAATCTTAAGACATTATTTAGTTATCCGGATATTATCTTTACAATATGGATTAATTATGCGTTTATTTTGAATTTTTCAATAAAATGCCTTTATCAAAATTGTCAAGAGTGGAATTGTCGCTATTGAAATTATTGTTGTAGTAAATAAAATTTTTGAAGCTATCCTTTGTTTCACTCCATAAGCCTCTGCCATTAAAATTGTTGATATAGCAGTTGGAGTTCCTGCCTGAAGAATAACTGCAGTTGATTGATAGAAATCAAAATTTAAAAATTTGCTTATTACAAAAATGATTAATGGTAGGATCAATAACTTTAATAAAATTGAGTACTTTATTTCCTCTCCAAAATCAAAAAATTCATCTTTTTGATTTGTTATTAATCCTAGCCTTGCTCCCACAATAGTAATTGCTAAAGCAATAACTATTCTTGCAGGTATCCAAAGATAATTGCCTAAAAACTCGTCTATTTGAAAGAGGTATGCCAAAAATACACCAATTATCCCTCTAGATGCAGGACCATTTATTAAGGCATTTAACAAACCTTTAATATCAAAGATATTCTTATTTTGTGATTTTTCTGGAAGATAAAAAGGTCCAAATATCCAGGCAAACAATGTTGTACCTAAGTCATAACCGATAGTAAAGTTTATAGTCGATGATGGAAGAAGAGCCATTGCAATTGGTATTCCAAGAAATGATGTATTACCTATAAGTCCTGCAAGTTGTAAGGTGTAATTAGGAAGTCTGTTTTTAAATATTGGGATTATATTAATTAGAATTATTAAAAATCCAATTACAAAAAAAGCTAGAGATGCACTTTTAATAAGGTTTATATCTATACCCTCTTTCAATAAAAGACCCATTACAGACAATGGGATGCCAAATCTTATAAGTGGTCTTGCAATTATTTCAGATATTTTTGGATTCTTTTTCCCAAGATAAAAACCAAAAATCAAGAAAGGGATAATATTTATAAAAAGAGAATAGATGGTATTTATTAAATATTTAATAATGCAATATTAACTTGCCGTAGCGCAGTCAAAAAAATTTTATCATGTTCGGCTAATTAAATTATCTTCCAGATCGCTTTTTCAGGAATTAAAGGAGATTTATATGTATCATCTGGTTCCTTAGTCGAAACTCTCCAGTTTGGAACTCTACAGGTTACGTAGGCAGGGCTTTCAATTATAACTCCTGGTTTCTCATCAAAAGTACAAGTAAAGCCTTCTTTCCAAAAACCACCACTGTTAAGGCTACCTTTAAACCAAACCCAGCATTTTGATGTTTTCAAGATCTTTAAAATTTAAATATATAATAATCAAAATAAATTAAAAACTTATTTATTAATACTTTTAAGACAATTTTAGATCACTTTAAATTTTTGAAAAATAAATTTTTGATATTAATATCAAGAGATTTAAGATTAAGGTAATTAAATTTGCTAACAAAATTGGTGTAGAAGAAATTTTATATCCGTAAATAATCCAAGATAAAACCCCAATAATGAACATTATCAAAGTCGTTAATGAAACATCATCTGCCTTCTTTGTTTTTAAAGTCTTTATCAATTGAGGAAGAAATGCAGCTGTTGTTAAAATCGCGGCGAAATATCCGAATAAGTCTACATTCATAAAGGTTTTTAAAAAATATTTTCTTTAATTAAGTCTAAATCAGATAAAAATCTTAAAGGGTCCCTCATATTTGATGAATATCCAAGTACATCATTTGAAAAAAATTTATACACAACTTTATCCTCATCTAATAAAAAAGAAGCACCTCTCTGAGGAAGATATTTTTCATGAAGAATGTAATCACCCCAGTTTTGGATTATTTCATTCATATTATTTAATCTAAAAGTTGCTAATTCAAAGGGTCTCAAATAACCATTCCCGAAAAACGCTTTAAAAGAATTACCTGAAAATTTTAAGAATTTTAAAATTTCAATATTGTCAAATTCTGAATAGATTTGTTTTGCTTTACGGTCTCCTGTATAACCTCTAAGAACTTCTTTGATTGTTCCAAAAGAATTTATCCCAGAAAGCATCAAAAGCATATTAATCCAACCACCTAAACCTATATCTATCCCTTTAGAAATATTTAGCTTATTGTGGATTTGGTTATGAGTGACAACTGCTAAATTCTCTTTATGAAAGCCAGTAAAGTTGCAGAATTTTTCCTTCCCATTTTCGTTACCAATTGCTAAAGCAAAAATATCTAAATGTTTGTCTTGATTATTATCGATAAATTTTTTCAAATTAATTGCATATTCAAAACTATCAAAATCACCTAATAATCCAAATAAAATAATTAATTTAAATTTTTTTCTCCCTTTAAAATTAAATTCATTAACAATTTTATTGATATCGTTTTGTAGTTTGTCAGCCACGATTTTTTTAATGTTTTTTATGAATTATCCTCAAAAAATTTTTCTTACCTTAATTTAGTATAAAATTTTACATGAAAAGGTTTTTAAAGAAATTGATTTAAGGTTTTTAGATTTTATTATTTTAAGGTAAACATTTTGAAGTTATGACTGTAGGAATTTATTACGCAACTACAACTGGAAAAACGGAAGATGTAGCTGATCGTCTTCACAACTTTATTTCTTCAGCAGAAGCACCTAAGGATGTATCCGATGTCGATGATCTTTCTGAGTTTGAGAGCCTTGATGGAATTATCTGTGGAATTCCAACTTGGAATACTGGAGCAGATGAAGAAAGATCAGGAACTGCATGGGATTCAATCTTGGAGGATATTGGAGAACTAAGTTTGTCGGGGAAAAAGGTTGCAATTTTTGGTTTGGGAGATTCTTCTACCTATACAGAAAATTATTGTGATGCCATGGAAGAACTTCATAGCTACTTCACTAAAGCAGGCGCCGAAATGGTTGGCTATGTAGATAAATCTTCTTATACATTTGATGAGTCTAAAAGTGTTATGGGAGAAAACTTTTGTGGATTACCACTCGATGAGGATAGCGAATCTGATTTGACCGATTCACGTCTTGAAACATGGGCTTCTCAGCTTAAGAATGAAATACCCTCACTTACGTAAGCCTTCTCGGATATTCGTTCCTGATTTGTAACATTTGTTCTTTCACAATATGTTTTTTTTACATAAGTAATTAAATCTGTAAAGAACATGTAAAAACAATACTGATAAGCAATATGCTCAATTTGCTGTTTACTTAAATCAAGTGTTACAAACTTACGGAAAATCTGATGTCACCTATGACTGGTACGCTGGGAATTCTGGTGTTGTTGGCCGTTCAGGTAAATTCATAGCTGCTCATGCTGCCCATGCAGGTTTAATGATGTTCTGGGCAGGAGCTTTTGGATTATTTGAATTGGCTCGTTACGACGCCAATATTCCAATAGGCTCACAAAAAGCAATTGTTTTGCCCCACCTTGCGGGTATTGGAATTGGTGGCGTTGAAAATGGTGTTATTACAGAGCCATATGGAATAGTTGTAATTTGCACATTACATCTTATTTTTTCAGCAGTATTGGGTGCTGGGGGATTATTACACTCAAATAAATTTGCAGGTGATCTTGGAGACTATCCAGAAAACAGTAAGCCACAAAAATTTGATTTTGAATGGGATGATCCAGATAAATTGACTTTTATTCTTGGCCATCATCTAATCTTTCTTGGACTTGGAGCAATTATGTTCGTTGAATGGGCTCGTATTCATGGCATTTACGACCCAGTAATAGGTTCTACAAGGCAAGTTATTTACAATTTAGATATCTCCGCTATCTGGAATCATCAATTTGATTTTTTAAAAATCGATAGTCTGGAAGATGTTATGGGAGGACATGCTTTTCTAGCTTTCCTTGAAATAATAGGAGGAGTTTTCCATATTTGTACTAAACAATTTGGAGAATATACAGAATTTAAAGGTAAAGGATTACTTGGCGCCGAGGCAATCTTGTCATATTCAGTGGTTGGTGTTTCTTATATGGCTTTTGTTGCTGCTTTTTGGTGTGCTTCAAATACAACCATATATCCAATTGATCTATATGGAGAGCCTTTAAAGCTTCAATTTGAATTTGCCCCTTATTTTACCGATACAGTTGATTTGGGTTCAGGATTATATAGCTCAAGAGCTTGGCTTGCTAATACTCATTTTTATTTGGGTTTCTTCTTTTTACAAGGTCATCTTTGGCACGCACTAAGAGCAATGGGATTTGACTTTAAGAAAATTGGTCAAGCTTTTGACAATATTGAAAATACAAAAATTACCCAAAACTAATTTAATCTGATAAAAAAAACTCTCCTCTAATGGAGAGTTTTTTTTTGTAGAATTTCTAAAGATATTCATAAATTTATGGATAATATAAAAGATATTAATTGTAAAGAGATTTTCAGAAAGGCTTATGAAAATAGGTATACCTGGAAGAATGAATTTAATGGTTACCAAGGTAAATGTATTTTTTTGATTAATGATAATATTCACAAAGGTAGCTTCTTATTAGGTAATGACTTTAAACCTAATATTCAAGAAATAGATGATGAGAAAATTGTTAAAAGTATTTCTTCTCAATTATTTGAAGTGTGTATTCATAGGGTAAAGAGAGAATTCGAATCTATTCATTCAGAAAATAATTTTAATTTACTTAAAAATTCTGAAAGTGGAATTGAAATGAGTATTTCAGGTAAGAATCATGGAGATAAATATAGAGTTAAAAATGAATGTATTAATATGGTCTATAGAAAAATTCATGGAACCATAATTGAAATCTTTGTTGAAGAATTCTTTGATACAGGAATAGGTACCCTTAGTAAAAAATACAGTAGTCAACAAATTGACCCTGATACACTTAAGGCCAAATCTCAAAAATTGGAATACCAGGATGAGTTTGTAAATATAGGTAAAAAGGATTATTGGATATTAAATTCGAGAACAATAAAATACTTAAATAAAAATCAAGAAGAAGAAATACAAAAATTTGTTTTTGAGGATCTTTCTTTGTTGAAATGAGCTTTATTCAACCAATCTAAATCCTTTATCAAGTAGTTTTTGATAAAGAAGTCTTGCTCTGAACGCTAGGATTTGTTCTTCTTTTTCATTACTAATCACATGAAAATAGTTATTATCTAATTTATTTTTGCTAAAACATACGTTTGCTTCTCCTAACCTTAAAGTCCAGTTTTCTTCTTTGGCTAAATGCTGATTAGGGCCAAGATCCCATGGGCATTTTTCAGGATATTTTTCTCTTTTGGAACCCATATGATTATTTTAACTATCCAATACTAGTAAAAATTAAAAAGCATGGCTATGAGTTCTAACTTTTAATGTCGTTCGTAAATGTAATTACTTTATTATTTATCCTTAGACGCAATTAAGCAATAAAAGGGATCTTTATTAAAAAAATTAAAAATATTAAGGTCTTGTTGATTGAACTTTTTAATAATTTTGGGTTCGTTAAAACCGTTTGTGATTAATACTTTCCTTACATATTTAACTCTCTCTTCCTCAGAAGATGAAGTCCAAATGTGGGGAGCCTTATGCCAAAAAGCTCTATTTGAAAAAGAAATTATAATCTTGCCGTTTTCACTTAAAATTCTACCAATTTCTTTTGTTAGATTCTCGGGATATTGTAAATATTGCCATGCAGCTACCATTAAACAATAATCAACACTTGAGCTATCTAAGGGAATTTCTTGATTTAAGTTGAAATTTTGTATCCAATAAGAGTCAAATACCTTGTTTCTTTCAAGTTCCTGTTTATTTAGTCCATGCCCAATAATCTTTTTGTATTTTTTCCCTTTAGGTAAATAACTATCCCAACTGGACATTAAATCAAGAACAGTGGAACAAGCAGCTATTTCAGTTTCGTAAACACCTGTTAGGTATTTTCTGAAGTTCGCATCTAGATGATAAACAAATTTTGGATCAGAATAAAATTCTTGATCATTTCTTTCATCAATTTTCTTCCTTTGATAATTATTTAAAACTTGCAAAACTAATGACTTTTAACTCTATATAAAATTTAGAAAATATAAAACCCTTTTGTGTTTAAGTGATATATCTTGGTTAAATTAATTAAAAATTTTAAAAAAAACTAGACATCCACTTAAAAAAAGTTAGATTTTAATTAATAATTTAATTAAAAATGATTAATTTTAGAAGTAGTAAAAAAAATAAGTCAAAAAATTCTCTCTTCAATCCTTATAAAAATGGAATAACTTCATATGACATGGCATATCTTTCATCAAAAAGAAGTTCAAAAAATAAAACTCTTTCTCCAAAGAATGATTCTCAAAAAGATTATTTGGCTGCATAGAAATGCCTTATATTGATATTTCGACTTCAATAAAAGTTGATGATAAGAAAAAACTACTTGAAGATATTTCAGTATTTTTTTCATCCTTAACAAATAAATCAAAGAAATTTGTAATGACAAAATTAGCTGATAATTGCGAAATGTATTTTGACAATCAAAGCCATTGCTGCTTTTTAGAAATCAGGTCAATAGGTTCTTTAAATCCTTCAGAAATGGCAAAGCCAATATCAAATTTTGTACATGAAAAAATGGGAATATCAATAGATAAGATATATATATCTTTCTACGATGTCCCTTCTTCAATGTGGGCTTGGAATGGAAAAACCTTTGGTTAAGAATTATTGTTTTAAATTTTGATTTAATGGAAATAAATAATTTAGTTGATTTAAACAGTTTTAGATCTGCTCCTGAATTAAGCAATATTCAAATAAAAAAATTATTAGAACAACTAAAAGCAAATATTTTGGATGCTGATTGGATTACAATCGGGATAATGGCACCTTCTAATATGGAAGCTGTTGAAGCATTAAAATCAATTTCTAAAAAATTTTCCTTTGTTACTATTAGTGGTTTAGAAAACCTTTTCGCTAATGGAAATGTCTTTTTAAAATATAATCAAAAAACTGGTCATGTTTTCGTTAGATCTGAAAATGGTCTTGGAGAAGGCATTTTATTAACTTGTCAGTATGACCATGAATCTAAGAATTCAAGTACTTTTGGGCCATTCCCCTTAGATTTTTTTACTAACTAATTTAAAATTTGTGTCTTAATAAATATTTTTGTGTGACTAGGATTTTTTCTTTCTTGAAACAAGCTTTGATATTATGATTATTGGAATTAATCCAAATCTTCCAACTTTTTAATTAGATGTTTTTTCAGGACATAATTCAAAACTTAAATAAATTTTGGTCTAATGAAGGATGTCTAATAATGCAGCCATATGACACTGAAAAAGGTGCTGGCACTATGAATCCTCACACATTCTTAAGGGCAATTGGACCAGAACCTTGGAGTGTTGCTTATTCGGAACCATGTCGAAGGCCAACAGATGGAAGGTTTGGCGATAATCCTAATAGAGCTCAACATTACTTTCAATATCAAGTAATAATCAAGCCTTCTCCAGATAAAATACAGGAAAAATTTTTAACATCTTTAGAATCTCTAGGAATAAATCCTAGAAACCATGACATAAGATTTGTTGAAGATAATTGGGAGTCTCCTACACTTGGAGCCTGGGGAGTAGGTTGGGAAGTATGGTTGGATGGCATGGAAGTAACTCAATTTACTTATTTTCAACAATGCGGGGGCTTGGATTGTAATCCAATCCCTATTGAAATTACTTATGGCTTGGAGAGGATTGCAATGTTTTTGCAAGATAAGGAGAGTATTTGGGATCTCAACTGGAACAAAAATTTGAAATATAGTGATATTTGGCTTCAATTTGAAAAAAGTCAATGTTCATATAACTTTAATGCATCTAATCCTGATAACCTCAGAAAACTTTTTGAAATTTATCAGTCTGAGGCAAGTTCTTTAATAGAGAATAAATTAACTTATCCTGCACTAGATTTCGTTCTGAAATGTAGTCATACTTTCAATTTGCTAGACGCGAGGGGTGTGATTTCAGTTACTGATCGTGCTCAATATATTGAAAAGATTCGAAAATTAGCAAGAAAAGTTGCATCAACTTGGATTGAAGAAAGAGAATGCCTCGACTACCCATTAATCAAATAATAATTTGGGTAATTATTATAAAAAAAAAGATTAGATTGTATAAAAGGATACGCTGCTATGAAACTTATAATTCTTTCTTTTTTTGTAACGCCAGATACAGTATAGGTACCCTTTTCGTAGGGTTACTTTTAGTGTGAGGTAAAATGAAACTCTTCCAACAAATGTTGGTGGCAGGAGCATCTCTGGGCTTTATAGCTCCGATAGCTGTTCAGGCTTCCGATATTGTCAACTTAGAAGAAATGGATAGCTATGCGCTTAGCCAAAAAAGATCTTCAAGACTTGACAGTAAATCATTCATTAACGAAGTTAGCGAGGATATCGCCAAACTTAAGGGCCGTGTTGATGGCCTTGAGGCCAGACAAAATCAATTTGAAGCTGGTGGCTTCTCAGATACAACAACCATGGACGGTAAAGCTGTTTTCACTTTAATGGGTACAGACCACAACCTCAGTGCAGCAACAAAAGACGACTCAGTAACAGCTGCATATATGCTTCAAATGAACCTAAACACCAGTTTTACGGGTGATGATAATCTTTACATTAGATTAAAGTCTGGAAACCATGCTGGTAATAGTGTTACTAAAACATACGGAACATACCTGAGTTCAGGTAATGGTAATGCAGATGTACTAAAGGTTGACAAAATCTGGTATGAATTCCCAGTAGGGGACAAAAATACATTCTGGATTGGACCAAAAATTGAGAACTATTATATGCATGGAACTACCCCTTCAATTTATAAGCCCGTAACAAAACAATTTACTCTTGGTGGTAATGGTGAAGCATATGGAGCAAGTACTAACTCTGGTGTTGGTTGGGCATATAAAGCTGATAATGGCTTTGCGGTAAGCTCTAATGTAGTATCTCAACAAAATGGAACTACTAATGGATTCATTACAAATGAATCAGCAACATCTTGGGCTAATCAAGTAGGTTATACAACTGATCAATGGTCAGTATCAGCTATTGTTAATTCGAAAACTAATGGTTGGAGTGATACTTACTATCACACAGCGAATCATGCTCCTACCGGTAATGACAGTTTTACTTCGATTGGCCTGAGATCATGGTGGAGACCTGCTGATACAGGTACTAAAACTCCTTCAATCTCACTAGGATTTGATTCAACAAGCTATGATGGAGCTCCAGCGGCATCGGACAGCTCAAGTGCCTGGTTTGCAGGGCTAACTTGGGAGGACATGTTCCAAGCTGACGATAGAATCGGAATAGCTTTTGGACAACCAACAACAAATGAGAATGAAAGCACTGTAGATCCATTCGCTTACGAATTATATTATTCATTTAAAACCAATGAATCTGTTACTATCACACCAGCAATCTTTGGTGGATCTGATAGAAATGGAACATCTCGTGATGATGTATTCGGTGCAGTACTTGAAACTACACTCAAATTCTAATTTGATTTAATCAAAATAATTAAACGCCCATAAGGGCGTTTTTTTTTCTTACTATTTTCTCTTACGAAATTATGAGATTTTGAATTATGAATAGTATAAAAAGAGTTTTTGAATTAATTCTAGTTATGAATAAAAATTAGAATATTACCAACAATTTTCTCCCTCTCCAATTGGTATACACATACTTGATGAAGCAGCTTCATCAGCGAGTTTTTGCGCTTGCTCGTCGAGAATAAAATCAGCTTCTAATGGCATATCTGTGTTCCATTCCTTTAATCCGCCTAAATCATTTTCTTCAGCCTTCAGAGAAAAGTCTTCAGTTGTTGATATCGCAATTGCACTTGTAGCTGCGAGAAATATTGCAATAGAATTTTTCTTTTTCATATATATTTTAGATTAATAATATCTTAGTGAAAAAAGAAAAAGTTTTCTATTCGATGTATAAAATGATTCAGATTAACTCCCTAATCTCCTTAAAAGATTCGCATATGATTTAAAAATAAGATCTACTTCTTCCGATCTTCCATGTTTAGCAAGTAATGATCTGGCTGCGGCGTCCAGATCAAATAAATATTCTCTTTCTTCAATGCTTTTGATATAGCTTTCAATCCAACCAATCAAAACCAATCTTTCACCCCAAAGAACTTCTTCTACAGAATGTAAATAAGTACTAGGATAAATTATTATTTCTCCTGCATTTAATTTGAATTTTTCCTCTGAGTTAAAATTCTCAATTGATAACTCACCACCCTGATAATCGTCTTTACAATTTAAAAAAATTGTAAAAGATAAGTCTGCTCTCCCAGAAGACATATAAGGATTATCAATATGACGTCCATATTTCATTCCAGTTGTTGATTTTGAGAAAATTGTTCCATGAACCTTTTTTGGTAAAGCAAAGCTTTTAATTAGCTCATTAATAAGAATCTTTTTTTTGATCAATTCTGAAAATTTTTTTGAAAAATCTGAATCCCTTTTGAGTTGTAAATTATTTTTTACTTTGGCCGCATACCTCCCAGCAGTTTGTCTGCCATCTTCCCAAAATAAGTTTTCTTTACCTAGATTTTTTCTAAGCATTTCTAATTCTTCAGAATTTAATAGTTGATGAGTTAAATAATTCATTTTTGATATAAAAAATGATACAAGTTGATGTATAGAAACTCTCTTTTAGAGGCCTTGTTGTGAAGATAGATATAAAGTAACCATAGATACTATTTTGAAAAAGTGCAAAATCTAAAGAAACTAATTTATTCCGCACTAACTTGTTCATATCTTTTCAATTTTTCTGTACCTGCCAATTCAGCAGAAAAAGAAGTCAGAGTTTTTTCAGGTAGACATTACAACACCGATAGAGCTATATACAAAAAATTTGCAGAAGAAACGGGAATCAAAGTTAGACTTATTGAGGCAGCAGGAATATCTTTAATTGAACGCTTGAAAAGAGAGGGAAAGAATTCTCAGGCTGATTTAATATTGTTGGTAGATGCAGCGAGAATTACAAATGCTGCTAAAGCTGGCTTGCTTCAAAGTGTTGAATCAAAGTCTTTGGAAAATGATATCCCATCTGGATTAAAGGACAGAAACAAAGAATGGTATGCATTAACTAGAAGAGTTAGAGTTATGGTTGTAAATCCAAAAGTTGTCGATATTAGCAAGATTAGAGACTATACAGACTTAGCTGATCCATCATTAAAAGGAAAAGTTTGCTTAAGAAATAGAAAAAGTCCATATAATCAATCTTTAGTCGCTAATCAAATAGTTAATAAAGGCGAATCAAAAACTAAATCTTGGTTAAAAGGAATGATTGATAATGTTTCTCAACCTTTCTTCCCTGGTGATATTTCAATAATTAGAGCCGTTTCTAAGAAAAAATGTGGAGTAGGAATTGTTAATCATTATTATGTCGCAAGAATGTTAGCTGGTGTTAATGGAAGAAGAGATTCTTTATATGCAAAGCGAACATCCGTAGTCACTCCAAATCCTGCCCATGTAAATATTAGTGGTGGTGGTGTAGCTAAATACGCAAAAAATAAAGATGAAGCTATCAAGCTTCTTGAGTTTTTAGCGTCCCCGAGAGGAAGTAAAGGGCTCGCTGCTCCAACTTTTGAACATCCATTAAAAGAAGTTAATCAAAACAATATTGTCAAAAATTTTGGAGAATTTTTTCCTGATACGGTTACTGTAGAAGAACTTGGAGAATATAACTCTATGGCAATAAGATTAATGAAAGATGCAGGATGGAATTAAAAATTAAGATAATAAGTTAGATAATAACTTATCTTCTTATTAGATTCATAATTATAAGAGGAGGAGAGGTGGCTGAGTGGTCGAAAGCGAACGACTCGAAATCGTTTAATAGGAAACTATTCGTGGGTTCGAATCCCACCCTCTCCGGATTTGTTTTAGTGTCTGACTCTGTCAGAGGCATTCTGTTAGAGTCAAAATTTTTGTAAATTACTGCTGTAGCAATAATTATTTTATTTTCTTCTTAAAAACAGTTTCTGATAATGTCAGGTTGATTCAGAGAAGATCAAACCTTTAATATTTAAAAAGTGTTGGTGGAAATGTTGGGGGAAATGTTGGGGGAATGGGTTTGATTCTGCAGAAATAATTTTAAATTACTTCGAATCATAAATCCGCATAAAAACCCCGACTGGTATAAGAGTTGTACCAATTAATAATACTTCGACATTACTAAAAAAATTTAAAAAAAATAGCATAAAAATAATGCTGCCAAAAACGATATTAAATTTAGATATATAGCCTCAATCTTCTCCACCTAAGAGACTAAAATTAGATATAAAAAATAAAAAAGGATTGAATTTGCGATAAATTTTGAGGAGTCAAAAGAATTAAACCACATTAAGAAACTAGTACTTCCAAACCCGTCTCCGGGTTGCCAAGGTTGCAAATTAACTGCGTAAAGAAATATCAAAACAAATAAATAAATTAGTAAAATGGCAAAATACCACTTTGAAACTTTATAAAAATATGTTTTGAAAGATTCTATTTTTTTTATCTGAAGTTTTAGTTTCCTTTGAATTAAGATTTATTATCTGATCTATTTTAATTAAATCACTATTTGCCCCTTTGTCGTCATTTATTTGTTTTCTACTTTTATATCTGAATTTATAGGCATCCACAAAATTTTCATCAATTTTAATAGATATTGAAAAATGCTCTATTGCTTTATAAATTTGTTCATCTCAAAAAATATAATTCCCATATCAAAATTTGCCATAGGACAGTTTGGGTCCAATTCATATTCTTTTTTGTAGTCTTCTATCGCATTTGCAAAATTACCTAATTTTTTATTTGCATAATCTCTTTTTGAAAAAGCATCAGGATTTTTTGGATTTAATTTAATTGATTTATTAAGGTCTTTAATTGCTAAATCAAATTTTCCATTATTAAGTTTTGAAATTCCTAAAGTTAAAAATTCTTCACTTGAGAGTAATTTATTTTCTTTCATAACTCCTTATTTAGAAAAACTAATAAAAAATTTATGATTTAATCAAAAATATTATTGAATTCTTTTTGAAGGGATTTGTAACCTTTATTTAAATCGTTAATTAGGTTGTTTACATTATCTTCAATATCTTCTTTTAAATCTGAATAAGTTTCTTTGACCACTTGTTGAATTGCTCCATAAAATATTGATTCAAATGTACCAGGTTGAAACTTTTCAATCCAATATCCACCAAGACAATATATTTTTGTAGGAATTAACTTAACAAAAGAATCCTCAGATTCTGATTTGAATGTTTCAATTATTTTTGTAGTTAAATCGCCTCTTGAATTTTCAACACCAAAAGATGCAACTCCTTTGGCAATCATTTTAGTTGTACCATCTATTTTGTTTGTACTATCAAATGTATTTTTTGCCACTATTTTCTCTAGTGAGAAACAATAATCAGTAAGGTTAGTATTTTCTTTTTCAGTTGGATAAATTAATCCAAATAAACTAATTACAAATACTGAAGGTATAAGTAATTTTTTCATCTGTAATTTTTATAAAGATTATCATAATAAATATTTTATTTCTTTGGTGTTTAAGATTAATATTATTCTCAATTTTTAATGAAGGAGCATAAAAACAAGGACGGGAGTCTAATTCTTTGGATTTTGAAAAGTTTGACTTTACCTGTTGCAATTTTAATTATCCCTTCAATATTATTTATGGTCTTTATTGCAAGTAATTTTATTTGGTGTGATTGGAATTATGAAAAAGGATTTATATCAAAGAGTGAATCATTAGATTGTATGTGGGTAGATCTCGAAGAAGATTAGGGAGGTCTGCGTCCATTTCATACAGAAACCGCAATCCAACCTCCAATTAATGCTTAATTTAATCTAAATATTAAAAATGAAATATAAATTTCGTTTTTCTCTAATTTTTATTTACTCAACATTCTGAAGTGTTGGGGGAAATGTTGGGGGAATTAGACCTAATTTGTAAAATATGGGTGTCAGTTGGTGTCTGATAATATCTGATGAAACCACATCAACTAACACCCTCTCCGTAGTAACTTACAAGAATCCTTTATTATAAAATTTTATTTATCTTATCTCCATAAAAAGGATTATATTTTGTACATCTTCGATATTTCAATTTAAAGACCGTTGGCATGAATCTTAGATTTACATATATACAATTAAAAAAAAATTTGGTTGGGAGAAATTTATAATTATTTTTAATCTAAGAGTTAATATAAAATTAATTTAAATTGAAAATATTTTTATGGTAAAAAAAAATCTTTTTGTTACTTTAGGTAAATATGGAAAAGTCAGCAAAAATCTAGGAAAAGAATTTGTTAAAAATGATCTTGAATACGAATCAATTTCATGGAAAGATATAAATAATAAGGGACTTTTATCAAAATTAATAAATTTAAGATCAACAATAAAAAATAAATACAATGATATTTTATTTATAGATTGTTTAATTGGAAGTAACAATTATATTGAAGAATCAAATCTTCATCTAAATAATTTAAAAGAGACAAAGAAAATATTTCCCAACTCTATATATATTTTTCTCTCAACCTTTGAACCAGATTCAAATTATTTTACATCATACAGAGATACTAAAAGGAAATTAGAAAATCTTATTTTTAAAAATAACGGTTCTGTGATTAGAATTGGATGGGCTATGAATAGAGATGATGAATTATTATTGTCTAAAAGGAAAAGAAATTTTCCAAAGTTTGCAATTAAGGATTTTTCAAATAACCATATCTTAATTCCAGGAACAAGGATTAATGATCTATTAATGTTTTTAAATAAGAAATTAGAAAATGGAAAACTTTACAGATGTTACTCTTATTTTTTATTCATGATTTTTGAATTATCGTTAGTGCCAAGATTATATTTTGAAAAAAAGTGCAAAACAAATTTTTCACTTCCTCTACCTGTTGGTATAATAATTTTTTCTTTAAGAACAATAATAAATATCCTAAAAAAAATTCACATTAATACGAGATTAATTGACATAATAGAAAAGCCTTATTCATTATTGATACAACAGACCATAATTAAAAATTATAAGAAATCACAAGTAACGTTAAATTATGAATGAAGAACTATTTGACATCTCTATTTTAGGAGGAGGAATATCATGTCTTGCATCATTGAAATATTTAATAAGTCTTAAATCTAATCTGAAAATATGTATTATTTGTAGTAATAAAGATTTTAATAATAAAAAAGTATCTAAGAAATATTATCAAAGCTTTTCACTTAGTCATTTAAAAGTATCTAATAATATCAGAAAAAATCAAATAGATAAGTCAATACTAACTTCTTCAATAGATTACAAACTTTCAATATTATCAACACATAATTTAGGGGGATTAGCTAGTTTTTGGGGTGGAGGGTTTTTCCCAAGTTTTGATAAAAAATCTTCTACTGAAAGAAAGAAATATGAATTTATAAAAAAAATATTTTCAATATATGAGATGAATAACTCTTTGGAGAGTTTTAATTTTTCTTCTTTTGTTACTAAATTTGAAAAACTTAGATGCCAATTTTTAATTAACTCCAATTCTAAAAAATATTCTTCACCCTCTATCTTAGACCCAAGAATTGAAATAGAAAAAATTTGCATTCAAAACAATATCCCAATTTTTAAGGATTATTTCATTGAAAAATTGGAATATGATAAAGATAAAAATAATATCAGGATTATTTCAAAAAATAAACCAATTTTTACTAGAAATATTTTGTTAGGTTTCGGAGTTTTTAATACTCCAAAGATTTTAATAAAATCAAAAATTTTAAAACAAAAACAATTTTATTTTTATGATCATTACCTATATCGCATACCTTTAATTGATTTGAAAAATATTTTTTTTAGTCAAAAAAACAAGCTTATTAAAAAAAATATTTCTTCCTTGGAATCAGCATTTTTAAAAAAAAATGATTACAAAGAAATATTTTTAGGGATTTATAAAATTAATAATAAAATTGTTAAAAACTTTCCAAAATTCAATCCCGTTATACAGTATTTAATTAAGAAAAATATTCTAATATTTAGCCAAATATTTTTTTCTGATGAAAAAGAAAAATTCAGAGTTAAAGGTGTATACGAAAATGATAATTACTTCTTTGAAAAAATAAACTATAAAGGCTTAGATATTTGGAGTAAGGTAAATATATTTTTTTTCTATTTATTAAAAGGCTATATTCCTATGCCATTTAAAAGTTTACAAAAATTCGGTTCCTCTTATCATGTCCATGGTTCTTTAAAAGACTTAAGATTAATAAATCTTTCAGGTAGCAATAAAATTAAGTGTCAAATTCAGATAATAGATAGTTCAAGCTTAAAAGTTATTGAGTCTCCACCAAGCTCATATTTTTTAATTCATAACGCTATAGAAAGGACAAAAATTCTCGTAAAAAATATACAAATATCGTAAATCTAAAGACTGATTTGGTTTGAGTTAAGAATTTAGTTTTTTTAAATAAGCATTAAACTTCATGAACAAAGAAGTTTTTGATTTATTAGGGCCTTAAACTTATTTTTCTAATATTTCTCTGAATAAATAGGGTATCAATCCCCTAAGAAGAGATTCATTTAAAGATCTTCGCCGTTTATTAATACAAACAGAATAACTACTATAGGAAGAGTCAATAAGAGGAAACGCTCAATTATTATTAAGTGATCTCAGAATATTTATTTTTCCCAAAAAGGGTCCGTAGTTAGGGAAACTTTTAATGGACATTTTCTATCACTTTTAATATTACTTATACAAGCCCTTATTGTTTCACCATTTACATCTATTTCACACGCACCACAACTTCCTGTGAAACACCCAGCTGGTATTTCTAAACCTGCTTTTTCAGCAGAAGAGAACCAATCATCTCCTTCTGAAACTAATGTCTCTATATTGTTTGGCCATATTACTTTTATATTTGTTTCTTTCAACTTAAAAATGATTTGAGATTTAGATGTTTGTGGAATTCATTAGCAAGATTATCAATAATGAATTGTCTCTTCTCTTTATAAGATATTGATTTTTTACTTAATATTGGTAAATTTTTACTCTTCCTTATTAAATTAATATATTGCTCTCTCCAACTGTCATTTTCAAAGATCCCATGAATATATGTTCCTGCAATAGTTCCGCCTTTATTATTTTCTTTGTACCAACCAAGATTTAAATCTTTAAATATAGGATTAATCTTTAATGAACTTTGGATTTCATCTAATACAGTTTGACCATTATGAATTTCAAATCCATTAATATCTGAGTGGCATGGCCATAAAGATTCAGAGTTGATTTGACGTGTTAATTTTTTTTTAAAGAAAGTCGTTTTTAATGGTAGTAATCCAATACCTTTAATTTTTTGTTCAGAGTAATTTTTGGAACCCTCTTTAAGATAAGGGTCTTCAAGTGTAGTCCCTAACATTTGTAAACCTCCACATATTCCAATAATATTTCCTTTGTTATTTGAATAGTCCCTTATATCCTGAGATAAGCCAGAATTTTCAAGAAATATTTGATCTTTAATCGTTTGTTTACTGCCGGGCAGAATAATGAAGTCATACTTATTTAGGTTCTGTGATTTTCTAATCCATTCAATTAATATTGTTTCTTCATTATCGAGTGGATCAAAATCTGAAAAGTTACTAATAGATGGTAATTTTATAATCCCAACTTTGATGTCAGGATTTTTAAAAAGTGATTTTTTTTCTATTAAATCTAAAGAATCCTCTGGTGGAAATGAATCATTTAACCATGGAATAATTCCAATAACAGGGATTTGAGTTTTATTCTCTATCCATTTTTTCCCGTCTTCAAATAATGAAAGATCTCCTCTGAATCTATTTATAATAATTCCCTTAATAAGTTTTTTTTCTTCTGGTTTCATTAATTCAAGGGTCCCTATTATTTGTGCAAATACTCCTCCCCTTTCAATATCAGTAACCAAAATGCAATTTGCATTTAAGTACTTAGCAACTCTTAAATTAGTCAGATCTCTATGAATCAAATTCATCTCTACAGGACTTCCAGCCCCTTCAATAATTAATCGACAATTTGGATTCCGCTTATAAATAGACTTTAAACTTTTTTTTATTACTTCCCAGCCAGGAATAAACCAATCTTGGTAGTAATCTTTTGCAGTTGTTGTTCCTACACTTTTACCTAGGTGAATAACCTCACTTATTGAATTTCCTTGTGGTTTTAATAAAATTGGATTCATCTCTGTAGAGGGATTAATACCACAAGCAAAGGCTTGAAGAGCTTGTGAATATGCCATCTCTCCACCTTCCCAATCAACCCAAGCGTTGTTACTCATATTTTGCCCTTTAAAAGGGATTGGTTCTTCTCCTAGATTTTTAAGAATCCTGCAAATAGCAGTAACTGTTAAAGATTTGCCTGCTCCACTGGAAGTGCCTAGGACCATTATTGGTTTCTTTATTTCATATAATTTTGCTTCTAATTCCATTGGTAATTTATATTAATTTTGAAATTTATTAATTAGTAAATTGAATTATAATTTGGAAAAAAATTTGTGTTAATTCTAGCCTCTGCTTCTCAATCTAGAAAGAAATTACTAGAAAATTGTCAAATTGAATTTATCCAAAAATCAAGTGACTTTGATGAAACTACTATTCAAGAAAAGAATATATTAAATTTAGCTTTGGAATTATCTTTTCAAAAGGCTAATAATTTATCTGAAAATATTCAAAACATATCATTGCCCGAAGAATTTAATTATGGTCCAGTGGAAATACTTGGGTGCGATTCAATTTTTGAATTTAAAGGAGAAGCTTATGGAAAACCATCTAATAAAGAGGAGGCATTTATTAGATGGAAAAAAATGTCTGGAGAATTTGGATTTTTACATACTGGTCATACTCTAATGATTGGGAATTTTGATTCAACTTCCAAAATTTTTAAAATCGCTGAAATAATAAAAAAAACAGTAAGTTCAAAAGTTTATTTTTCTAAGTTGGAAGATTGGGAAATTAAGAGTTATGTAGATACAAATGAACCTTTATATTGCGCCGGAGGATTTGCCTTGGAAGGTGTAGGCGGTAAATATATAGAAAAAATAGAGGGTTGTTTCAGTAATGTAATGGGTTTAAGCCTGCCATGGCTTAGAGAAAATTTATATAGATAATAAAATCGAACAAAAAAAAACCCTATCAAAAGATAGGGCTTTTTAGTTGAGATAGAAATTAATCTAGATCAGGCATTTCTAGAGCTGGTTCACTCTTTCTGTCGATTCCTTTTTCGAAACCAGCAGCGGCTGCTCTAGCACGTCCAGCATGCCAAAGGTGACCGATGAATGTAAACCATCCTAGGAAGAATTGAGCTGCAGCTAACCACTGTCTTAAGTTAACGAAGTTAACAGCATTAGGCTCTGTTATTATTCCACCAACGGAGTTGATAGAAGCGTTAGGAGCATGAGTCATATATTCAGCAGCTCTTCTTACTTGCCAAGGCTGAATATCATTTTGGATTTTCTCAAGGCTCAATCCGTTAGGTCCTCTTAAAGGCTCTAACCATGGACCTCTGAAATCCCAAAATCTCATTGTTTCACCACCAAATATAATTTCACCTGTAGGAGATCTCATGAGATACTTACCTAGTCCTGTTGGTCCCATTGTTGAACCTACATTAGCTCCAATTCTTTGGTCTCTCACAAGGAAAGTAAAGCTTTGGGCCTGTGAAGCTTCAGCGTTTGTTGGACCATAAAACTCAGAAGGGTAAGCAGTGTTGTTAAACCAGATGAATGTTGAAGCAATAAAACTTGCAACACATATACCACCAAGAGCATAACTTAATAGTCCTTCACCATTCCAGATGAATGCTCTTCTTGCCCATCCAAAGGGTTTAGTAAAGATATGGAATATTCCTCCAATAATTGCAGTAATACCCACATAAACATGTCCACCAACAATATCTTCAATGGAGTTAACGCCGATTATAGAACCAGCTCCTCCCCATGGAGATCTGAATAGATAGCCAAGAATAACTCTTGGATCTAACGTTGGATTTACAAGTCTAACTTCACCACCACCAGGTGCCCATGTGTCATACGCACCGCCAATAAAACACCAGTTTACTGACCATGCTAGAGCACCTACACCTAAAACAATCAAATGATATCCAAGAATGTTTGTCATTTGATTTTTATCTCTCCAATCTGTGGAGAAAAATGGAAAATCTTCTTCAAGTTTTTCTGGACCTGCTAATGAATGGTAAATACCACCAAAACCAAGAACAGCCGAAGCTATCAAATGAACCACACCTGCTTGGAAGAAAGGCATGATATCAGTAACTTCACCACCTGGGCCTATTCCATAGCCAAACATTGCAACGTGTGGCATACAGATTAAACCTTGCTCCCACATTGGTTTATCAAAAGTAAAATGATTTACCTCAAAGAGCATCATTGCTCCCGCCCAAAAGACTATTAGTCCAGAGTGAGCAATGTGAGCTCCTAATAAACGTCCAGATAAATTGATTAATCTAGCGTTGCCTACATACCAGGCATAACCAGTTTCCTCAATACTTTGGTTTGGAGCTCTTAATAGATTATTAAAGGGCGTTTCCACGTGGAAGAACCTCCTCAGGGAATACAAAGTTTTCGTGTGGTTGATCCACAGAAGACATCCATGCTCGCATACCTTCGTTCAAAAGTATATTTTTTGTATAGAAAGTTTCAAATTCTGGATCTTCTGCTGCACGGATTTCTTGGCTTACGAAATCATAAGCTCTTAAGTTTAGTGCTAAGCCTACAATACCAATTGAAGATGTCCACATACCCATAACAGGTACAAACAACATCAAGAAATGTAAGAAACGCTTGTTTGAGAAAGCAATACCGAAGATTTGACTCCAGAATCTATTCGCTGTAATCATTGAATAAGTTTCTTCTTCCTGAGTTGGGTCAAAAGCTCTAAATGTGGAACTTTGGACTTTACCATCTGTATAAATACTTGTATCTTCATACAAAGTATTTTGTACTGTAGCTCCATGGATAGCGCAAAGTAGAGCACCTCCAAGAATTCCAGCAACACCCATCATGTGGAATGGATTTAAAGTGATATTGTGAAAACCTTGAATGAACAGGATGTAACGGAAGATTGCTGCAACACCGAATGAAGGTGCAAAGAACCAACTATGCTGTCCTAAAGGATAAATAAGGAAAATACTTGTGAATACTGCGATTACTGCTGAGAAAGCTAATGCGTTGTAAGGTCTAATTCCAACAAGGCCAGCAATTTCAAACTGACGAAGCATAAAACCTATAAGGCCGAATACTCCATGTAATGCAACGAAGTTCCAAAGACCACCAAGTTGTAGCCATCTTACGAAACTACCTTGGGCTTCAGGACCCCATAAAAATAGAAGACTGTGTCCCATGGCATCACCAGGGGTACTTACAGCTGCTGTTAGGAAGTTACAACCTTCAAGGTATGAGCTTGCAACTCCGTGTGTGTACCAAGAGGTAACAAATGTTGTTCCGACAAACCAACCGCCTATTGCAAGATATGCACAAGGAAGTAGAAGTAGTCCGGACCAACCAATAAATACAAAGCGGTCACGCTTCAACCAATCATCAAGGACATCGAACCATCCTCTCTGTGGGGCGCTACCAACTGCGATCGTCATGAGAAATCGTTTTTAGCTTCGGGATACGCAGTGACTGTAACAAAGATTGAGAGTAATGTGGGGAAATATTTGTATATCTGAAATGCCTTGTAAAGCTTTCCTGACTTTTTTATTAAAAAATAGGTAAGAATACTCCCTTAATTTGTTAAATTATCAGAACTAGCCTAAAAAAAATAGAAAATGCAATCTGACATCACGTCTTTCGATACAATCGAACAAAAAATAGATGGTTCAAGAAAAATATCTAATTACATTATTGGTGGAATGCTTACGATTGGAGGGGTTGGGTTTCTTTTGGCATCTATTTCTAGCTACACGGGTAGGGATCTATTACCGCTAGGTAATCCATCAACATTATTATTTATACCTCAAGGGATAATTATGGGTGCATATGGAGTAATAGCTAATTTATTAAATTTTTATTTATGGTATCTGGTTTATATTAACTTTGGTTCAGGAACTAATTCTTTTGATAAATCATCAAAATCCGTGGCAATCAAAAGAAAAGGGTTATTTAAGGACATTGAAGTCAAGTTGAATTTCGATGAAATTAAATCAGTTAAATTGGATATAAGTGAAGGCTTTAATCCTAGAAGAAGAATCGCCTTAGTACTCAAAGGTAGAAAAAAACCATTACCTCTAAGTGGTGCAGGCCAACTTAAACCACTTCTTCAAGTAGAAGAAGAAGGTGCCAAGCTAGCTAAATTTTTGAATGTTAGTTTGGAGGGTTTAAAATAAAAAAACGGTATATATTAAAATCATCTTCTCTCATTCAGTGTTTGTTTTTGTTAACAAGCTGTAGTTTTAAAAATGAGGTTGATTCAACTTATTATTGCCGAAAACTTAAATTAAACTGTATTGAGGTTAATAAGATAGTATACTTTCAAACTTCAAAAGGTGATTTTAAGGTTGAATTATTTGGTAAAGATAACCCAGTAACAGTTTCAAATTTTCTTGAAAATATTGAAAATAATATCTACGTAAATAAAAAATTTTATAAAATCATTAATTATCCCCAATTAAAATTTATACATGGAGGTGTTAATCCAGAAAATAAATTTTATTTTGAACGAAATCTAAAACTTAATAAGACAAGTCCTTCGATTCCTTTAGAAATAAAATTCAAAGAAGAAATTAAGCCCAGATATAATTATCAAATACAGGATCCTTATGAGATTAAAAATTTAGCTAATACTTTTGAAAGTGGTTCAATCGCTATGGTTAAGAGTGGCAAGAATAACTCATCCTCTACTGAATTTTTTTTTGTAAATAATAAAATCTCTGAATTAGACGGAAGATATTCGATTTTTGGAAAAATTGTTAATGGATTAGATGTACTTGAAAAAATTCAAGAAGAAGACTATATCAAAGAAGTCCGATTATCTTATTAGATTTCTAGAGAATATTTGTTGATCTTTAACATTTCTGTATTGACTCCTGAAGAGCGTTTAAGAGCTACCTTGCCAGTTCTTGCTATCTCAAGAATACCGTAAGGTTCTAGTAATTTCTCTAAAGCAACTAATTTACCCGGATCCCCAACAACTTCTAGTGTCAATGCTATATCTGAAACGTCTACAACTTTTGCACGAAATATTTGAACGATATCTAGGATGTTACTTCTTGTATCTTCTTTCGATGAAACTTTTAATAACATCAATTCTCTTTCTACGGCTGCGAGATTTGTAAAATCAACAACGCCTAGAACATTAAATAATTTATTAAGTTGCTTAGTCATTTGTTGAAGAGTTTCATCGTCACCTTCTACAACCATTGTTAACCTTGAAATACCTTTAGATTCCGCAGGGCCTACTGCAAGGCTATCTATGTTGAATCCCCTCCTAGCAAATAGGCCTGAGATCCTACTTAAAGCTCCAGATTCGTCTTCTACAAGAACTGATAATGTATGTTTCATATTTTAAAAGTTTTTAAATCTTTAATCCATTCATAAGAGATTTTATTAAATATTGAAGGATCTTCATCATGGATACAATGACCTGAATTGGATACTATTTTTAATTTTACCCATCTATGGAAATTTGCAATCTTTTTACCAAGAAACAAAGGTATGAAATTATCTTTTTCTCCCCAAATTAACAAAAATGGAACTTTTTTTGAGGTGCAAAGTTTTCTTAAAAGGTAAGAGGACTGATATTTTTCAACTCTAGAAGACATTCCAATACACATTGCTCTTAATGATCTTGCTGAAGTTCGTCTTAAAACTGGTTTTGTCACCAAATCTATAAGTTCGCTATCAATATTCTTTTTTTTGAAATAGGCAGAATTTAGTCCCAGTTTTATAACCCCTAATTTGGTAATTAAAAATAAAATAATCTCTAAGGGGAAAAATATAAAAAATATTTTTATGAATCTATTTCTAAATTTTTTTAATAAGCTGTTTCCCTTTATTTTTTTTTGGGTTTCCTGTATTTGATCCGGCAGAGGCGATGCAATAACTGATGCAATCTGATCTTCTAATGAAACAGCACATGTTAAAGCCACTAATGATCCTAGGGAATTACCAATAAGAATTACTTTCGCAGAGTTCTTTGGTCTTATAACCTGTTCAATAAAGTTTTTCACTTGTTTAGACCATATCTCATTATCTAATCTTCCAATTTGTCTTATCCCAGGTTGATCTGAATCTCCAAATCCTATTAAGTCTAAAGAATATGAGGCGCAATTCCTTTTTGCAAAATATTCTAAATTGTTTCTCCAATGTTTTCGACTAGCCCCAAATCCATGAAGAAAGATAATTGGAATTTCATTATCTTCGCCTGTAACACTCCAACAAATTTTAAAACCATTCCAATTCCAATAATTAGGAAAGTTAATATTTTCTTTTTTGGAACAGGTATTCATATATTCAAAATTTTCAAGATATTTGCATTATCTACTTTTTTAACAAAAAAATGTATATTAAATGTAAATTATAGTAATCATTAAATTTTACTATGGCTAAGGAAATTTTTAGTATTGCAGCAGTTTTTTGGATACTTATTCCAATAGGATTGGTTGGTGGTGCTTTATTATTGAAGTTTCAGGGTGATTGATTCTCACGAATACATAATAAATTGAGTTATGGTCTACAGGTTAAGTAAATCTTAAATATGAAGATTCTTTTAGTAGGAGCAACAGGCACACTTGGTAGGCAAATAGCAAAGCAAGCTATAGAAGAAGGACACGAAGTAAGATGCTTTGTCAGAAATCCAAGAAAAGCTTCCTTTCTACAAGAGTGGGGATGTGAACTAACAAAAGGCAATTTATTAAATTCTTCTGATATTGAATATGCTTTGCAAGATATTGAAGTTGTTATTGATGCAGCTACCAGTAAACCAGATGATCCTAAAAGTATTTATGAAATAGATTGGGATGGAAAACTCAACTTATTTAATGCTTGTGAATCTTTAAATATAAAAAGAGTAATATTCCTTTCAATTCTTTTAACAGAAAAATTTAGAAATGTTCCATTAATGGATATTAAATACTGTACTGAAAAACTTCTTGAGAAATCTGATCTAGAATATACCATTTTCAAATGTGCAGCTTTTATGCAAGGAGTTATAGGTCAATTCGCCATCCCAATTTTAGATAGTCAAGCAGTATGGATGAGTGGAAATCCAACTAAAATTGCATACATGAATACTCAAGACATGGCAAAAATTATTGTCGCAGCAGTTAATAATCCAAAAACTCATAGAACAACATTGCCATTGGTTGGTCCTAAATCTTGGGATTCAAACGAAGTTATATCCTTATGTGAAAAATTTAGCGAAAAGAAAGCTAAAGTTTTTAGAGTTTCACCTTTTCTGATAAGTGTTACTCAGAAAGTAGTTTCCTTTTTCCAAGATTCTTTAAATGTTGCTGAAAGATTGGCTTTTGCCGAAGTAACTAGTAGTGGTGAATCATTAGATGCTGACATGAGCAAAACTTACGAAATACTGGAACTTAAAAAAGAAGATATGACCTCACTAGAAAGTTACATAAAGGAGTACTACCAACAAATACTTAAAAGATTAAGGGAAATGGAAGCAGATCTAAATATCGAGGAAAAAAAGAGATTACCATTTTAATGTTGCAATTGCAGACTTATATAGTATATTTGTACTATATATATATTATTGATTATGTCTGTTTCTAAGTCTAAAAATCTTGAACGAAAACTAGATAATTTTGCAAAAGAAGCAAAAAATGAATTAAATAATGTTTGCGGATCTTCACTGTGGGAAAGCCTTGGGTTTGTGTTTTTTGATCAATTAGAAGATTCTGAAAAAATTGCCAAAGCAAATTTTTATTATGGTCAACTTCAAATAATTAATGAAATTAAATTTTCTATTTGAATTGAATTTCATATTTTTACGTATTTAATTTTTCTTAAATTAATTTTGGCCAATCTTTTTCTGATAATATGAATTTAGTAAAAGATTAATTAATGATTGAAACTTCAGGTGTAATAGAAAAAGAGCAGGGGAATGGATTTTATTTGGTTACTTTAGAACAACCTGAAGGACATCAATGTTTATGCAGAGCTGCAGGCAAATTGACTAAATTTAGAATTAAATTATTAGCTGGAGATAAAGTGTTAGTTGAGATTAGTCCTTATGATCTTTCTAGAGGGAGGATAACTTATAGAGAAAGAAATGCAGGTGGTTCTAAACCTACTACTAATAAAAATAACCCTAAGAGAAATAATAAATAAAAAGATAATTTAGATAATATTTTTTATCGCTTCTTTAAACTCACTTCTTTGCTTAACACCTTGCCATTGTTTTTTTAATAATTTTTCTTTAAAAAGTTGAACTGTTGGTGTGCCATTAATACCAGCTTGTTTTGCAATATCTTGATCTTTATCAATATCTATTTCAACGCCAAGAACTGCACCATCAAGTTCTTTAATTACTCTTTTTAACTGAGGTTTCAAAACATGACATGGACCGCAACTTGGAGAACTAAAAATTACTAAGATAGGTTTTTTACTCTCGTGATAAAGTTTCCTTAATGCATAACTCCCTTTTTGCCATTCAGAATTTGAATCGAAAGTATCTTCATTAACTTCTTCTTCATTAAAATCTGATGAATTAAGTTTTTTTTCTGGTTCAGGTGTTTCTCTGACTATAGTTTTTGCTAAGTTTTTCTCGGCTAGCCACCTTTCGGTAGCTAATGCTGCCATGCACCCAGTTCCTGCAGCGGTAACTCCTTGTCTCCACTCAGAATCGACAACGTCACCTGCTGCGAAGATACCTTCAATAGATGTTTCTGGTCTTCCCGATTTGCAGGCAATATATCCTTTATTATCTAAATCAATTTTGTGGTTTAAGAACTTCGTATTTGGTGTGTGCCCTATCGCGTAAAAAAGACCTTTTATATTGATTTCCCCTTTACCATCTTGAGAGTGAATAGTTTCTATTTTCTCAAGCCATTCAGAGCCATCTGCTTTATCAACTTTTGTGTTCCAATGAATTTCTATCTTTGGATTAGCTTTTACTCTATCTACCATTGCTGCGCTAGCCCTTAATTTTTCTGACCTAACAATCAAATGCACTTTGCTTCCATACTTTGTGAGATATGCTGCTTCTTCACATGCAGAGTCGCCCCCTCCGATAACAGCTAATTCTTCACCTCTAAATTGTGGGGTCGCTCCATCACATATTGCACAAGCACTTATTCCTTTACTCCAGAATTTATCTTCATTTATCACACCTAATCTATTTGCACTTGCTCCAGTTGCAATAATAATTGAGTTAGATTTTATAGTTCCTTCTAAAGTTTTTAATTCAAAGGGATAAGAATCAGTATTTATTGAGACAACATCACTTTCGTATAAATTAGTGCCCCATCTTTCGGCTTGAGCTTTCATTAGATCCATTAATTCAGGACCAAGTACGCCATCTGGAAAACCTGGATAATTTTCAACAAATGTTGTAGTCATTAATTGGCCACCAGGAATTCCACCAGAATTAAATCCTGTAACGAGCAATGGTTGAAGATTTGCTCTTGCTGCATAAATTGCAGCTGTATATCCTGCAGGACCTGAGCCAATAATTACAACATTTTCTACGTTTGAAGTTTTCTCTTTATTCTCCATTTATTTGCTAATTTCACTTTTAATAATAATAAACAAACCCAAATAATGTAGGGCGGGTTCCACTCGATCGATTTGTTATTTAATCGTTGATTTTTTGGTCTAATAATTTTTTTAATTCCTTTGGGAAGTTTAAAACAGAATCTTTAAAATTTTCGTTCTTTTCACCAATATGTAATATCCACTCTCTAAATTCTTCTGCAATTGCGTAACTATCTTCATATCTTTCTAGAGTATCCATTGCAGAAATTCTGTTGGTTGCCCAACAGGTTGCAATATCGATCCTTTTTCTAATGAAATTTTCCATTGAAGTTCAAAAAGTTGTATATAGATAAACACATCAAACAGCTTGTGTATTGTCTAATAAGTTACAACTTCGTACTTCCAAACAATAATTTAATCTTTAATTTATATTTGAGCAGATTTTTGCGCTAATTATAAAGAAAATATAAAGAAATAGAATTAAACAGCCTCGCTATGATTTGCAAGAAGCCTTTCGACTTCCTCGAAACCCTCTTTGGCTGAATTTATAGCAAGTTCCTCGCTAACTTTTTCTTCTGAAACTAATTTTGAAGATATTTTCTTCAAAAGAGTTTCTTTTTTTTCTCTCAGTGAACTTACAATTTCTTCTTCAATTATAGATTTTATAGCTTTAGAAATTATTTTTTTGTCATTTGCTTCCTCGAATGTTCCCTGAACTAATTCCTGAATAAATAATCGATGAACCTCACTACTCCTTAGAAAGCTTTCTGTTGCATTAATAATTCCTTCAACAAGAGCTTCATCCGGTTCAGAATCATTTTCTGCCAGCTTAAATTCCCAATCTAGATGTCTTCTTTGCCAGCCAGCTGAGTGGAGACTGGGCATGACTGTCTGCGAATAAGTATCAACTGACATTTCATAAATTCTCTCTGCTAATTTCTCGCACCAGTCTTTACCATGCTTTTCTAGGTTTTTCTGCATAGCTTGCCTTGGAACAGCATGTCCACCATGATGACTGTGACATACTCCATCAGGACATTCGATTGCTTTTATACTCATTTGATTATTTAGTACCTTTATATTCTAGATAGCTATTTTTTATAGAAAAGAAAATATATTTTTAACAAAAATCCAAGACTTTTGACTTTCTTCAATTTATATTTATTATGTTTAAAAAATAAATAAATTGACAAAGATACTTATTCCTTCCGAAACAAGCTCTGGTGAAAGGAGAGTTTCAGCTACACCAGAAGCGGTAAAGAAATTAAAAAGCCTTGGATGTGATGTTTATATTGAAAGTTCAGCTGGAAAATTATCAGGATTTAGTGACTTATCATATGAAGAATCGGGCGGAACAATAATAAACAACATAGATCAAAAAATTTGGGGTGAAGCTGACTTAATATTTTGTGTTCAAACTCCATCAGAGGATAATTTAATTAAGTTAAAAAAAGGCGCTATTCTTCTTGGTCTTCTTAACCCATATGGGAATAAGGAGCTTCTTGAAATTATAAATAGTAATAAGATTTCAGCTTTATCACTAGAGTTGCTTCCTAGGATTAGTAGAGCTCAATCTTCTGATGTTCTTTCTTCACAGGCCAATATTGCTGGATATAAAGCAGTTCTTTTGGCTGCAAGTGAGTTAGATAGATATTTCCCAATGCTTATGACTGCAGCAGGGACAGTTCAACCTTCCAAAGTAGTGGTTCTTGGTGGAGGCGTTGCAGGATTACAGGCAGTTGCGACGGCGAAAAGACTTGGAGCAATAGTATTTGTATCTGATATTAGGCCTGCGGTTAAAGAACAAGTAGAGTCCCTAGGAGCAAGATTTATAGAACTTCCTGAAGTTGAGGAAAAGCCAGGAGAGTCCGGAGGTTATGCAAAAGCTGTAACACCCGAATTCCTCTCAAAACAAAAGGCAATTTTAACTAAATATTTATCTGAAGCTGATGTTGCTATATGTACTGCTCAAGTTCTAGGTAAAAAGGCCCCTGTTTTAATAGACTCACCCATGATTGAAAAAATGAGGCCTGGAGCAGTAGTTATTGATTTAGCAGTTTCTCAGGGAGGGAACTGCGAAGGAACAAAATCAAATAAAACTATTATCAAAGATGGGGTAAAACTTATAGGAGCGGGCGAATTACCCTCTTCAGTTCCTTATGATGCAAGTTCACTTTATGCTAAGAACTTAACATCTTTGATTACACCATTTATAAAAGATGGTGTAATTAAATTAGATAAAGAGGATGAACTCATTTCTGGTTGTTTATTAAGCGATGAAGGAGTTGTTCTTCAAAATGAAGTTTTTGAAAATTGAGGTTTTAAAATTATGTCTTTTATAAGTCTTCTTTGGGTTCTTTTACTAGGTAGTTTATTAGGTCTCGAGTTAATTGGAAAAGTTCCTCCTACTCTTCACACACCCTTAATGAGTGGGGCAAATGCAATTTCAGGAATAACAATGCTTGCAGCCTTGACTTTAATTGTAAAAGCAGAAGGTAACGTACCACTTTTAATCATTGGCTCAGTTTCTCTTGGATTTGCTCTTTTCAACGTTGTAGGCGGTTTCTTTGTAACTGATCGAATGCTCGCGATGTTTAGTCGTAAACCATCAAATAAGAACTAATTTTTAATATGAATCTACCTGTAATCATTAAATTCGTTATTGACCTTCTAGCAGTACTTTTACTGGCTTTGGGAATAAAAGGATTGTCAAAAGTAAAATCAGCAAGGGATGCCAACAGATTAGCTGCATTTGCAATGTCGCTATCAGTAGTAGGATTACTTTCTTATTATTTAGGCACTTCTGGAATTGCTATTCAGTCTTGGATTTGGATAATAATTGGATCAATCTCAGGTAGTTTATTCGGAGCAATTCTTGCAAAAAAAGTACCTATGACCTCCATGCCTGAAACAGTGGCATTGTTTAATGGTTGTGGAGGAATGTCATCACTTTTAGTGGCCTTAGGAGTAGCTATTTTTCCTATATCTAGTGGCCAAGAAAATTTTGATATTTTTAAGTCACTGATTAACGAGCTTTCAATATCTGTTTCTATATTTGTTGGTGCCATAACTTTCACAGGTTCAATTGTGGCGATGGCAAAGTTACAGGGTTGGTTGTCAACTCCAGGATGGACTCAGAGCAAAGTTAGACATTTTGTAAATATTGTTTTTGCAGTTGCTTCCTTGATAGCCTTTTTTGATTTGATAAACGGTAATACAAGTTCTATTTGGCTTTTAGTTATAGTTTCTTCTTTATTAGGTATTGGAGTTACTTTGCCAATTGGTGGAGCTGATATGCCAGTCGTTATATCTTTGTTAAATAGCTATTCAGGGATTGCAGCAGCAGCAGCAGGGTTCGTTGTAGATAGTCAGCTTTTGATAGTAGCAGGCGCAATGGTTGGAGCGGCAGGTCTAATTCTTACTCAAGTAATGTGCAAGGGTATGAATAGATCATTGGTCTCAGTTCTTTTTGGAGGATCTTTATCTGCACAAAGTACAGCCTCTTCTGGTTCAGGAGAATATACAAATATAACTTCTTGCAGTGTTGAAGAATGTGCATTGACTTTAGAGGCAGCTAATAAGGTAATTATTGTTCCTGGTTATGGTCTAGCGGTAGCTCAAGCTCAACATACTTTGAGGGAAGTGACAAAAAAACTAGAGCAAAACGGTATTGAAGTTGTTTACGCAATTCATCCTGTAGCAGGGAGGATGCCTGGACATATGAATGTACTTTTAGCAGAAGCAGATGTTCCTTACGAACAACTTAAAGAGATGGACGTTGTAAATCCTGATTTTCCAGCAACGGATGTTGTTTTAGTTTTAGGAGCAAATGATGTGGTTAATCCTCAAGCTAAAAATGATAGCTCTTCTCCTTTATATGGGATGCCAGTTCTTGATGTGCAGGAAGCAAGAACGGTATTTGTAATTAAACGTGGTATGAGTGCAGGTTACTCAGGAATAAAAAATGATTTATTTGATTTGCCAAATACCTCAATGGTCTTTGGTGATGCAAAAAAGGTGCTGAATGATTTGATTGGAGAATTAAAGGATCTTGGGGTTGGGGAGAAATAATAGTATATCTTTTAGTTTTTCAGATTACTTAAAAAATAAGCCATTTCGAGAAGTTTTACCTTGGATAGGTGGCGACTTACAAACTTTGAGAGATACTTTTGTTATTGATTTTGGCAAATCAAAAAAAAATAAAAAAATATTCTTTCCGATTAATAAAATTCTTTCAAAAAAATTTGAATGTGATTATCTTCTAGGGTTTTTAGAATTACCTGAAAACTTAGTCTCACTTAAGGGTTTTGTAATCGTTACACATGGTTTAGGGGGCTCAACTAAACGGTTTGGTTTAAGGAGAATCTCTAGGAAATTAGCAAATAATGGTTTTGGAGTTCTTAAATTAAATCTAAGAGGATCTGGATCTTCGAGATATTTAGCTAAAGGAAATTATTGTGCTAGATGCTCCAGTGATGTTATTTCAGCAATTAATTATTTTAAAAAATTCATTAATTTAGAGTTTAAAGATCTCATTAAGATGAATAATCTTCCAATTTACGGAGTTGGATTATCTTTAGGCGGAACAATTCTTTTAAATGCCTGTTTAGATTACGATGAAAACAAAGGAGAAAAACTTTTAGATGGCCTAGCTTGTGTAAGTAGCCCTTTAGATTTATCATCATGCAGTCTCTGTATTGAAAAATCTAGAAATTATATCTACCAAAAATGGTTACTTCATCGCTTAAAAAATCAGTTATGGGAGGGATTTAATGATGAAGGCAAAATTCTTAATAATGAGAAATTAAGAAAAAAAATTAGAGCTTTAAAAAGTATAAGGGAATTTGATCAGAAATTTACAGCTCCAAGTTGGGGATTTGATTCTTTAGAAGATTATTATGTTAAAGCTTCTCCAATATTTAGAATCCAAAACTTAGTAAAAAAATTACCTCAAATGCTTTTTATTCATGCCAAGGATGATCCTTGGGTTCCATATAATGCAACTTTGAATTTAAGAGGAAAATTTATTGATAAATTTACTATTTTTATAACTGAAAAAGGAGGTCATAATGGTTTTCACTCTATTAATGGCTGCTGGTCAGACGAAGTAGTAAAGAACTGGTTTATTAGTATCTAGGACTATTTAAAAATGGTGTTTTTTTAAAAATCCATTTTTCTATTGGCTTACCGTTAATAATATGTGAGGTAAAAATTTCTGAAATTTTTTCTGGAGAAACTTTCTCGTACCAAATACCATCAGGCCAAATAAGAAGAATTGGGCCGTTCTTACATATCCTTAAACAGTCAGCTTTTGATCTTAATATATGAATGTTTTTTGTACAGGGATCATTCTCAAATTTTTTTAAAGTCTTTTTAAGACATTCCCATGTTTTTTGACCTTCATTGCCTTTAAAGCATTTCTGTTTTGTGGGTGTTGCGCATAGTAGAAGATGCTTTTTAATATTCACTTTTATCCAATACTTACGTATTTTTTCCCTTTTTTAATTTCTTGCTTAACAAAAAGTCTAGCCCAATTATCTACTTCAAGAATATCCTCCAATTCTGGACTTAAATTCAAATTCTCCATATGTGATTCACATGCTTTACTTATAAATGTTGGGATTTCTTGAAAAGAAATTTTTTCTTTAAGGAATTGTTCAACAGCCATTTCATTAGCAGCATTTAAGACTGCAGGCATAGTCCCAGAAGATTTTCCTGCGGCATAGGCAAGTCCCATGCATGGATATTTAAACTCGTCTGGCTCTTTAAAAGTTAATTTTCCAATTTCACTTAGTTTTAATCTTTTCCAATTTGTTTTAAATCTTTCAGGCCAACTCATCGCATATAAAATAGGTAGCTTCATATCTGGCCAACCTAATTGAGCTAATACTGAAGAATCTTCCATCTCAATCATTGAATGAATAATACTTTGAGGGTGAATAACTATTTCGATATTTTCGTAAGAGGTCCCGAATAAATAATGAGCTTCTATAACTTCTAATCCTTTATTCATAAGAGTTGCAGAATCTACAGTTATTTTTTTTCCCATATCCCAATTAGGATGTGAAGTCGCATCTTCCACTGTGACATGCTTTAAATCCTCAACGGCCCAATCTCTGAAAGCACCGCCAGAAGCTGTTAAATGTATGGCTTTTAAACCCTTAGGCATCTCTCCTGTTGAAAAATCTGCATTTTCATAATTAGGTAATCCTTGTAAACATTGAAAGATAGCAGAGTGTTCTGAATCAGCAGGTAAAAGCCTACTATTATTTTTCTTTAATGCAGGAATAACAATTGGCCCTGCTGCAATTAAAGTTTCTTTATTAGCAAGTGCAATATTTTTCCCCGCATTAATTGCTGACATTGTTGGAATTAAGCCTGCACAGCCTACTATCCCTGTTACCACAGTATCTGCCTTATCCCAAGCCGCAACTGCGTTAATCCCCTGCTTTCCACCTAAAACCAAGGGAGCACCATCCAAATCTAAGTTATTAATATTATCTTTTAAATCTTCTATGAGATTTTCATCCTCAATTGCAACTACCTCTGGTTTATGTGTTTTAACTTGTTCAGTTAATAAATTAATATTTCTTCCCGCAGAAAGGGCTACGGCTTTAAACTTATCAGGTTGCTCACTAGCTATTTCGAGAGTTTGAGTCCCTATTGAACCAGTAGAACCGAGCACAGTAATGTATTTCAATTTTCTCTGATATTTCTAATATCTTCCCATTTAAAGGTGTATTTAAAAAACAAAAATTTCAAATTGGTTTTTTTCTTAAAATTTAGACCCTTATCCATGTTGTTATATCCTTTGATTGATCAATAAGTTCAATACCTTTTTCTTTTAACAAATTCCTGATTTCATCCGCCTTCGCATAATCCTTTTCCATTTTTGCTTTCAATCTTTCATTAATAAGCGATGATATTTCTTCTTCTTTTATTTTACTTTCTTTTACTAAAACCTCTTTTTTAAGACCAAGTACCTCAGTCAACTTTTCAAGAGTTTTAAAATTCTCAAGTAGAAAGAGTTTTTCATTTAGGTCTATTTTAAAACCATCAACCCTTTGAAATTGGTTTAAAAAGTTTTTTAATGGTTTCGCTAAATCGTAAATAATTGCTATAGCACCTGCTGTATTAAGGTCATTTCCAAGAGCCTCAGAAAATTTAAGCTTTTTTTGAAATAATTCAAAATTTATTTTCTCTTTATATTCTTCTTCGAGAGTTTCATTTTTATCAATATATCTAAAAGCACCTTTTGTAAGGTCCATAAAAGAAAGGGCTACATTAATGTTTTTCCAAGCTTCTGAAGCACTCCTCAAAGCTTCTTCAGTAAAATCAAGTGGTTTTCTATAATTCACCGTCATAACAAAATATCGCAAAGTCATAGGGCTTATACCTGACTTAATCAGCTCTCTAATAGTTTTAAAATTTTTAAGTGATTTACTCATCTTTTGTCCATTTACATTGACCATCCCATTGTGTAACCAATAGTTCGCTAGCTTTTTGCCATTGGCTGCTTCTGATTGGGCGATTTCATTCTCATGATGCGGAAAAATCAAATCAGAACCACCTAAATGGATATCAATAGTATCTCCTAATTCATCTTTAACCATTGCTGAACATTCAATATGCCATCCTGGCCTACCTTTACCCCATGGCGAATCAAAAAATGGTTCATCCTCTTTGGCTTTTTTCCATAGTGCAAAATCTTGCGGATTAAGTTTTTTACTATTTTCCTCATTAGCCATTCTTCCTTGCTGATTTATATTTTGTTCTTGTATTTTTTGATTACTTAGCTTTCCATAATTTTTATTTTTAAAAACAGAATAATAAACATCTCCATCCCTAGAATATGCATAACCTTTGTCCTCAAGGATTTTTATGAAGGAGCAGATATTGCATATATGATTCGTTGCTCTTGGCATACTATCCGGACGCATTATCCCTAAAGAATCCATATCTTTATGAAATTCAATAATATTTTTTTCAGATACTTCCTTCATTGAACTGCTTTCTTCTTTAGCTCTTTTTAAGATCTTGTCATCAATATCTGTAAAATTTTGAACATACTTCACTTTGAAATCACTGTAAATTAAAAATCTTCTCAATACATCCCAAGCTATATAACTTCTGGCATGACCAAGATGACATAAATCATAAACAGTTACTCCACAACAATAAATTTTTACTACATCATCAATAGGCTTAAAAACCTCAACTCTTTTGCTTAAAGTATTAAAAAGTTTGATCATCTTAAACTAAGTATTTCATAAGGTTTATTTTGTCTCCATCCAATTGTCTCCAATTCCAATATCAACTAAAAGAGGCACACTTAATTTTACACAATCTTCCATAGTCTTTTTTACTAATTTTGTCGTAATTTCCAAAGAATCTGGTTCAACCTCAAACAATAATTCATCATGTACTTGTAAAAGCATTTTTGCGGGAAGATTCATTTCTATGAATTTCTTATTTAGTTGAACCATTGCAATTTTAATAATGTCTGCACTTGAACCTTGAATTGGTGCATTGGCTGCGGCTCTTAATGACTGTGCTTCCATACCAGCTCTTCTTGCAGATTGCAGGTCAATTTCGTAAGGATCTTTCCCTATTAATCTTCCAAGTCCATTTTTATCAAACTTAAATTCTCTTTTTCGACCAAAAATTGTCTTTACATAACCTTTTGATAAGGCAAGCCTTTCTTGGAGTTCAAGAAATTTGAAAATTTTTGAATATCTTTCTTTGTATTTTATTAGGAATTCTTTTGCCTCTGGAGTACTTACTCCTGTTGAACGGGCAAACTTTTTAATACCCATTCCGTAGATAACTCCAAAATTTATTGTTTTCCCAACTCTCCTTTCGTCGGATGATATTTCTTCTTTCTCGAAAATTAATCTTGCAGTCAAAGAATGAATGTCATCATTTTTATGAAACGCATTAATTAGGATTTCTTCTTCCGCTAAGTGAGCAAGTATTCTTAATTCGATCTGAGAATAATCTGCTGATAAAAGTTTCCAATTTTTTTCAGGCAAGAATGCTTTTCTGATTCGCCTACTAAATTCAGTCCTAACTGGGATATTTTGAAGATTAGGATTGCTACTACTTAGTCTCCCAGTCGCTGTAGCAGCTTGATTAAAGTTTGTATGAACTCTTCCTGTCTTTTCGTTAATAAGACTTGGAAGAGCATCAATATAGGTACTAAGTAATTTGCTAAGAGTTCTGTGTTTAATTAAATGATGAATTATTTCATGTTCGTCGACTAATCTTTCAAGAACTACTGCATCTGTACTCCATCCTGTTTTTGTTTTCCTTGATTTTTTCTTATCCAAATTTAATTTTTCAAACAAGATCTCACCAAGTTGTTTTGGTGAAGATAGATTAAAAGTCTCCCCTGCTAATTCATAAACTTTACTTTCAATATCTTCTAAGGTACTTTTTAGTTCTTTTGAGAGTTTATCTAAATAAGGGATGTCGATGGTTATTCCATTCATTTCCATTTGAGACAATACTGGCTCTAATGGCAGCTCGATTTCTTCGAACAATTTGATTAATTCATTTTTTTCTGTTGAAAATCGTTCTTTAAAAATTTTGACGATCTTAAAAGTTAGAAATACATCATAACCGCAGTAAATACTAGCTTCATCAATATCAACAAATGAAAAGTCTTTATTTTTTCCAACTGTTTCCTTAAATGAAGGAGGCTTAAATCCAAATAATCTAAAACTAATTTCACTTAACCCATGCTTCTCCTGATTATTTAAAAGATAGTCTGCTAACAAGGTGTCAAAGGTTACGCCTTTAAGATCAAGTCCGTGATTAAAAAATATTTGCCTGTCAAATTTAGAATTTTGGAGTGCCTTTTCTTTTTTTGGATCTTCTATCCAAGTTCTTAGTTTTGAGAAAACATATTCAATCGATAATTGATTGGTAGTCTCTTTTTTTGTTTGATGACCAAGAGGTATATAAAATAAATCATCAGTTTCTTCTCCAAGACACAGTCCTATCCCAACAAGTTCCGCATCGATTGGATTTAAACTATTAGTCTCTGTATCTAAAGAAACTATCTCATTGGTCTTTTCTAATCTTTGAATTAATTTATCAAGTAATTCAAAATCATTTACTATATTTACTTTGATTTTAGGGATTTTATTTTCACTATTTTCTAATTCAATTTTACTAGAGACCTTTGGATCTTTCTCCTCCTCTTTAGCCACGTTATTTTTGTCAAAACCACCTCTACTAAAAGTTGCATTGAAAATATCAACTTGCCGAAGTAGCGTTGATAATTCAAGTTTTTGCAGTGACTCTGACAGAAGTTCTTGATTTATATTTTTTAATTCATAACCATCATTTAATATCAAAGGCACTTCAGTATTTATTTTTGCTAAATCCCTGGAAAGAAAAGCATTATGCTTGTCGTTTCTGAGCTTTTCTATAACAGAACCTTTGATGAATCCTTTATATTTTTTATCATGGTTCTGCTGAATCTTGTCCAAAGCCTGATAAATCCCATCAAGTGTATCGTTTTCTTTTAGTAGATTAATTGCAGTTTTTGGACCTACCCCTTTAATACCAGGAATATTATCAGAACTATCACCAGTTAGAGCTTTAAGATCAACTACTCTTTCTGGCGCAACACCTAATTTTTCTTTTACTCCATTTTCATTCATAAGAGTTGGATTACCACTTTTTGCATATGGACCACCACCCATATAAAGAACATAAATATCTTTTTGATCATCTACTAATTGAAATAAGTCCCGATCCCCAGAAAGAATATTCACACACCACCCTTTAGAAGAAGCATCATTTGCAATTGTGCCTAGGAGATCATCTGCTTCGTAACCTGGAGATTTAAAAATTGGTAAATTAAGGCTTTTTTTTAAAATGATTTCAAGTTGTTCAATATCTTGAAAAAAAACATCTGGTGCTACATCTCTATTGGCCTTATAATTTGGATCTAATTCATGTCTGAAAGTTGGTTTTTCGGTATCAAAAGTAATACAAACACCCTCAGGACTAATATTTTTGCAATTATCAAGAAGGCTTTTTAGAAATCCATAAGTCACACTTGTTGGGAATCCCTCTTTAGTTGTTAAACCTCCATCAATCCCTTTGCTGAATGCATAGAAGCTTCTAAATGCAAGTGAATGACCATCGACTAAAAGTAAAATTGGTTTTTTAGAGTTTTCAGATTTTAAACTCATTTTCTCTTCTTAGCCCAAGGTGGAATATCAATAAAGATTTGCTCTCCAGGTTCTAATCCATCAATTACTGAAGTTTTATTTCCACTACTGATCCCAATTTCAATTTTTTCAAATTTGGGAGAATTGTTTTTATCAACTTTCAAAATTCCCTTTTCACCTTTTTCAGTGACAATAGAAACTGTTGGCACTAAGATTTTTTCTTCATTACCTTCGATTCTAAATTCAAGATCTGCAGTCATTCCAATTTTAATTTCTTCAGAAATATCTTTAAAATTTAAAGTTACTTCGAATGAGGTTACATTATTATCTTTTACAGCTCTTGTAGCTATTTTTTTAACTATGGCACTATATTTTTTTGAGGGATAGGCCTCAATTCTTACTGAGGCTTCTTGACCTATTTTTATTCTGCCAATGTCACTCTCAGGAACTTTAGCAACAATTTCTAGGCCCTCAGATAGTTCAAAAATAAAGTTTTTGGTTTTAGGGTCTGAACTTAAGTTTGTACTTGGTGTGACATAAGATCCTATCTCCGCATATTTTGCAGTAATCTTTCCTCCATAAGGAGCTTTAATTAGATAGAAACTTTTTTCAGCTTTTGCATCATTAAGTTTGGCGCTACTAATGTTGTAGGTATTTTTATAACTTTCGTAATCTTCTTTGCTTACTGCCCCTTCTTGATATAAATATTCTCTTCTTAAAAATTCAGATTTTTGTTTTTCGACATTTAATTCAAGTTCTTCAATTTTATAGATAAAGTCCTCATCATCAAGTGAAGCTAAAATCTGATCTTTTTTTACAAGATCACCCTCATCTACTTTGATTTCTTTTATTACACCTTGCTTCCGAGGTCCAATATTGCTTGTCCTGATTGCTTTTACTTCACCACTTGTATTAATTGAATCTGAGAGGATTCCTTTTTCAACTTGCACTACAAAATCAGAAATGTCTTTTGATTTGTTTTTCTTGAAGGAATTGGTTATGAAAACGAAAAAAATAGTTAAAGAAACTAATATAATTCCACTTCTTAGATTTATATTTTTTTTTATTAAATCAAGCATTTCTTTTGAAAAATAGTAATTCAGAATATTTGGGAACTAAATAAATAATCAAGTCGATTATAATTAACTTATCCAAGATTGGTTAAGTAAATACTATATTACTAGAAGATGTTTTCTGAATAATTTTTCCATAAATTTTTTCAAATGTTAAAAGCCGGTATTATTGGATTACCAAATGTTGGAAAATCAACTTTATTTAATGCACTTGTAGAAAATGCTAAAGCTCAAGCAGCTAATTTTCCCTTTTGTACTATAGAACCTAATAAAGGTATAGTTTCTGTCCCAGATCAAAGGTTACAAGCGTTAGGTGATTTAAGTTCTAGCCAAAATATTATCCCAACAAAAATAGAATTTGTAGATATCGCAGGACTAGTAAAAGGAGCCAGTAAAGGTGAGGGTTTGGGAAATAAATTTTTATCAAATATTAGGGAGGTTGATGCAATAGTTCATGTTGTGAGGTGCTTTGAAGATAGTGATGTAATTCATGTTTCCGGTAAGGTAGATCCCTTGGATGACATTGAGATAATTAATCTGGAATTGAATTTAGCTGATTTATCCCAACTTCAAAAAAGAAGAGAAAGAATTAAAAAACAGGTTAGAACTAGTAAAGAGGCAGCAAAAGAAGATAATTTACTAGAAAAAATTGAAGAAGAGCTACAGAAAGGACTTTCAGTTAGATCATTATCTTTGAGTGAAGAAGAAAATTTAATAATTAAGCAACTAGGCTTCCTTACTGCTAAACCAATTATTTACGCAACAAATTTGAATGAAAATGATTTAGCTGAAGGTAATAATTTCTCATCAAAAGTTCAGAGTTTTGCAAGCAATGAAAAAACAGAATGTATAAAAATATCAGCGCAAGTCGAATCTGAATTAATAGAGTTAGAACCAGAAGATAAAAAAGATTATCTTATTGGTTTAGGAGTAGAAGAAGGGGGATTAAGTTCTTTAATTAGATCAACATATAAATTATTGGGATTAAAAACTTATTTCACTACTGGAGAAAAGGAGACAAAAGCATGGACCATAAAAGATGGGATGACTGCGCCACAGGCAGCAGGAGTAATTCATACAGATTTTGAAAAAGGATTTATAAGAGCTCAGACTATTTCGTATCAAAATTTAATTGATTCAGGTTCAATTGCTAATGCCAAAACTAAAGGTCTTTTAAGAAGTGAAGGTAAAGAATATATTGTTAATGAAGGTGATGTAATGGAGTTTTTATTTAATGTTTAGTAAGTCTCTTAAGGCTTGCTATTTTGATTTTTGAATTTAAATTCAAAAAATGAAATTAATAAAATTAAGATACATCCTAAGCAACTTCCTATTAAACCAAAAACAATTGTTGTAAAGCCATCATCGTAGCCATATTGTAGTTGTGGTAAGTGAGGGGGTATTGGCATTATTTTTCAACAGAATTTTCAATATCTTCCAGTAAATGTTTAGTTGATCTACTAAAACCATTTGTTTTTAAATAGTTTTGAGCCTCTCTAAACTTTTCAGCTACTCTTTTTGCATAAGGAGTATTCATGGAATTTTGAGTCATGTTCAAAATGCGACTCATTTTATAATCTGATTAAGGTAAACCCTTGATAAGTATTCAAAAATACAAGAATATAAAAATAGGATTTTTTACTTACTAAGAAATTTATTGTGAAAAGTTCTTGATTCTCCAATTTAAAGTTTTTTCAAATTAGAAAAATTGATAATGACAAATATATTATTAATTCTTTTTTTTGTACTTTTATTATTATTATTTTTTTATTCAAAACGAAATAGAGGGTTAGCCCAAAAAACAACAATTATTCCAACTTATGTAACTTTTTTAAAAGAACAAGAATTTAATCCTGACATAAGTACTGATAATTGGGATTTACACAAACTTAGATTAGATAAATTTAAAAGATCACAATATAAGGGATTAACCTTCTTCGTAAGTTCAGAAAATAGAATTTACTATCTTTCTGAAGAAGGGGACAAGGTGTATTGCTAACAAATGAAATTAATTTTATAAATAAGAAAAGCCGATAGAAATTAAAAATATTAATGAAGTATTTTTTTTTATTATCAGAAAAGTTCTATAGGTTTATTGAATGGGAGTGGAATACTTTAAAAAATCTAAGAAGAACAAAAAGAAAGAATTTTTTTCTAAGAGGATCATTTGCTTTATTTAGTTTATTCTCTATTCTTTTTTTAATATTTTCTCCTCCTATCGCTTTTGGATTGTTATTTGGAGAGGGATTGAAATTTAGTGCTTTTTTTATTTGGATATGGATTTTAAATTTGAAGTTTTTTTGAAAATTTATAATTTATTTCTCTAGATTATTTAGAATTAAGAATATAAAAATTTACCCTATGCCAAAAATATTCAAACAAAATAAGTTTGCTTTGTTGGGAGCCAATATATTAATAATTTTACTTTGGGTAAATATATCTTCTTTTTTGATGAATTTATTTCAAAGTGAAAATGCCCCATTTTATATATACAAAATTTCTTTTTTAATCAGATTCCTTCCTCCTATTTGGGTTACATGGTTCCTATGGATAAAAAGAGGTGGTTTAAAAAGATAAATTACAAAAGCATTTTTAAGGATTTACTATAAAAACAAATCAGTTAAAATCTGGAAGCTTACTTGAAATTTTCATGTAAGAATTAGGTAATTGAGAGATTGTTTTTAGCTAAGAAACAATCTCTTTTTTTTTATAAATTTTTTTTCATAAAAAAGTGTTTGTCAGTATCCCTATTGACAAACACTCATGACGATCAAATTTTTAAAAATTAAACAGGTAATCTATTATCAATTTCCACCACTCCAGAGTCCATAAGACGGCCGATTTTAATAACTAAAGCCATATCTAGCCTCGAGAATTCAGATTGATGGTTAGTTATCCAATCAAGTTCAGAGAGAGTTATTACTCCTAAAGTATTTACTTTAAGAAAAAGTAAGCCTAAATTCATTTTAAAAAATTCCTGGGATTATCCAGCCGAATAAGCCATAATTTACAACTAATGCAAATAAGCCCATCATTGCCATTCTTCCATTAGTCCTCTCGGCGTTTTGCCAATAAGTTGGTTTTGAATTTTCCATTTTTTTTGGGGTATAGGTTTATTAAATAATTTGTTTTAAACGAAACCAGGAATTATTTGACCTGTTGTTAGGTATGCTCCAATAGCAGCAATTAGTCCAAGCATTGCGAATCTTCCGTTAAGAGTTTCAGCAACAACTTTTTCTTTTTCGATTGTTTTGGTTTTTGTGTTTGTGTTTTTCATTTGATAAGAAGATAAATAGTTTAAATTTTCATTTTGAAATTGCTTGGTTAGATAAGCAACGAGGGTGGCTGTAAAGAATACAATTACGGCTAAAAAACCTGAAAGTGGACTCATTAAAAAATTCCAGGAATAATTTGTCCAGTTGAAACGTAAGCACCTACTAATGCAACAAGGCCAATCATTGCCCAACGTCCATTAACTTTTTCAGCATTTTGCGGGTAGCTGTCGTATGAAACAGACTCATCTATGTAAGGACGTGTTTCAGTAGGAAACATGTTCTGTCTGCCACCTGATTCAGTAGTAACGTTTGAATTAGCCATTTAAGTTTTGTAATTGTTAATTAATGTAACACTACTATTAATAAATGTAAAGTATTAACTCAAAATTAAGTTATTTTCCTACTTTATACTACATAAATGTAACATAAACATGACATAAAAGTTAAATAATTGTTTTTTTGGCTTACTAAGCTTTACAGATTGGCTCGAAAGCTATTAAAAGTTCAATTTGTTGTTTAAGTATTTATTTTAAATCTTTATAAAGATATCAATTTGGTAGAAAAAACTACATCATTCTGAAATTTGAATAATTAGTTTTTAGATATAACATTATTCACTTTATTATGGAATTCGCAAAAAAAATTATGACCGAAAAAGCTGAAAAGCTTAATGGTAAAGCCGCAATGCTTGGAATGTTTGCTCTTATAGGGGCTTATTATTTTACTGGTCAAATTCTTCCAGGAATTTTCTAGTTACAATCCTTTTTAAATTTTTTTCAGGGCTTTATCAAGCCCTTTTTTACTGGATGATTATATTATTCCTTGTTAATTATCTAATAATTCAAATAATTTACTTATTAAAAGCTTTCTTTTAAAAAGAGTTTTATCAATATATTTTTTATTCTCTTCTTTTAAAATTTCCTGACCATTTGAGCCCAACCCTTTTAAGACAAATTCTTTATCTTCTTTAATCCACTTATTTATCATTTCTCCTGTTGTCTCTACGTGGAATTGCAATCCGTAAGCCAAATTACCAATCCTAAAAAACTGTTCCTTACAACGTGCACTACTTGCAATGAGTACTGCTTTATTAGGTAATAAAATCCTATCTCCGTGCCAATGCAGTACATGAAAAGGGTCTTCAAACAGTGCTTTAAAGTCTTTATTTGATTTATTAATAAAAATTTGAGACCATCCAATTTCTGGTAATGATTTTGGAGGTGATCCATATTTAAGAATTTCTACATCTCCTCCAGCAGCACTCGCTAGCAACTGAGCACCTAAGCAAACACCGATTATAGGTCTTTCATTTTCTAATTCTTTTTTTATAAAGTCTCTCTCTAACTTAAGCCAGGGATATCTGTCTGTTCCAATATCTTTAACTCCCATTGGTCCACCCATAATTAAAATTAAGTCACCTTTTTTTGTTTGTGGCAGAGAATTTTTATTATCTAAACGAATAATTTCAATTTTCAAATCTCTTTCTTTAGCAAATTGTTCAAAAAGACCTGGCCCCTCTATTGCTAAATGCTGCAAAACTAATACGCGTCTTATTCTCTTCATTCACTTTCCATTATTTCAGCTGATTCAGAACAGATATTGACGCTAAACCACTTCATTGCCGACCAAGTATTTTCTTGGTATGTCCCTGCTGCAATACTTACAAAACAGTCATTTTCATACCAACTCCGATAACTGGGAGTTACTCCCGTTCCTTTTAATCTATTTTCTAATCCTTTTCCAAATTTTTTAACAACAAGATTTATAGCTTCATTCTCAACTTCTCTTTGCTTTTCATTAGCAAAACTTACTTGTGGTATAAAAAATAGAATTGATGCAAAAAGTAAACGTATCATTGAGTCTTTTCTTTATATGCAGTTAATTTCATATAGATTAATTAATTTTTTAAAATCATCAACTCTATTTTGTCCATTTTTTAGTGGTCTTGAGGAGTCAAGAACGGATGCACAGCATAATTGCCAGCTAGATTTTTCATCTAATCCTAATTTCTTACATATATTTTTTGGGGCTTTGATAACTGTATTTATTTCTGCTATGTGTTGAGTAATTTCCCATAATTCTCCTTCAAGAAAGTCAAGTTCAATGCTTGATAATAATTCTGTAGCAACGTAATCCTTAACTAGCTCAGTTAATTCCACAATATTTTATTGGAGCAGAAGAAGTTAAATTATCTCTTAGTATTTGTATAGCAAGATAAAAAAAAAGGAGCTAGTTTCAACCTCATCTTGAAACTCCTATCGATAATTAAGAAACTACATCATTTCGTATTGATCAAGTTTGGTTTTTAATTTTGTTGCTTGTTTAATTAATGACAAAGATTCTTTTCTGCCAGTTGAATTATTAGCCTGGACTATAAGATCAGCGTATTTCTTTGCGATTTTTTTTTCCATGATTTAAGGTATTTAAGTACCGTTTTTGAATCTTTCAACTAGCGAGTAACAACTAGAAGTAGATAAGGAATCAACGGTTAAAACCTCAGAGTCAACAAATTGGAACGGGTTAACTCGTATTTTTAATTTATAATCAATTAATAAAAAAGCTGTTGGTATCTACGATTACATTGTTTTCAAACCCTGATTTAATTTATAGTTATCCATAAATTAGATTAAAAATTTCAATTTTCTTTTTAATGCAATTAATAAAAAAAAGGGGGTTAAACCCCCCTTCGGTTTATTAAAAGACCTAATTTACTAATTACCTAAACCTAGAGGAGCCCAAAGAGTTGCTTCAGAACCTATAACAGGGACAATCCCTGTAGTTTTTGAATTAGAAACTTTATTTTTAACAATAGGAGTATCTTGTTCTCCTAAAGCTGCCCATAAAGTTGATTGATGAGCGATAACTGGTTGAACTTTTAATGGTTGAGATTGAAAAGAGGGCTTTTGGGTTCTTATAAGTTGGACTCCAAGAGAACCAACAATAAATGCTCCAAGAAAGCCTGCAAATACAGCAGTAATATTGTTACTACTTACTGAGGTAGATACGTTATTAGACATAATAGTTATGTGACTAAATTTCATTTTTGACTGAAGTCCCCGTTCCTTGGCTTCAATCTTAATGCGGCTCGTAAAACGAGATGAACGTTTATTGTAGTCTACGCTACATTTTAACTATAAGTACAATTTAATTTACAAGATGTTAATGGCAATACAAAAACTTATTAAAAAATAAGAAATTAAATTTTAAAGTGAAGAAAATATATTTGAATTTTTTTGAGTAAAAAATAATTGATTATTTTCATAATTGTTTGCAGAATAACTTTCGGAAACAACAGTTCCGTGAGTTACCCCAAAAATAAAACCAAGTAAGATCGCTAAACGCATCCAAGTATATAAATTTGAAATTAATTTCCCTCGAATTAAGAATATATGATGTTGTTATTTATACTAAATAATTTTTTATCCCCCAAGATATGACATTGATGGATGAATTTTTTGATTTTTGTCAGTTGTTTTCTCTAATACTTTAAATCGATCTTCACTATAGTTATCTTCTCTAGCTTCCCAAATGCTCTTGATTTTATTTTCCAATTCATGGAGATTAATTGGTAGAGACAACCATGGTTTTAGATTTATACCTTCATTAGAAAAAAGACATGTATAAGCATAACCATCGCTAGTTATCCTCAATCTATTACAATCCGAACAAAAAGGATTACTTATTGAAGAGATTGTACTTACAAAACTATTTGAATCACTCATGTACCATCTATTAGCAGTTTGACCCTCCTTTCTTCCGTATTCTTTTAATCGATGTTTCTTCTTTAATAGCCTAATAATTCTTTCGGAGAAAAAAACATCTGACGGCTGCCAATTATTAGATATCCCTACGTCCATATATTCAATGAAACGAATTTCTATAGACCTTTTTTTTGCAAAATCAACTAATTCAAAAATTTGATTATCATTAATCTCTTTTTTTATAACTGCATTTATTTTTAATTTTCCCGCCTTTGGATTAAATCCAGCATTAATTGCATGATCTATTCCTTCAAGGACAGTAAATAATTTTTCTTTGCCAATAATTTTATTTTCCTCTCCAATCATGTTTGAAAAAATATCAGGATCAATCGCATCTAAACTGACTGTTATGCGGTCTAAACCATTTTTAAAAAGCTCATTAGCTTTTTTCTTAGAGAGCAAATATCCATTTGTGGTTAGAGAAATATCCTGTAAATTAGCTACTGGATTTGATTCTTCTAATCTTTGCGATTTAATTTCATACAGAAGTTCATCTAATTGAGGACTCAATAAAGGTTCTCCTCCAGTGATTCTTAAAGAATTTATCCCTAATCGACAACTGACTAAAATTAACTTTTTAAATTGTTCAATATTTAAAACATCCAAACTATAGTTCTCAGGCTTACAGTAGATACACGAAAAATTGCAATTTTGTTTAAGAGATAACCTTAAAACTTTTAACTTTCTTTTTCTATTATCCTCCAATTGCTTAAATCCCATTATTCATATTCAAGAATTCTCTCTTGGAATTTATATTAATCAAATCTCCATTGTTTGCATAGAAATATTTATGGGGAATTTGATCAACCCATCCGAGAAAATTTTTCTTCCCAGAGGATAACTTTTTTTTTAATTTAAAATGATTTTCTTCATTGATGGGATAAATTCCGAATAATGGTTGTGCAAGAATTCCATCATGGGATATTACCGCAAAATTTTGGTTTTCTTCCCATGATTTAAAAAGTGAATAAATTAATTTTGTATTCAAATTAGGCATATCGACTGGGATAATTAGGATATTTTTAGTAGTTTTTTTAAAAGATGAAAAAATTTGTTCTATACAAGTTAAGGGTCCATCAAAGGGTTGGGCATCTGAAATAAACTCAACATTATTCCTTTTATCAACCTCCTTTGAATGAGAAGTATAATTTGATATTACAAAAGTCTCTAAATTAAGGTTATTTAATATTTTTATTTTGTGAGTCAGCCAATTGCCTCCTTCATGATGTTTAATTAATGCTTTATCAGATCCCATCCTTGAACTCTTGCCACCAGACAAAATGAATGCTTTAAATTTTTTATGTTTTATTTCCATAACTTAGGTAATATTTTCCCACGAGTATTTTATGTATCGGATAATACCAATAATCAGATTACTAATTGCTCCCAATTTTGATTTTATTAGTGCTGACTATACATTCTAGTCTTTTAAAAAAGTTGTATTTCTTAAAAACCAGATTTCGTATTAAATAATACAAATGAATGCATTGATCGAAATATAAATTGCTTGAAATTAATCTCGAAAAAATTTTATGTTAAGTGATGTTTGGTCTTTAAATGGCAGATATAGAACTCTTCACCTCACCTGGTTTGCCTTTTTTCTTACTTTTGTTGTTTGGTTTAACCTCGCACCTCTTGCAACTACTGTTAAAGCCGATTTAGGTTTATCTGTTGCTCAAATTAGAACAGTAGCAATATGTAATGTTGCTTTGACTATCCCTGCAAGAGTTTTGATTGGAATGTTATTGGATAAATTTGGCCCAAGAAAAACTTACTCAACAATCTTGATATTTTCTGTCGTCCCATGTTTATTATTTGCTAGTGCTCAAGACTTCAATCAACTTGTTATTGCGAGATTGCTTTTGTCAATAGTAGGAGCAGGTTTTGTTATCGGAATAAGAATGGTATCTGAGTGGTTCCCTCCCAAAGAAATTGGTTTGGCTGAGGGAATATATGGAGGATGGGGAAATTTTGGATCTGCTTTTTCTGCCCTTTCTCTTGTTGCCGTAGCTGGATTTTTGTCTTTTTCAGGAGGGTTTGAGTTGCCAACTGGAGCTGTACTTAATTGGAGGGGAGCTATTGCTCTTACAGGAATTATTTCTTTCGTTTATGGAATTATTTATTTCTTTAGTGTGACTGATACACCTCCAGGAAAACCTTATCAAAGGCCTGCAAAAACAGCTGGTTTAGAAGTAACGAGTATAAGAGATTTTTGGGGTTTAATTGGGATGAATGTCCCATTCGCAGCAATTCTTTCAGTCCTATGTTGGAGACTTCAAAAAGTAGGTTTCCTTACTTCATCTACTTATCCAATAGCCTTAATCGCAGTTTTAGCGTGGTTTATTTTCCAAACTTGGGGAATTATAAGAACGAATATTGAATTATTAAATGGAACTAAAATTTACCCTAAAGAAGATAGATATGAATTCAAACAAGTAGCTATTTTGGAATTAACTTACATTGTGAATTTTGGATCAGAATTGGCAGTAGTTTCAATGCTTCCTAGTTTCTTTGAATTTACATTTGATTTACCTAAAGCTGTAGCCGGAATTCTTGCATCATGTTATGCATTTGTGAATTTAATAGCTAGACCTGCCGGAGGATTGATATCTGACAGAACAGGCAATAGAAAAAACACAATGGGATTCTTAACTATGGGATTAGGGTTTGGATATCTATTGATGTCTTTAATAAAACCTGGAACTTTCACAGGATCAGCAGGAATTCTTATGGCTGTATTTTTAACTATGCTTTGTTCATTTTTTGTTCAATCAGGAGAAGGTTCAACTTTTGCTTTAGTTCCCTTAGTTAAAAAAAGAGTAACAGGACAAATAGCTGGATTGGTTGGGGCTTATGGAAATGTTGGTGCAGTAACTTATCTAAATATTTATAGCCTTTTACCTTTATGGATGGGTGGAGGTAAAGATCCTTCTCCAGAAATAATTGCTGCTTCAAATAGTGCCTTCTTCCAAGTCTTAGGTATAGCAGGATTAATAGTTGGATTCTTCTGTTATTTCTTTTTAAAGGAACCTCAAGGATCATTCGCGGATGCTTATGAAGGCGAAAAAGCTGAAAATTACGTTTAACCAACAACTATTGAGATATTTATAAAAGAAATTTTATGAATTTTACTAAAAGTCAATGCCCATATTGCGGTGTTGGCTGTGGTTTAAAAATGAAGCCTAAAAGTTCGGTTTCTGATGATAAATGGTTAGTCAGTGGAGATAGGGATAGTCCTTCAACTCAAGGTAAATTGTGCGTAAAAGGAGCAACAGTATGTGAGACCTTAAAAGATGGGAGATTAAAAGAACCACTTTACAGGGAAAATTTAAATGAAGAATTTAAAGAAATTTCCTGGGACGAATCATACGAAATTATGAAAGAGAATATTTTGAGTTCTATAAAAAATTATGGACCTGATTCAATAGCTATGTATGGCTCAGGTCAATTTCATACTGAAGATTATTACGTAGCCCAAAAGCTTCTCAAGGGGGCAATAGGCACAAATAATTTTGATGCTAATTCAAGACTATGTATGAGCTCAGCAGTAGCTGGATATAACAGAAGTTTTGGCTCTGATGGCCCACCTTGTTGTTATGAAGATATTGATCATTGCTCTTTAATTTTATTAATAGGGACAAATACTGCAGAATGTCATCCCGTTCTTTTTGATCGAATTAAAAAACGTAAAAGAAACGTAAATGATAATTTAAAAGTAATAGTAATTGACCCAAGAGAAACTGAAACTTCATCCATAGCAGATTTTTATTTACAAATTTCTTCTGGAACAGATCTATTTTTATTTATTGGGATTGCGAATTATCTTTATAAGAATCAATTAACTGATCAAAATTTCATTGATAAGTCGACCGAAAGCTTTTTTGATTTTGTAAAACATATACAAAAATGGGATTTAAAAAAAATAAGTGAAATTTGCAATATATCCGAGAAAACAATTATTGATATTTCAAAATTATGGGGAGAAAGTAAAAATGTTCTAAGTCTTTGGTCGATGGGTTTGAATCAAAGGCAAGAGGGTACAGCAGCAGTAAATGGGCTAATAAATCTTCATTTAATGACCGGCCAAATAGGCAAAGAAGGTTCTGGTCCTTTTTCCTTAACTGGCCAACCAAACGCTATGGGTGGGAGAGAAGCAGGAGGACTATCGCACCTTCTTCCAGGATATAGATTTGTAAAAAATAAAATAGATAGGAATGAAATTGAAAAAATATGGGGGTTCCCTGAGGGAAAGATATCTGCAAAACAGGGTCTATCTGCATTTGAACAAATAGAAGCTATAAAAAAAGGATCTGTGAAAATTTGGTGGATTGCAGCTACGAACCCTTTGGTTAGCATGCCTAATTTAAACTTTGTAAAAAAAGCACTTTTAAAATGTCCTTTGATTATCCTCAACGAATCTTATGAACAAAGTGAATCAATTAAATATGCTCATCTAGTATTGCCCGCAGCTCAATGGAGCGAAAAAGATGGTGTTATGACAAATTCAGAAAGAAGAGTAACCCTTTGCCCATCTTTCAGAGAATCGAATAAAAATTCAAAACCAGATTGGCAAATATTTGCTGAATTAGGACAGAAGATAGGCTATTTCAAACAATTTGAATATGAATCTTCATCGGAAGTTTATGATGAATTTTTAAAAACTACCACAAAAAGATTATGCGATATGAGCGGATTATCATATCAATTATTAAAAAATCATGGTCCTCAACAATGGCCTTATCCTAAAGGCAGCTTACCTAGTACATCTTCAAAAAGATTATATGAAGATGGTTATTTCCCAACTGAGACTGGCAAAGCAAATTTTTGTATTGATGATCCTATTGGGTTGGCTGAACCTCCTTCAGATGAGTACCCACTAATTTTGACAATTGGAAGATATCTAAGTCAATGGCATACAATGACAAGAACTTCTAAAGTTCCAAAACTTACAAAAAAGAATCCAGAACCGTTATTGGAAATTAATTCTAAAGATGCTTTATCTTTAAAAATCAAAAATGATGAAATAGTAAAAATTAAATCCAAAAGAGGGGAAGTTCAAGCAAAAGTTCAGATTACTGACAAAATTAAAGCAGGTACAGTTTTTTTACCAATGCATTGGGGTTTTAGTCAAAAAAATATGTGTGAAGTAAACTCTTTGATGCATGAAAAGTCATGCCCGATATCAAAACAACCGGAATTAAAAGCATGCTCAGTAATAATTGTTCCAAACTAGTCAATAATCTTATTTCAGAATCTCATCAAATGCTCTATCCAAATTGTTGTGTTCATGGCTTGGTCTAACTAATTTGCAAAAAGCAAATCTATCTAATTCGTTTAAATTTCTCCATTTTTCAACTGAAATATTAATTCCCCTTGCTAGTGCCGATTTTAAAACTTGTTCAGGAACTTTATTTTTATTTTGCCAAGGTTGATTAATTGAAATTTCTATTTCTTTTGCTTCTCCATATTTTGAATTAGATGTAATTTCTTTTAAAAAAGTTTTTAAATCAATGAGATCTTTTTTTGAATCTGGCCAATCTACTATCTTATTTTTTTCAATTAAATTAAAATCTTGCCAATGAGTAAGTTTTAATTTTATTCCAATTAAATCAAGTTTCCTTCTTACACATAAAGGAATGCATCTTAAGTCTTTAATAAAATCATCCTCGAAATTAAAATAATGATTTGATTGACTGTTAACCAAAATTAAATAGATATTTTATTAATAAATTAATGCTAAGTATAAAAAATTGATATTAGCTTTATTAAAAATTTTATTTTTTGTATTATTGAATAAATTGCTAAATGGAAATGGATAAATCTTTAACTCATATTAATGAAAGGGGAGAAATGAACATAGTTGATATTTCAGATAAAGTAGAAACTAGAAGAGAGGCTTTAGCAGAAGGATATATTAATTTAAACAAAGAAATATTAGAAAAAATAAAAAATGAAAAAATTAAAAAAGGTGATATTTTTGCAGCGGCTAGATTTTCTGCAATAAATGGTGCAAAAAAAACCTCAGAACTTATTCCTCTCTGTCATAATTTATCGTTGAATAAAATCACAATTGATTTTGAAATTTGTGAATCAATGAAAGCAATTAAAATTATTGCTTTTTGCAAATCTCATTCTAAAACAGGTGTTGAGATGGAGGCTCTTACATCAGTTTCAATTGGTCTTCTCACTCTATATGACATGCTCAAAGCTTTAGATCCTTTTATGACTATTGATAATATTCGCCTTTTAGAAAAAAAAGGTGGTAAAAATGGAATATTAAAAAGAAGTTAAGTACTCACAATAATGGGAATTGATATTAACAATCAGGGTCTTTATTTAAACGATGCTATTAAAAAAATCTTGGAAGAGATGGATACTTTAATGGTGAATAATGAAATTTTACATAAGGAAGAGATAAATTTAGATGAAGCACTTGGAAAAGTTTCTATGGAGGAAATCTTATCTGAGGAAGATATGCCAGGTTATAGATCATCAGTTATGGATGGATATGCGTTAGGAGAATCAACTAAAGGGAATAAATGGAAAATTGTCGGAGAGTCTTTTCCCGGAAAGCCATTTAATGATCTTCTTAAAAAAGGTGAAGCTGTAACTATTAGCACAGGTTCATTTGTGCCAGATAATTGTTTTTCTGTGATTCCTCAAGAACAAGTTTCTTTAGAATTATTAAAAGGAAATGAGTATATTATTAAAAAAGAAACATCATCTAATAACTCTTGGATTAGAGAAAAAAATGATCAAGTATTTAAAGGTGAAATATTAATCAAGAAGGGGGTAAAGATTACACCTGGGATTTTAAGTAAATTAGCAAGTTGTGGGATAAAAACTATAAAAGTTAGTAAAACTTCTAAATTGGGTTTACTAATTACTGGAGATGAACTTATCAAATCAGGAACTGTAAGAAAGAAAGGAGAAATATGGGAAAGTAATAGTATTTTGATAAAATCAATTGCAAAAAATCTTGGATTTGAAATTAATGAAATTCATATAGAAAAGGATAATTATCAAAATATAAAAAATTCTCTTAGAAATATTTCTGAATTTAATGATGTGGTTATTTCAGTTGGCGGGATATCAGTGGGTAAAAAAGATTTTTTAAAAGATATTGTTAACGAGATAGGAGAGATTAAATTTTGGAAACTATTTTTAAAGCCAGGAAAACCCTTTGCTTTTGGATTGATAAACAAAAAAATTCCTTATTTTGGATTACCTGGGAATCCCGTTTCAGCAGCTATTACTTTTATCCAACTTGTTTGGCCCGCACTTCAGAAACTTGAAGGAATTACTAATATTGAATTCCCTCTTAGGATTAAGGTTAAGCTGAATTCTGATTTGAAAAGAAGAAAAGGGAGACCTGAATTGCTTAGAGGCAAACTTATCGTTAATGAAGAAGGTGAATTAATTGCAGATATTTCTGAAGAACAATCCTCATCAAAGATTAGTTCAATATCTAATTCAGATTTATTAATAGAAATACCTTCTGAAATTGATTTTTGTCAAAAAGGAAATTTATTATGGGCACAACTTTTAAAAAATAATTTTTTATAATTCAAAGCCTAATTCAGTATTCTTTTTTACCCATGAGGATCCTTTGAAAGTCCATTCTTTTTTCCAAAAAGGAACTTTGTATTTTGTAAATTCAAGTATTTCTTGGAGATATTTATTTGCAATGCCTCTATGATTTGCACTTACTGCTATTAAAATAATAGGTTCGTTAGGGTAAATAAAACCTATCCTGTGTAAGAGAAAAATACATAAATCATCCTGTTTTTCAGAAATTTTCATTAAATATCTTTTAATATAATTTTCGGTCATTCCTTTATAATGAACAATTTCTAGTTTCTTTAAATCATTTCCAAATTGATCAAAAGGCCTTACTCTTCCAATAAAAAGAGAGTTTGCTGAATTCTTATTGACCTTCTCCCAAAGTTCGAATTCTTTATAAGGATTAAAAGTTTCTTCTAGGATTTTAAATTGTATTCTTAAATTATCCACCGGTAAACATTGGCATAAATGCCACCTCATCATCTGGATTAATCTTCGCATCCATATCTGTAATTTCTTGATTAATAGAAACGATAATATTATCTTTAGGTAAATTAGAATTAATTAATTTCCATACAGAAAAAACCTTCATTTGAGAGCCTTCAATTGTAAGAAATTTTTCATTCCATCCTAGATCTTCAGCGATACTAGATAATAAAACCACCTTAATTTTGTTAGATTTTTCATTTTCCATCTATAGTGATCTAGTAACTAATGGTTTAATTTTAAGTGGTTTCTATAGCTTTGCTTACTGTTTCTGATACTCGTAACACAAAAAATGATGAGAGTGGAAATTATCTACTTCAAGAGGCTGAGAAATCAGGACACAATATCTTTAATAAGATAATTTGCAAAGATGATATTTATTTAATTAGAAAATATATAAGCGATTGGATCTCAGATCCAAATATTGATGTGATTATTACAACAGGTGGTACAGGAATTACAGCTAGGGACGTTACTCCTGAAGCTGTTAGACCTTTATTAGATAAAGAGATTGATGGTTTTGGGGAAACTTTTAGATTTTTATCATTTAAAAAGATAGGAACAAGTACTTTACAAAGTAGGTGTATTGCGGGGTCTGCAAATGGTAAGTTTTTATTCGTTTTGCCTGGATCTAAGGATGCTGTGATGACAGGTTGGCAAGATATAATTTCTTATCAACTTAATGAAAATACAAAACCTTGTAACTTAATAAATCTCATTGATAAGCTAAAACAATAATTCTCTAGTTTATTTATTTATTAGAAATTGATTTGAGATTACTTTTTGATTTTTTATGCATTTAAGTAGAGAAGGATCTTTTATTTCATTTTCTAATTTTGATAATTGTTCAAAACTATTATCATTCCAAATACTCCCTAAAGAAAAAATTGCATATTTAGCGATTTCTAATTCTTTATTTAAAGAATATTTATAGAGCAATTTACAAACTATTTCGCTTTCTCTTCTTTTTAAGATAGAGATTATCTTGTAGTTGATTTTGAAATTATCGTAAATTTTTATTTGATCAATAAAATATAATAATTTTTCATCAGTTAATTGATGAGCTTTGAAATGGAGAATATTAAGGCCTGCAATCCAAAAATCTATTTCGCAAATATCGAATATTTCTCTTATTAATTGAAGTTCAATTTCTCCTCCCCAGGGCTCTAAAGCATTAATTATATGAATATTTAACTTATTATTTTGATAAAGATTTTTTAGTAAAAGATCTTTTGCATTTTTTTCATTTGTTAATTTAAGGGCCTCAATTAATTCAACTTTAAGGCCAAATTTTTTTATCATCTTTTCAAGTAAAAAATATCCTTTCCTTTCTTGCATACCTATCTTTTCCGCAATAACTTTACGAATCTCAAAAGATAATTCCAATGAATAGTAGGAAAATAGAATATCAAGATCTAATTTTTTTGAACCTAATCCATTTAAAACTTCTAATATTTCAGATTCACTTTTGCTCATTAATATGTTTTTAGGTTTTTAACTTTGCATTAAATTTGTTGATTAAAATTTCTTTGATTAAATTATAAATTTCATGTTTACTAACTTTTTTAAATTCGGTTTCACCTAAAGTTTGCAGGTGATCTTGTCTTCCTCCAATACTGACATTATATCCATCCTCAGTTCCACCTCCCTCTTTTTTTACCTTTGTGCCGGTCATGCCAATACCACCCATATGAGCTTGCCCACAATTATTTGGACATCCTGTCCAATGGATTTTAACCTCCTCTGATAATTCAAGTTCTCGATCTAATTTTTCAGAAATATTCCTTGCTATATCTTTGGTATTTGCAAGAGCAAAGCTACAATAACTACTCCCTGTACATGAAACGGTACTCGCTGAAAAATGGGATGGATTTAATTTGAATTTATTAATAATTTCTTCATTACCAAATTCTTCTAAAATGCTATCTTTCAGGCCAACAATAATTAGATTTTGATCTTCGGTTAGTCTTACTTCACTTTGTCCATATTTTTCACTTAATCTTGCAATTTCTTGTATGTCTTCTACACATAATCTTCCTACAGGAATATGTAATCCAGCAAAGTAAAGATTGTTTTGTTTTTGTTTATTAATCCCAAATAAACTTCTTTGTTTTTCATTGAAAATTGAGCCTGGATCGTTCGACAAAGTTCCAAATTTTTCTTCTACAAGTTCTCTAAATTTTTCAATACCTATAGAGTTTAAATAATATCTAAATCTTCCTTTATTTCTTAGAAATCTATCTCCATTATCTCGCCAAAGGGAAGTAATAATTCCAGTTATTTTACATATATCTTTTTCTTCTACCCAGACATCTAGAGGTATAGCATAAGCATTTAAATTTGCTGATAAAATTCCTCCAACCCAAACACCAAAGCCTAATATTCCATTTTTAAAAACAGGATGAAAGATAAGATCATTATGTAGAAGAAAATTATCTTTTGCTCCGGCAACTGCAGTATTCCACTTCCTCGGTAAATTGGAGAATTCGGGGTTACCATTACCAGAATTTGTTAAGTAATCTTCTAATTCAGAAGTATATTTTCTTGTATCAATAATTTCTTCAGGATCAATTCCCGCTAGTGGATTGCCAGTAACATTTCTTGGATTATCCATTCCAGACTGAACGGATGTGATATCAACCTCTCTAAGTCTTTTAATAATATCTGGTAGATCATTTATCAAAACACCCCTTAATTGAATATTTTGCCTAGTTGTTATATCTGCAGAACCGTCTTCTCCGTATCTAGCAACTATTGAAGCGATTACTCTCAACTGATTAGAGTTTAAAATTCCATTGGGAACTCTAAGCCTCATCATAAATCTTCCAGGAGTTTTTGGTCTCCAAAAAAGGCCATACCACTTTAAGCGCATTTGCAAATCTACTTCATCCATCTCTTCCCAGCCTTTAAGAGCATAATCATCTAATTCTTCAAAAATTTTCAGACCATCTTTCTCCGCCTTTTGCTTTTCAATCTTATTTAATTTTTTATCATTTAAATAATATTGCATATTAATTTTTATTTATTTACTTTTATAAGATTTTAGACAATTTAATGTTTTCTCATATACAAATGTCAATAAATATTGATTATTTATTTTTGACACCGAATTCCATATTTTAGGAAACTCTTAAGCTCATAAAAACATAAAGGCTTTTTCTTGACAGGATCACTTATCCGTAATTGTGAGACACTTCTGTCCATCCTTTTCGGTGAAGTTCGTGCCACTTTTTCCAAGCTGAATCTATGTTGAGTTTTTCAGAGGATTTGTACCCTCCTGGTTCTCCAAGGTGATTTGTGTAGAAAAGATGAGTATGAATTTTTAAATTAGGTTTGGGAGAATTTTTGCATTCTTCGAAAAAGATCATTCTGCTGCCTTCGGGATTTAGTAGACATCCGTTGGGTTTGCTAGTGCTACAACCAAATGAGTACTTAGGCTCCATAGTTTATCTTATAATCGGCTGGTTGATTATTAATACGTTTGTACTATAAATTATATCCTCCTTGTTTTGCTGTCAATCCTTTTAAGGTAAAGTACTTATTTACTAATAATTATTTTGTTTTTTAATAAATAAGATAATTTCTTTAAGCTTATGAACTACAGGGAAGATCTAGAAATCAAACTACAAAAAGTAACGCTTGCAATGCAGGAAGTTGCAGATGATATCCACAAAACTAATCCTGAGAAGCAAAGAATAATTTCTAAACTTATTGAATTTAAAGAAGCAATCATTTCAAAGGGAATTGAACTTAATATTGAATTAGAGGCAGCCTAGAAAAATTCCAAATCTCATGAATGTTTAATAACTTTTAGAATAATGTTATTAACAAAGAAGGGTTATTTATCAAATGCAGCCTGGTACTTTTGAATTATTGATCCTAGTATTTATCTTTTTAGGTCTTCAAGCCTGGTGGATTATCCCAATAGTTATTAAAAATAATAAATTAAATAAGAGAGGTAAGGATTTAAGAGAGGAAATTAAGCAATTAGAAAAGTTATATAAGAAATAAATTAGTTTATTATTTTTGCAAACTACCTATTATTAGTGAAACTTAAATATCTAATGCAAATAAAAACATTTATTCCATTTTGTTTCCTTTTTATTGGGACTTTAGCTTTGCCACAACCTTCTCTTGCTGAAGAAAAGATTGAAGTTATACCTATTATTCAAAGTTCAAAAGGACTTAGTGGTAAAAATTTTAATTATCTCGAGGGGAAGCCTGTATTAAGACTTTTAAAAGTAAAGATTCCGGTTGGCTTGAAAACTCCAATTCATACGCACCCTTCCCCAATGTTGATTCATGTCACCAGAGGAAGATTAAAGCATGTGAGGGGTGAAGAAATTTATTTCTTTTAAGCAGGCGGAGCATTTATAGAGAGTAATAATGGAGGCCCCACTATTTAAAAAATGTAGGAAAGAAGCCAGCCATACTTCACGTGGGAGTTGTATCAGTAGTAGGAATGCCTACAGCCATAAATAAATAAGTTTTTTCTAAGTTATTCAATCTGCATTTTGAGGATTCAACATTTAAGAAGAACAGCTGTAATGAGAGATGCCTCCGTAGTTAAAATATTGACTTGGCCTTAAACAATTATATTTTTGATCTGTTTCTGAGGATTGTTCTATATATGGGTTACTGAAAACATCCTGCAACTCTTTTATTTTTTTGTAATTTCCTTTTTCAGCTTCTTCATATGCAGGGACGACCATCCATTCACGCCATGTATAGACTGGATTAAGAGATTTCATCGAGTCCGATTTTACTTTAATATTTCCCTCTTTTTTCAAGACTGATTGCCAGTTTTCAAGCCATACTTCCCACCTATTATTGAGCTCATCATTAATTGGTAAATAAAAACTGTCTTTTAAAGAATCTAATTTATCCGGTATTTCAGAGAGTTTACGGAACAAAATTGTATAGTCTGCTTTTGAAATGACCATGAGATTAAAAAAATCATTTATTAGAGTTTCGTTGTAGTGTTCTAAACCAAGCTTGTTTGCCCACATTTTCTTCAACTCTTTGTTCATTAATTCTGAAAAATCCTTTTCGATTTGATCTAACTTTTCTTGATCTTGTTTGCTTTCTGAAAGTAACGGACTAAGAGAGGAACAGAATGTTTTAAAGTTAATTGCCGCAGCAGAAGGTTGGTTGAAAAATGAGAAATGTTCACCTCCACCTGTCCATGGTTGATATCTTGGATCAAATAATTCACAGAATCCAAAGGGGCCATAATCCAAGGTATAACCTCCAGCAGCACAATTATCACTATTGAAGTTACCCTGGCAATAACCAACTCGCATCCAGTTGGCTATAAGTGATATAAGTCTTGATCTGTATAAAGAAGCCAGTTTTATTACCTTACTTTCAATTGAAATCTCACATTCAATTTCATCTTTATAATTTCTATCAATAAGATGTTGAACTATCATCTTTAGTTCATTGAAGGCCTCGTCATGCGCATTATTACGAACTCGTCTTGCAAAAAGTTCAATCTGGCCTACACGTAAAAAAGATGGAGCGACTCTTGTAGTAATTGCAGCTTGATTATCAATCATGATGTCAGGTTCAAAATACCTGGAACCTTTTGAGTACCACGGTCTTCTAACTATTTCTGAACGTGAGACATAAAGTGTTAAAGATCTTGAGGTAGGGATACCCAAGGCATCCATTAATTCTTGTGCAAGAAATTCTCGTACGCTAGACCTTAAGACAGCTCTACCATCTGCTCCACGACAGTAGGGAGTTGGACCTCCTCCTTTAAGTTGCATTTCCATTCTTTTCCCATTGAATAAACCTTCAAAAACAGAAATTGCTCTGCCATCGCCATAACCATTGCCAGTGCCAAAGGGACATTGCTGGGTATATTCAGTCCCGTAAATTGATAATGCATAACCTGTTGCCCAACCAACAGGACTCATTGGATAATTAGCAACAGAAATATCACCTGAGAAAAAACGACAAAAATTCTTGTCTTTAGTAAGATCTGAGCTTAGCCTTAGTTCTTTAAAAAGTTTGTTGCTATGGGAAATATATTCTGGTTCTGGGATAGCAGTTGGAACAACTGGTACGTAATGACCCGAATATACTGAACGCGGCTTATGATCATTTCCATCTTTTTTTGATTGAGGATCTGCTTTAAGAGAATCCATAAAAGAATAGTCAGATAGTTGAGAAAATTCAGAAAAATTTTCTGTAAGCTTTTCTTTTAATGAATCAGATTTGGTTGACATCAAATTTGTTATCTATTCTTTAAGGTGCCCTAATTTCTTTAAATTAAACACCTAAATGTATTTTATATAGATTCTATTAGGGATGTTTTTGCCGATACGTTTGAGATTTAAAATAAGTTAAAATTTTATACTTAATTTAAAACAGGGTCAGCGCTAAGACATTTTTTTTTGGAAAAAATTTTTTGGCTTTTAAAAAATAAAAAATAACTTCTCCGATATATTAATTTTTAAGCAAGAACCACTGTAAATACTTATATATTGACGAATTTTTTTTAAGTTTGCTTTAAAATAATGTAAAAAAGTTTCACAATTTAATTTGTTGATCGACTTATACCACCCCCCTTATTTCTGAACTATATTACTTTTAAAAATTTTCTAACTTACCCAACCTTTGAGCAAATCAAACACACTAATAAATAGTCCAAAACCAATAATTGGGGGCGCAACCCATCTTGTCATGAATTTCAAATAACGTGTCGTTTTGATTCCTACTTTTGAATCACTAAGTTCTTCATTAAACTTTCCAGGAACTACCCATCCCATAAAGAAAGTGACCAAGAATCCACCAAAGATAAGTAATACGCCTCCAAAAATCGAATCAATAGTTCCAAGAGTGTTTAAGTTCAGTGCAGAAGGAATGCCTGCTAAGAACAGGAAAAGAGTTATCAGCCAAACAGATTTTTCTCGTTTAAAACCAAATTTATCCATTAAAGAGGAAACTGGAACTTCCAATAATGAAACAGAAGAAGTTATTGCTGCAATATAAGCTAATGCAAAAAATGCAACAGCTACAATTCTTCCAACCGCTCCATATGAACCAAGGCCTGTAGGAATTGATATAAATAGGGCGCCAACTGTTGATTCAGAAATAGCATCACTTAAACCAAATGTTAAAACAATAGGAAAAGTAATAAGTCCTGCCATAAGACCCACCAAAGTATCCAATGAAGCAACTCCAACACTTAGTTTTGGAAGATTACTCTTTTTATTTAAATAGGAAGCATAAGTCACCATAACTCCAATTCCTAAACTTAAAGAAAAGAAAGCTTGTGTAAAAGCATTTCTTATTGTTTGAGGGTTCCTTAATTCATCAAAGTCAAACTTAAACAAAAATGTTTTGTATCCTTCCCATGCGCCTGAAAGTGAAGTGGCCCATATTGCTAGCGATATTAGAATTATAAAAAGTATAGGCATAAAGAATCGTGTCACCTTTTCGATCCCTTTTTTTATCCCGGATGAAACTATTATGGCTGTAAGAACAAGACTTAATAGGTGCCCCAATAAAACACTGCTACCACTACTAATTGAGCCAAAGAAAGTTTCTGCTTCACTTAAATTTTTTGGTAATCCAAAAAATAATGAATGGAACAAGGTATCTGCGGTCCACCCCATAATGACTGAATAATATGATGCTATTCCTAAGGGAGCTATAAAGAAAAGAATTCCTAATGGATACCAATTTTTCCCAGCTAACTTTACTGGTGCAAGCAATGTGCTGACAGTTGCGTTTCTTCCTAAAGCCATTTCAGCAACAAATACCGGAAGGCATACAATTAACACTATTAGTATGTATAAAAGTACAAAAGCAGCACCTCCACCTTGAGAGGCTCTGTAGGCGAAACCCCAAAGGTTACCGAGGCCTACTGCGCTACCAGCAGCTGCAAGAATGAATCCCAACTTACTAGTCCATTGTTCTCTTGGAGAAATTTTTGAGTCCAAAATTAAAATCTGTTTTTTTATAGTTGATTTATAACCCATAAATAAAAATTAGTTAATACATTGCTTAATAAAAACTAATCTTTATTCAATTATTTTTTTTGCAAAAAGATTTAAAATCTAAAAAACATCTTATTATTGCTATGACTATTGAAACGACTATTCTAGATTTTCAACTAAGTAATACGTTTGAACAATATGAATCTCATATGAATGCTGAGGAACAGCAGTCGATGTTTAAAGAAATGGGAGTTAAAACATTTTATATTGGTAAATCCTTAGATGATCCTCAAAGGGCAACTGTAATTTTTCAAGGACCAGAAAATGTTCTATACGATATTTTTATGAATCCTGAAACAAAACCTATTGTTGAAGCTTCAGGGCATATTTATGGGGGGACAAAAATAACTCGATGGATTTCTTGAAAAAATAAATATTTTATGAATTATCAACTTTTAATTGAATCATACTCATTTGGGACATCCCTTTCTGAGCAAGAAATAGAACTTTTAAGTTTGGAACTTGAAACTCAAATTATGAACATTAATATATCAACAGAATTTAGCTGTTTTAAATCTGCCCCCACCCATATTTGCGAAGGTCTAAATTTAAAAAAAGATACATATTGGATTATGTGCCTTGCTGAAATATTAGATTTACATAAGCCCCCTAAATTTGGGAAAACGAAAAGTGTGGAGGTTTTCGATTTACTTCTTGAAAAAGGACTTGTTATTGGTTAATTATTTAATTATTTGAGTTTTAAAAAAATAAGTTATTTTTCTTTATCCTGATAGGATTAGCTTGAATTTAGAAAAAAAAACAAAAATGGAAGATTCTGGTCAATTGATATTGGTAAATCTTATTAAGCTAACCAGATCAAGTGAAAATAAATTTAAACTAGGAAATTTTAAAGGAGCAATAAATGACAAAATGAAGGCTAATGCAATATTGAAATCAAAATCTTGTGATGAAAAAATTATTGAAAAATATAGAGAAGAATTATCTAGTTTATATTCCTCAAAATTTGATCTTATATTCGATCATAAGATGAAAATTGATGAAATAAAGAGAAATGAAATAGTAAAAATGTTGGAACAAAAAAGTAAGGAAAGATTAAAAAATCTTGATTATAAGGGAGCAATAAAAGCATTAAGGAGGGCAGAAAAATATTTTTTAAATTAATATCAACCTAAATCTCAAAGATTTTATAAGAAAACAAAATTATTAGTTTGAGTATAAAAAAATAATGCAAGGGTTGATTTTTCTCCAGAATTCGTTTTTCTAAAGATATATCATTTTTGGTACTTCTCATGGTTATGCCCCAATCTACATTGGAAAGCTTATTATTTTTTTTGATACTTTCTCTTGTTGCAACCTATATTGTTAATTTAAAGTATTCTTCAAAATTAAAAATACAGAAGTAGTTATTTATTTACCTTTTTCTTATATTAAAATTATTTCCTTGGATCACTCCAAGTCTCTTTGTATAACCAGCTCAAAAAAGTAAGAGTAAGTATATTTCCAAATGCATAAGTTATTCCTAATAGTGGGTCATAAATATTGGCAATAATCGTCGACATTATAAAGATTATTAACCCTGAAACAACCAAATCCTTAATAGGTAAATGGTTAAAATTTACAGAATTTATCATTTGATAATTGTTTTTTAATAGATTAAATTTATTATAAAACCAACAAGTACCTTATTTATTTATAAGGCAATATAATCTAAGATATGAATAATTTTAGAATTGCTAAAATAATTATAGTCTTTTCATCGTTATCGTATTTGAGCGCTTCTTTTTTAAGAAATTATAATTCTCCAGAAAATATAGAAAAAAGATGTATTCTTAAATTTGAAAAAGATTTTAAAAATAATTTGGAATTATCTCATGAAGAATGGAATCAAATTTTAGATTTAGCTGATAACAATTATTTAAAATGTATGGGAATTCCTTAGTATTAATTATGGGAGAGGCAAAGAGAAGAAAAAATTTAGGTATTCCGCCCAGAGAAAAAACTGAAGATATAAAGTTGCCTCAACTTGATAAAAAAGCCATACAACAAAAAGTAAGGTCTACTTTATATAAATATCCAATTATCCCTTTTCTTTTTTATGGAGCTGCAATATTGATCCTAATCGGAGGTTTATTTTATGTTTCCAAATCCTTCAATATAGTTTAATTAAAAGGATTATTAATTTTGATATTTATGATTTTTTGGCATCATCAATAAAAAAAATTTAAGGATAATAAATGAGCAATTTTTATTATGCAAATATAAGCAAAGAAATAATATATGAGAATTATTTAGGATTGACACATTCTTGAGGTGCTGTAATTTTAGATTAATTTAAAACTATTTATGAAAAAAATAAACAAAAAATATGCTGAAATAATGCGCCAAGCTGATAATGCAGTTGGAAGAAAAGAAGTAGTTAGTTTATTAAAAAAAGCTGCAATAATAATGTCTAAATCTGAAGAAAACTTAGCTGCTTAAATTAGAAAACTATTTTATTAGGATAAATAAAAGACCATAAAGAATGATTGATGAGGATGTAGCCATAATTATAAATGGTAGGATCATGCCTGAGTTTAACCATCTTAAAAGTCTAATTTTTTTGTTAATTACTCTTGGCATTTCTTCAGAATCCCTTAATTACAACTTAACAAGTAAATAAATGGTGTAAATGATTATTTAATCTTTTTAAATATCATTCTTTAGCTATTTAGGAATTAAATTTTCTAGAGAAAAATATTTTAATTACATACGAATTTTTTGTTTTGAAAGAAATTTTTAGGTAATTAATACCTTGTATTCTGCAAATTTCTCAAGCAAAATTTAGAAATATTTGATTTCTAAATAATGATTCAAAATTTAAAAGAGAGCACTGAAGAATTTAAAGATTATGATTCAGAACTGTTACTTAAGATTCTGCATAAAACATCACTCGAGAACAAAAAAGGTGATGATAAAGAACTATTTGTAGATGAAAATTGGAAAATTAATTCAAAAAATATGAGTAATATAATCCCTTCAGATAATTCAAATTTGAAAAGAATATTATCAGATATTTTTCCAAATAAAAAAATAGTGATTCAGGATAATAATGATGGGTCGCAAACAATTTTCTTATCCTGATTTAGGAGATATTAAAACCTTATTTATACTATCTATTCAATATTTATTTTTTTGAGAAAAAATTTAGTAAAAATTACTCTCGCAGAATTATTTTAAAGATGTTATCGTTCACTAACGTTCATCCAAGTTTATATCTCTGGACGCATGAAATGGGAGTAAGGAACGGGATTCTCATTAACTGCAAAAAACCATGAATAACCTCTTACAAATAAGAGAAAAAATCAAAAGAGCTAATAGGCTATATGAAGCCCAGCTTTTGGCTACAAAAAGTGGAGAAGTTACTCCATACAGAAGATCCGTCTTCGAAGAAAGAATCAGGCAAACTCAAAAGGAAATTAAATTGAAAGATTCAAAAAATTAAATTTTTTTTTGTAACTGATTAAAAAAGAGGGATAAATCCCTCTTTTTTTCGGAATATATAAAAAAATCTGTTTAAAAAATTTTATTTTCTTTTTCTGTATTATTAAAAGAACATAATTTTGCTGATTTTACTATTGATTTAAATTATATAAATGGCAAATTTAATTCAGTAATTAAGAGTTAAATAAAGATGTTTAAAAAAAAATATAAACAATTTAATAACTCATCAAATAAATCAAGCTTAGATCAATTCTTGTGGTTTATAGAAAATTATTTACCAAGTAAGAAAGATCGAAGTGTTCAAAAAAATTTGTATATGGATAATCTAGAAGTGGAGACTATTAAGAAATTTTCTAAATTAGCCTCTATTCGTTCTAAAACATTATTCCCAACTCCAAAAAATACGATAATCTCTTTTACCTTTGGTAGTTGGGCCTTACCTTACCTAAAATTGCTTAAGAAAATAGGAATAGCTAAGTAAGAAAATTGTGATGAACTAGGACTATATTTATCCCAAAAAAATAAATAAAGATTAAAAACTCTCACAAAGTTCTTTTCCAAATTTAAGGAGTAATACTTACTTTACATAAAAAATACAATTGCTAAGTTTAAATTAAGAGATCTATGCATTATGTTTCTAAATTATCTGCCTAGTGAGATGGTTGAAGTTGTTGGTTTAACAATGATTTTTTCATTTCTGGTGGGAACTATATTAATTTTGTTATTTACATCAGATCAGGCAAATACAAAGAATTTGTATTTAAAGAAGGCTAAATAAATTTTAAATAATTTATCCTCACATAAAGAACTAATTAAAAAAAAAATTAACTCGCAGGATTAGAACATAATTTTTATTATTGATACATAAACAAACACAAAATTATGGGCGAGGCTAAAAGAAGAGAAAAATTAGGTTTACCGCCTAGACAAAAACAATTTGAAACAAACAAATCTGATAGATATTTTTCGTGGCTTCCAATTACTAAATCTAGAATTAAAAAATATCCCTACATGGGAGTAGCTACTATGGCACTTGGAGCTATAATTTTCTTAGTCAGTGGTGGAGCAAATAGTATTAATTAATTAATTAGATTTTTGATTTAGCTTATAATGTATTTAAGCTTTTTTTTGTAATAGTCTTAGGCCGGAAATAATAGAGATTATTGATGCTATACCAAGAAATATCGAGTAAAAAGGTTGCAAATTGATAATGCCAAAATTACCTGTATGCCATTTGATTAACCAAAAAACATCTACTCCTAATGGTTGAAGAATACTATAAATAGTTCCAGATAAAATAGTAATTAGTAAAGGGATTGCTGAAATTGCAGTAATTTTTCTGTGAATTTTTCTTTTATTTGTTTTTAATCTTTCCATCTATCTCCTCAAATAAATATGTAATTCTTTTTCGTTTTTGCATGGCATCCATTTATCTTGGTTCTTATGTATTCCTTCACAACCAAGTTCTAAAGATCTTTTTTCAGCGTCCTCTTCAGAGAGAAATGTACCCCTCATATGCGCATGAGAATAAATATTGAAATTTAGAGATAAGAAAAATAAAAAAATAAAAAATTTAAAATTTCTAAGAATAATATGCATTATTTCAAATTTAATATTTGTATTAAGGAGAGATTTTATCAAATATTTTTGTTTTGCCAGTTTTACTAAATGAAACTACTTTGTAGTTCTCATAATCATGAGAGTGTGAGTCATGAGAATGCATTTCCATTCCAGGAGAGCCAAATGGCATGCCAGGTACAGCTATCCCATTGATATTTGGTTTTTCTCTAAAAAGTTTGTTGATTGATTCAATCGGGACATGTCCTTCAATCGTATAGTTAGCTATTTCAGCAGAGTGACATGATCTCAAATTATTGGGAATTTGATACTGGTTTTTTATTACTGAGACATCTTCAAGGATATTATCAATAACTTTTAATCCATTATCTCTTAAATGATTGACCCATTTTTTGCAACAACCACATGATGCTGATCTGTAAGAAACAACTTTTGGGATATCTATATTTTCTTGAGTAGCTGCACTAATCCTATCAACGTTAATTGTATTTGCAAAAAGAATTCCAGAAAAAATTAGATAGTTTAAAAATTTTCTTTTAATAAATACTTTATCAAATGCCATACTAATTAAGATGATTAAAATTAATATTTAAATCAACCATAAATGAAAATTTATAAAATTGCTATTTAATCAAAATCAAGACACTCATAATTGTCATTAAAAGATTTTCGATAAAACTAATAATTCCCAAAGGAGTTTTTGCATATCCACCGATACATGCACAATTTAATTTTAATTTATCCAAATAAACGGCCTTAAATACTGAAATCATTCCAGAAATTCCTAAAACTAGAGCAATAAAAATAATTGGAGAAGGTGGAGAAGAATTCAGAAAACTTATCCCAATTATTAATTCAAAAAAAGGATAAATATATATCCAGCTATCAAATTGAGAAGATATTAAATCATATTTCTTATAACTTGTTCCAAAAGCTTCAATATCCATAAGCTTAAGCATTGCTAAAAGACAAATTGATATACCCATAAAAATTTGGAAACTTTTAAGCAATGTAATGGTTATCAGGAATGAAGTACCAAAGACTGCAATTAAGGGTGTAAATGACTTAATCTTCATTTTTAACTTTTAAGGATAGATTCACAAATACTAGATGGATTTGCTTGTTTAACTATTTTTAGTCTTTTGATAAGTTTGTCTCGAGCTACTTGATGTTTTAAATATTTAATACATAGATTTTTTTCCTGATATACCTCTGCTATTGGAGCAATCTTTAAAGCAATAGCAAAAGTACCAATAACTAAAAGAATGTTTATAGCCAGTCGAATATTTGGTCGAAAATTTGATTTCATTCGGATTCTTTATTTTTGTCTATAACTTCCTTTAAGTATATATATCTTTAAGCTCGTCATTGTAACCATTTTCTTTTACAAATTTCTCTAATTCCTTCAACTCTTTTTCTTTCATTATGTAGATTTGGATATATTGTTTTTCATATCTTCAATTTGGTTGATTAATTCATCTAACCATTCTGTATTATTTTCTGATCTTTTCTGAAAATATCTAATTTTAGGTTGATTGATTTCTAGTGTCTCATAATCTCCACTCATAAATTCCCCCTCAATTTATACTCTGCATAATTTATCTAGAGAAATTATGCTCATCAATAGGCTCTAATACTTATTTGACGTTTCCCATGGGTTACAAGTCACTTTTTTTAATAGTATAAATATCAAGGAATTTATCTCTCAAAAATATGGCAACTAATGAAGAACTAGAAAGAAGAATTGAGACTTTAGAAAAAGAAGTACAACACCTAAAAGCTGTTCTGCAATATCAAATGAGAAATAAGAAAAAGTGAGTTATTAAAGCGGCATATTTATAATTATTTGCTGTTTAGTTTGTTATGGAGTGAAAGTTTTGCCTACTCATTATTCAAACTAAAAATTAAGATGGAGGAGATAGTTTTATTTTAGGAAATTGAATTTGAATATTGATATTTAAGATAAATTTGTTTCTATATGTATGTATATATAAGTATTTAAAATGATTAATTCAATAGCTATTCCATTATTAGTATTAGGCTTTTTAATCGCTTACAAAAGATTCAAAAGAAAGAAAAGGCAATTTCATGCACCTCCTACAAATCAGCTTCCTAGTTAAGTATTAAATTCCGTCTTCGTCTTCTCCAAAAGGACTGTATCTAATATCCCAAATAAGAACTACTGCTATTGATAATAACAATAGACAAAAAACAACTTGAGAAGGTGGAAATATCATAAATTCAATCTAACAATTATCTATAGTATTTGCTGATGGAAATTTAAGGTGTAAGCACTATTGTTAGGTGCAAAATGTTTTAAATAATATGTTACTGAGCAATCGACTCTCTCAATGATCTTTCTTTTTTTATTAAAGAATTATATAAAAAAAAGGGCGTTAGCTTCGCCCCAATTAAATTAAAAAAGCGGGATAATCCCCATCACCCAGCCTTTTTCAAATCCTAGCACTACATATGGTGTTTGTAAGTAATAAATATTACCTATTGATGGGGTTGTTTGTTTTTATTAAATTTGTCATTATAGGAGTCCCCATCACCCAGGCTCGTAAGAGTCTTTTTTTTTGGTTATTTTCTTTATTCAGGCTTATTAACTTGTTAATTAGTGTTTAAAGACTTTTTATTTAATTTTTCAATTCGATAATTAATAATTAAATAAAAGTTATTTTGTTAATGCAAACATACATAGTTCACTGGCAATTCCCAGATCAAGAAAGTCATATGCAAGGTGCTGAAGCTTTCGCCGGTTTTGTAGAAGGAGGATGCGAAGGTGATGAATTTGATGGGTTTAAAGTTGTTAATCGAGTAGTAAATCCTGAGGGAGCTAATGGTTGGGCAATTGTTGAATCTTCAAACCATCAGAACATTTGGAAATGGAGTAATATCTGGGTGGATAATTTTGGAGTAGAAATTGAAGTAACACCAGTTTTAACAGATCATGAATTTCTCTCTGTCCACAAAGAAATTGCGGTAGCCTCCGATTAGTGGTGAATTTTTTAATGATTAACTTTCGTTCTAATACAGACTGACTAGACTTATTTTTTTATGGAAAAATTCTCTTCTCAAGAAATTGAAAGTCAATACAATTTAATAAAAATCCTTTTAGCTGAACCTAAAAAGTATAAAGATGCAATTGATGCAATTAAGAAAGACGTCGCTTATATGCCAATAGAGCTTAAAAAAAAACTTAAGGAAGAAAATATAACCTTATGAATGAAAAACTATATATTTAAATCTAACCAAGAGAATCTAAGTCTCTTCTATGGTGAACTGTATTAGCTTCATTACTTGAAATTTGCTGTTCTCTCATTAAATCCGCAAGTGTTGGAAAGTCTTTTTCATTTTCAAGATCTGTTGAATTTTTATCTTGGATTGCAAATTGCGATATTTTAAAATTCATGATTAATTACCTCAAAATTTTTGTTGAATTCTGATTACAGAATCTGGATGGTCATGAATGTAAGAGTCGAATTCTCTAGCAAGAATTAGACAATCATGCGCATTGATAGCGTAGAAACCGACTTGATGAGTTTTGTTAAATGAATCTTTGTAACTCAAAACAAATTTATTACAAGATTGAATTGGTGTTGAAGGCATTCAAATAGTTTCTTAACTAAATATGTTCTAGCTAGGCGCAACAATATTTTGATTTATAAGAATGTACGGTTTGAGGTACAGTAATATACGGATAAAGGATCAACAATTAAATCTTGAAAAAGATATAATATCAAAAATTTTTTATGAATTTACAGAAACTTTTGATCCTCATTTGTTAGAGAGATAATGCAGAATCATTAAAATAATACAAAATGATTCTTGGTAAATAATCCTATATATGCAAAAACATTTTAAAACTTGAGATTTTGAAAACCATTTATGAAATCTTGAACAAAGCTTAAATAAATAAAATTCAAAAATTTGGGACCTATTAAACAAATAGAAACTCCATATAGTAAGTCAATTTTTAAGTATGAAGAACCAAAATTTAGTAAGTAAATGATGAAAACCAAAGGCGCTATTATAAGTTGAGCAAATATTTTTAGAAAAAAATTCATATCGCTATCCCCCACAGAATTCCAAACACTTAATCCATCTCCCTTACTTGGTATGGCATTCATTCCAATTGAAATAGAAATAATTATTCTTAAAAAATCATGCCAATTCAAGTTTGCTAATCCAGTTGTTGATAGTTTATTTATGATCGTTGGGTAAGCTACTAATCCTCCCAAAAACGAATTTAAAAAAAATGGAGCGGTTGAAATTAAAATATCCTGATACAAATGTTTAGGTCTATTATGAAGTACATATCCTGATGAATCTTTGAAATTGTAGTAGCAAACATCTATAACCTTTGCCTTGAAAATAATACAAAACAAATGATGTGAAAATTCATGAATAATTACTCCCGGCATATAGAAAATTGACCTTAATATTAATTTCATTTGCTGATTAAGAATCCTCCTCTTGTCATTAGGTTATAAATCATACATAAAATTTTGATTAATTAAAATATAAAGTCTAAATCAAAATATAAATATTACTGGGTAATGAAATTTCTTCAATTGGAACAAAAATAATATTTGGGTCTAGAGGAGCCTTGGGCTTTCTTGAGAGAAATATTAATATTTAATTAGGCGAATATAAAATGTGACGAGACATATATTACTAGAACAATATTATGTGTTTTATGTATCAAATATTTTGTGAAAATTTTTTTGTAAGAGAATGTGTTTGGTACTTTTTATCATGTTCGAACTATTAAGGCATGTAATTTTGCTTCTTTTCTAACTCTAAACGCATTTCATCTGACTTCCTTAAAGGTTCCATTCTTATTTCTTCTTCTTCTTCTTTTAATGAAGAATCAAAACCTTCACTTTCTATCTTTCTTATTTTATCAATACTTCTTTTTTCTCCCATAGTGAGATCAGTAACTAAAAGCAATTCTTGAGTTAACCTCTCTATGTCTGGCTTTTTAAAAAGATCGATTTGAATTGTAGCTTGTTTACCATCTGCATCAAAACCTTTAACTATAAAACTGTACCTATGTTTCTTCCCAAGAAAGCCCAAGGCTCCAATAGGCCCAAAAATTATTGTTGTTGTTACACCAGTATTTACTCTTCTGTTTGAATAGCCACTTTTTATCCAAGAAGTAACTCTAGTAACTGGTATGGATACGTCAGGAGAAATTATTTCTTCACCTGTTATTTGAATTGGAACTCTGCATTCCTTAAAAGCTTTTTCAATTCTTCTTTCAACAGTATCGGGCGGACCATTCTTTTTAAGATTTCTTCTTGGCTTGAAATTCTTCCTGATATCAGCTTCTATTTTTGCAAACTTCTTTGCTGGACATGTTGATTGGTAAGCACCTGCATAAGCAGCTGATATATCAAATACTGAAGCAAATAAAAGGATTAAAGTAAGGAAGGCAGAGTTTTTTCTCATTAAAGAGATGAAATTATTTTTAAATCTTAATTGAATTAAATATTGACGTCTAAAGTGTTAATAATTATTTATCCTTATGAGAATTAATTTACTTCGCTAAAACTTGTATTAATTTGAGTATCATTTTCTAAAAATAATAATTTGCGGCATAGTTATAAAATTAATCGCTAATCAACAACCTATTGCTTAACTAAAGGGCCGCTATTTTTTTTCTTTCATATAGTCTCTAAACTCTATAGCTGCTTTATAAATTATTGAATAAACTTCGATTGTTACCCTTAAGATTACAACAGAAAGAAGACTAATTATAAAACCAGATAAGTAAAAACCTTTCAAGTATGAATTTGAAATCAATGCATGAATCCAATCTACAAAAAATCCAAATGCAGCTCCTATTCCAAGACCTTGGCCAACCGCATAGAAAATATTGAAGAGTTGAAGTGTTATGTATTTGTCAAAGACATAATCATCTTTCAAAGTTTTAAAAATAGATGCGAATGGATTTTCTGTTTGTTTTTTGCAAAATCTCCAAAGCGTAAAAATAGCGCATAAAAAACTAAACCAAGCGGGAGCAGATAAATAAGGATTTGACTGGCTAATTTCTTTAAGTCCCACAAGAATAAATAGTAATACTGAAGCACCTACAAAATAAATAATATATTTCTCTTTCTTATCCCTTTTGGCTAAAGCTGAAGAGAGATTCTTTTTTTCAGTCATTAATAAACTTTTTCTGTAATTAAGTAATCTATAGTATCATTCTGGTTGAACTAATTGCATTGTGGACGATTTTTCCAAACTGGTGAATTGCAGTTAATTTTTATGGATGTTTTTGTTGATGACTTGACCTTCTTTTGAGGTCTTGTTTTTCCATATTTTTCCATATATCCGCAATTAATTACTGTCGATTCTTTTTTTTGTTTAAGTAAAAGATATTTTTTCTCTAATTCTTTATAGGTTAATTGTTCCCCTTGATTATATCCTGTTGATGTTTTCAAAAAATCATTTAAATAATTAACATCTTTTTGACTATATAAAGTAATACCTCTTTGAGCAATTCTTCCATTCTCTTTATTCATAGTAAGGATTGAATATTGGAAAGTGCTACCTCCGCCTTTTGAGAGAATTGATAATGGTAGTGATATAGGGTTGGTGATTACATTTATAGCTCCAGCAGCAGCATTTCCTGTATTAAATCCAGAATTTATTGTCCCTGCTAAACCGAAAGCAACAATGTCTTCAGTTTTAACTTTGAATGGAATAGTACCTTTCTGAGCAGAACGCCATGGATTTACAAAATCTAATTCTTCTGTACTGCAAGCTCTTATTCCGAAACGTTTAGGTTCTCCTGTTGGATTAGTAGTCTCTGTTATGCCTAGATGTAATTCATGTATGTTTGATTCTTTCTCTATGCTAAATGGTCCATGATGAGCAAAAGCGGAGGGAGAATATCCACAAGTTAGAATTAATATGAATAAAAATCTTCTCACAAGATATATATTATTAGTCTAATTTTAGTTAAAATTCCCAAAAAGACTATTTGGTTCAGAATTTTGTTGGCAGATTTGAACCAAAAATTAAAGGAAACATTTAAAAACTTAGCTTTAACTTATTGGGACGAGAGGATTCGAAATTTAAACTTACTGACTTTAAAGGGATGAAGTATTATTGATTGACAGTTAATCTAAAATTAAGTGGAAATAAAATTAATTTTAGGGCAGATTAAAAAAACAAATATCCAAAATGACTACCAGGATAAATAAATTTTTAAGCGAAGTCGGTTACTGCTCTAGAAGAGAAGCAGATAGATTAATTGAAGAAGGTAAAGTAACTATTAATGGTAAGATCCCTCAAATTGGGACCAAAGTAAAAGATGAAGATCAAGTAGAGGTTAAAGGAATAAAAATCAAAAAATCAAAAAAACAAAAAAATATATATTTAGCCTTTAATAAGCCTGTGGGAATTGTTTGTACAACCAATAGAAAACAAGAACCCTCAAATATAGTAGATTTCATTAATTATCCTTCAAGAATCTTTCCTATTGGAAGATTAGATAAACTCAGCGAAGGATTAATTTTTTTAACAAACGATGGAGATATCGTAAATAAAATACTCAGAGCAAGAAATAAGCATGAAAAAGAGTATATCGTAAGGGTTAATCTGCCTATTAATAAAGATTTTATTCAAAAAATGAGTAATGGAGTTGAAATATTAAATACCATAACTAGTAGTTGTTTCGTAAAACAATTGGGGCCAAAAGAGTTCAAAATCATCCTCACTCAAGGACTTAATCGTCAGATTAGAAGAATGTGTGAGACCTTAGGCTATAGAGTCAAATCTTTAAAGCGTATAAGAATTATGAATATTAAGTTAGACATGCCAATAGGAAAATATCGCGAATTGACTGAAGAAGAACTCTTAAAATTAAATGAGTTGCTCGAAGACTCTTCAAAGACATTTGACTAAATTAAGACCATATTTATGATGCTTAATTTCAAAAAAAATCTTTATGGAGTTAATGTGATGTAACCTTTTGGATTTGGATTCGTTCTAAGATTGAAGGAAGTAAAACTCTATTTATTGATGTAATTAATGCAAAAATAAATCCTAATATCAACTATATTTACTTTAACTTCTTAAGTGGTTTTTTTACTTGAACAATGCATAGCGGAAGTATTTATGTAAAGTATGGTTAAAAATAGCTATTTCTAATAATTATGAACTTTACGGTTTTAGTTAGGATTATCGTAATATTAAGTGTTCAGTTAATACAACTAAAAAGATTTAGATATTGTTTTGAGGAGTTTTTTTTAAGAAAATTAAATACCTACTAGCACCGTTAAATTAATGGCGAAGTTTTTTTATTTGATTAATTCAAATCGATCAGAGATTAAAAGATTTATAAAAAATGATAGAAATATTGATGAAGTTTTCGAGTATATCTTTATTGACTCAGGAAAGATAGTTGGTTCTTTAGGGGAAGAACCACCTGTAATAGAAACAACGGTTTCAGTAGATATAGAATTGGCCAGAGAAATTTATGAAAGATTACTTTCTCAGGGATGGAGAAGAACTGATTTATTTGATTGAATATTCAAAATTTATATCAAAGGACTTCAATTAGCTAAAGTTTTAAGATGAAAAACAATTTGGTTTTAATAGCAAGTCAGAATTTTAGTTTTGATTTAATATAATAAATTTCAAATTCAGAATATGAAATTCCTTTGAATTTTATAATTTGAACGAAATGTAGCTTCTTTTACATGTCGTAAATTAATGAAACGCTTTCTACTCCCATTATTTGCAACCACAGCTGTACCTATTGCAGTTAATGCAAATATAGATCCAAGAATTAATGAAGGTTGTATTGTTACTGGAGACAATAAAGGCTGTGCAGAATTAAGTACTAAAATAGTTACTTTGCCTAGATGTAATTCTTCCCGAAAGTATAATTGTTTTGGTGAATTGAGATATACTAATGCGTATTATGTTGGAGAAATATCAAACGGAAAAGAGCATGGCTTTGGAACTATTAACTGGGATAGTCGAGATAAGTATGTTGGAGAATGGATAAATGGTGAAAGAGAGGGACAGGGAACTTATTACTGGGCTAATGGAGATAAGTATGTTGGACAATTTAAAAACTCACAAAGACATGGTCAAGGTACATACTTTTACTCAGGAGGAGGTAGTTGGTCAGGTGAGTGGAGAATGAATAAAAAGACTGAAAATGGTTCTCAAAATAAAACTACAGAAAAGGAATCTTTTTACTATCCATACTTGAGATGATGCTCCAACAAAGAAGATTTTTTTCTCCAGAAATTTACTTAGTGATGAACAATTTTTATTAAAATACCACAAACAATTAAAAAACCTGCAAGTATAAATGTCCAGTGAGAATTCTATGTTTAGAAGTTATTATTAGGGATAAAAATCAACATTCCAATGCATAACGCAATAACTTAATTGGTTATATCCATTGCAGGTCCAGAACATAAATATTTTCAAAGCAAAATGATGAAAATTTGCATCATTGAAAAATGCCCAACCGATATAAATAGCAAATGCAGTTACAACAAATGAAGCATATTGAAGCCAATGAACTCAATAACTATCAACTCCATTTTTATAAAAATTTGAATTACTCATTTAAAGAATTGGATATGCTATCCAACCAAATAAAGTATAGTTAATAATTACAGCCATAAATCCAATCATTGCAAGCCTGCCATTAGTTCTTTCTGCAATAAACCAATAGCTATTTGGCCATTCAAAATTGCCCCCTATTTTTGATATTTGATCTTCTAAATCTGGTTTCTCTTTAGGAGTATTTGCCTGATCAAGATAATAATTACTATCTGGGTAAAAGCTTTGGCTTGAAAAATTATCTTTAAAATTAATCATTTTTTTAGAAATATGAATTTCTATTATCCTAAAAAGGTTTTTTTATTAGTGTTGCTACTATCTGATTTTTAATATTTGATTGCGAGTTCTTTAGTTCTACTCAAGAATCTCCTTATGCCAAGATCAATATTTGCAAGAACCATAAGATATTTCTTGTGAGATATCTTTTTCAAAATCAAGCTTTCTTGTATCGGAATAGATTTTGAGTTCTTTTTTTGTATTTTCATAAGTATTTATTAAAGTGAATTTTGAAAGTGAGGATTCTCCCTTATCTAGTATTAAATACTTTTTATAAATCTTAGCTTCTTTTTTTTTTAATATCCCAGAATTAAAAACAGAGTTAATAGGTCCCTCTGATTTCCATAAATTCTGTCCAGAAGAATAAAGAACAACTGGGCTAACTATTGGTCCTTTTTCTTTTAATGCATCTATCCTACTTGAAATTATTTTTGCCTTTGAACCATTAATGGTCCCTTTCCCTTGATCGATATCAACAATAACATTGAAATCTTCAGAAAGTTTTTCGGATTTATTTTCAGCTAATTTAGTAGGATAAATTTTTTTTCCTTTTGAGTCCGCAGTTGTTCTATTATTAACAACATATGTACCTTCAACCTTACAAGTAAATTTATATGGAAGTGCGAGGATTTGCTGACTGAAAGAAATTGATCCTAAAATTAGCAGTATGGTTCTTAAAAATATTTTTTTTTGGTAAGTTTCTTGCATAGGCTAAATTCTAGAATTATTGGTTTAATTAGAATATAATTATTTTTCGAACTTAAAGGTTATGACTTTAAATCTAAATAAAGTTAAATAGATCCAGCAATGGAAATAATGTTGCATTATCTATAGCCTATTCAGCTATCCGATAGTAGCAGAGAGTTTTAAAATTAATATTCATAATATCGCGGATAGAGAAAATAGAGATGATTTAAGAACTATTAAAGTTGCATTGGATAGGGTATTAATACTTTTGATGTTTGATGAATTATGAGAATAAAAAGTTGATAATATATGTGGATTAAAATTTTTTAATTGGTATAAGTAAAATTTTTTATTAAATTCCAAGCCTCATTTGCTGTGTCCGCGTACTGAAAAATAGACAAATCATTCTCTCCAATCAAACCCATATCAGATAGGAATTGAAAATTAATTACCTTTTCCCAGTAGCTTCTTCCAAATAAAATTATTGGAATATCCTTTTTCATCCCAGTCTGTCTTAATGTTAATAATTCGAATAATTCATCTAAAGTTCCAAATCCTCCAGGGAAAAAAACAGCAGCAGCAGATCTCATAACAAAATGAAATTTCCTCATTGCGAAATAATTAAACTTAAAACACAGTCCAGGTGTAATAAAAGAATTAGGGTGCTGCTCATTAGGCAAGCTTATATTTAATCCAATCGATTTACATCCAGCATCAAACGCTCCTCTATTAGCTGCTTCCATAATCCCGGGTCCACCACCAGTAACTATTACATGAGAATAAGGATTTTTTGTTTTGCTATCCAGCGAGATTAATTTAGATAATTCTCTTGCTGCAGAATAATAATGTGAAAGTGAGTACAAATTTTTTAATCTCTCGAAATTTATCTTTAAAGATTTAGATTTAGGATTACTAGAAAGAAGTTTTTCTGCATCATCTAACCTTCTTTTTGATGCAATTTCTTCTGATATGTGAACTCCTCCAAAAACAATAACAGTTGAAATTATATTTTCTTTTTCAATAACTTGTTCAGGCTTTGTAATTTCGAGGAGCATCCTCACCCCTCGCATTTCATCAGTATTCAATAATTCAATATCTTCGTGAGCAAGTTTATAAGTACTAGATTTTAAAATTGCTTCTAAATTACTTGCAACTAATTCAACCTCATTGCTTCTCTCTTGTTCAAAATCAAATTTAAATTTGTCATTCATATTGTTCTCCATTTTGTTAATTTGTGTATAAAAATTTTAAAGCTTTTCCTACAAAAGATCAGCTGCTAATTCTGCTAAATCACTTCTCTCTCCTTGAGATAAAGTTATGTGTCCAATTATTTTCTGACCATGCAATTTTTTAGCTAACCAAGTCAATCCGTTACTATCAGAATCAAGATATGGATGATCTATTTGATTTGGATCTCCAGTAAAAACAATCTTTGTTCCTTCTCCTGCTCTTGTAACGATGGTTTTTACTTCTAGAGGTGTTAAGTTTTGGGCCTCATCAATAAGAATGAATTGATTTGGAATGGATCTTCCTCTAATGTAATTAATTGCTTCTACTTCCAGTAGACCAATTCCTCTTAAATCTTCCCATGAGTTTTTAGAGTTTATATCTCTTTCTTTACGATCAATTTTCTCTCCATTTTTATTCGATTTTGGACTTGTTAAAAAGTCTAAATTATCAATGATTGGTTTCATCCAAGGAGCTAATTTCTCATCAAGACTGCCTGGAAGATAGCCTAATTCTTTTCCTAAAGGTATTGGAGGTCTAGATACTAATAATCTTTCGTATATATTTTCATCAGCAACTTGATGTAGTCCAACTGCCAAAGCAAGTAAAGTTTTTCCTGTTCCTGCTTTCCCGATAAGACTTACTAATTGAACTTTTGGGTCTAGTAGCAAATCCAAAGCAAAACTTTGTTCAAGATTCTTAGGCTTTACTTTACCTAAATTTGATCTTCTTAAATAATTTAGACCTACTAACTTTTTCTCAGATTGATAATATCTAGTTAAATAAGTATGATTTTCTTTTAAATTATCTTTTAAGATTACACCCTCATTACTTACTAAAGATGGTTCAAATTTTGATTTAATATCTCTTAAATAAATAAAACCATCTTTTTGAACCTTATTTATCTCATCTGAATTGGAACTTATTTCTCTAAAGCCTTTTTCTAAATTATCTAACGAGACCTTATCTTTACTGTAATCTTCAGCTTTAAGACCAACTGCATCCGCTTTGATTCGCAAATTTGTATCTTTTGAAATAACTACTACTTCTGGAAAGTCTGATAAGATTTTGGTATTTTTTTCTTCAAGAGCGACAGCTAAAATTTTATTATCTCCACTACTGTCACTAAGTTCTGAGGGCAATCTATCAGTGGTCTCTTTTCTGCAAAATGCAACTTTTATGGTCCCTTCAAACTTATTATTGATTTTTACACCTGAAGATAGATTACCTTTTTCTCGGAGATTATCTAATAATCTAGAAACTCTTCTGGCATTGCGACCTTTCTCTCCAGGATCGCGTTTGAATCTATCAACCTCTTCGACTACCTGAATTGGAATCACAACATTTTCATTGGCAAAATGAAGAGGTGACTCGGGATCATGTAATAAAACATTTGTATCAAGAATAATAACTCTTTTTTTCATGATTAAGGTCCTCTTTAATTGAGTTTGAAGTGAGTTGTAGTTTTAATATCAATTTGAATTTGTAGTTTTTTTTACTAAAGGATTAAACATTAATCTTTTGATTTGATCATTTTCCCAAATCCAATAAACGGGTGGACTTTTTCTGGCATTAATTAGGCTTAATTTGTTTAGTTTTTGAGGAACAAATTCTTTTTTTTGATCAAAAAATTTATCTCTGATAGGTTGATTTAAAACAATGCTCCCTTCTTTCCCAGAGATTGACCTGTGATAAGTTCCAATAGGAATTTCAAGTGCTCCCATAGATCTTTTTAGATAAATCACATGATGTGGCTCGTCCCAAGTTGGATTTATCAAAATAAATTTCCGCTCTCCAGTAATAACTAAATTGTGATCAATTTGGTGATTGTGCACGTAGTACTGTTCATACTCCAATTGATCTGGAGGGGATATAGCCTCTCCAGAATGCATAACTACATCACAACCATTAGTTGACTCTATGCCTGCATCAAAAAAAGTTACTTTGGGAGTTTCTCTAAAAATAGTTGCAGGGCAAAATTTTAATTTCATAATTCAACCTCTCTGCTAGTGGATTAACAAATACGATTAGAATTTATTAGCAAAAAATAATTATTTATTGATACTTAATTGCAACAAACTAAACAATCTTCCTCAGATGGATAATCTATACAACTTAGTTTTAGAGTTTTTTCTGAAGTTTGCATTTTCCTTACGTAAGCAAGATCTCTCAAATCTTTTTTAGGAACAGTGAATTGCGTTTGTAGTCTCATTTTGTCCTCCTATTAATATTGTTGTTTGTAGCCATTCCAAGTTTGATTCAACCTTAATCCAAGATATGCAATTAAGATTGTCCAAAAAAGAATCTCTAAACTTAAATTAGTCATCTACTTTTCCTCCTTTTTTAATAACTAAGCTTTAATACGGATTGAATATAAAAATCAAGGGTAAGAATACTTAAAATAGAAAGGATATTAATCACAATAAAGTTTGCAATGACTATTAGCTGGATGCGCTACACATTCTTGATCCCAATAGTTTTTTAATTCTTTTTTGGGTAATTGATAATTGAAATCATGCATTCTCCATATATCTGAAGTTGCATTTCTAAGAGCTGTGAAGGGATTGCCGAGTTTCATAAAACCTCCTTTATCTCTACTTCTTAATTATCCTCCTTTTAACTTGAAATTAATAGAGTATTATTACCCGAGTATTAGTGCTTTGTGGTTGTCACGACTATCTTTAAACATTCAATAGGAGTAGAAATTATTCAGGGGTCAAAAGCACTTCATCGACTTTGTGGACAGTGAGGTGTATAAGACTCGAAGAGGGCAAACAAATGCCCTCTTATTTTTTAAGTATTAGCATTCTGCACTAAATAGTTCGCACAAAATTGATAAGTTATTCAATAATTATTGTTATTTTTTATCTTGAGTATCTCTCAATAAATATTAGTTAAGAAAAATTTAACTATCATTTTATACAAGATATTGATCTATTTAAATCAATAAAAATTTGAGAGATGAAATAAAGTTTAAGGAAATTACTAGCAAAAATCTTGGAATCATTTAATTACTTTGAATATCTAAATTCAATATCATTTCATCCACCTGTAATGATAATAACTACATTAGTGTTCTTTTATATAAGAAGAAAAATTTTATTAGCTGGCAAAAAACATTAGCAATCTATTTAATGTTTATATTTTTAATAAGTCAAAAATTAAATAAACAAAGCAAGTAATAAAAACAATTACATATATATAGATTCCATTTAACTTAACGTTGTTATTGAACTTCTTAATCCATAAGTAAGAAAAATAAAACTTGCAAAAGTAACTCCAATCATTACTGTTGTGTAGAGTTTATTTAATTTGAAATTATTACTTGCAGATGAGAAATCCGCGATAACCAAATTTTTCATTGAATATTTATGTCTATTTCTGAAATTGTTGCTGTTAACCAAACTGCCTAAAATTGGATTTGTTGAAACTTTTATTTCTTGATTGATAACAGAATTTAAACCTTTATCTTCATTGAAAAATCTTGGAAACATGTATGCATGCCATAAAGCTATTATTGCCACCCAAAAAACTACAGTAACTCCTGCAAAACCAAAAAGTAAGAATCTAAAAGTTTCCATATCTGTTTTTTAATTAATTAAAATCTACATCAAATAAAATATCTAAATATCGCAACCCAAAAAAATATACTTTAAGTAAATCAATTAATCATTTCATGATGTTACTAATGATTAGAGGAAATGTTATTAAGGGTTTTTCTTTAAATATAAGTTAATGATCAAATCATTTATTTAACTAAAAAAGACAAAATAATAATCAAATTTATTATTACTTTTAAGAAATGGATTTCAGGATTTTACTTGTTATTGCACCAATAATATTCTCATGGATATTTACAGTCTTTTGGTTAGGTAGGTGGGATGTATTTAGATTAACGCCACTAGGATTACCAAAGAAAGGAGTAGCTCCTTTTAAAAATTATCAAGTATGGGAAGATTCAGCATTAATTCCAGATAGTGGCAGACCAGCAGAAGGTTATCCAGTATTTACTGTTAGAACCGCAGCAGTTAATGCCCTAGGGATTCCAACCGTTTTTTTTCTTGGAGCAATATTGGCAATGCAGTTTAAATCTTATTAATAGGGAATTTTGATGGACATTAGATTTTTAATTGTGGGAGCACCATTCTTAATCGCATTTTTTTATACCTTATTTTTGCTAAAAAAATGGGGTGCTTTTAATTCTACGAATAATAATTTGCCAAAAAATATTTATCTTAAAAATGAATCAATAGAACAAAGTTATATTTTACGGAATATCTTTTTAACAAAAAATTAGTCAAATTATTCTTACCCTTATATCAAAACCTTGTCATGATTCCAATAGAACAGTATTTATTTTTTGCAGTTTCTCTTTATGCATTTTTATATCTTTCAATAACTATAGTAAGTACATTAATTAACTTTTCCTAAGAAATAATCACATAAAATATTAAACAGTTATTTGTATAAAATTAATCTTCCTGAATTTTAAAACTCATTATATAAATATATGAGTAGATATTAGGGCAATCTACTCACCGCTAGCTTTGACACAGCGGTTCGTAATGAGAACCTCCCTTTGACCTCATTTTCTTTTTTGCAATCTTAGAAAATGAGGTTTAAATATATTTTATTAGTCATGAATATTAAATTAAATTCTTAATTAAAACTCTAAATTATTAAATATTATTCCTTCTTATGTATATTATTTACTTTTTAAAAAAGAGTTTTTTATTTATAAAGAATATGTAGATATTTGGCGAATCTGCAACGGTATAAATTCCGTCTTTATGAACCTAACCAACGAAAATATTCTTAACTACGTTTTAGTTATTTTAGTAGTTAGGAATATTTTTATTTATAAAACCTTTCAAAGTAAATTTTTCTGAAAATCAAATGATCAATAAATCAAGTAATGAATTTACATTAGAAAAAATTTATAAGAATTTGGAATCTGGAATGCCAGAGAATAAATCTATCAAAGAGTATGCTCTGCCTCATGCGAGACAGTGGCTTGGTGGAAGATTCTTTGCCATATGGGTTTTACCTATTTATTTTTTAAGAAAAATCGTAAAGTTTTCTAATTCTTCCGCCTTTATTAAGCCATATTCTCAATCTAAAAATGGGCCATCTTATAAGCAACCAGAAACCCTATTTACTTCTTTACGAAGTGTTTTCAGGGGTGAAGATCATTTAAGATTTTTTGATCATAGATTTATAGGTATTTGGGTTTTGCCAATTGCCTTAACTGGGATAGTTTTTGAAATCCTGCTAATAGCCCCTACTAATAACACTACACCTTTCAATTAAGCATCGTTTGTCCACAATTTGTCCGTAATCATTCAGGAAAAATTCTTAAAAATAAAAAAGAAAGGCTGAGAAAAATATCTATTACTTGGGTTTATAAGCTCTAATCATTTCCCTTCAAGTTGTTCGTAGTTTGTCCTGATAAAAAAGACCTAATATGACATAAATATGACATAGTTTTGCTGATTGACGTCGATCGAAAATAAGGGAGCAATTAGCTTTTTTTGTGTAGAGATTTTTGATATCTTTATTAGATTCTCTCGCTTTACCTATTGCTTACGTCAAATTTTAGGTAAATACCTATCCTTAGCTATTTATTTAAACGGTATTATTTTTGCAAATAACACTATTTAAATAATGATGAGACTTGCTACCGTTACATTACCAATAGTCTTTGCAATTATATGGATGCTGTTCATTGGGCTAAATATAAATAAATTAAATAAAAAAATTAAATATTAATCGTTTGATAAAGAGGTTATGGTTGATGCTGACTCTATTGAACTATGAAAAACTTACTACTCCTACTACAAGAGCTTTGGCAGAATCATCACGACCCATACCATGCCGCTTATGGCATGCTTGGAGTAATAGTTTTGTTGGTAATTTATAATCGCCTAATTAATAAATATCAGTAACAAGAAACCCTTCCAGAAATTCCAACTACTGAAAGGGTTATTAAATCGACTCTCAACTATATTGAATCAATCTATGTCTTGCAGCAAACGTAGAGTGTGCTGACGAGGTTTGGCCTCAATTAATTTATAGCAAAAATTTTTAAATTCCCGCTACTTTTCGTTCCGCTTGTCGTTTTTTTAGAATTGAATAAGCTTGTGCAGCCCATTTTCGAGAAATATCAAATTCAGCATCTAACTTCTCTCTGATTAATTTGCCGATTTTGAATACTTCTAGGAAGCCTAAATAAATTATTACCAGCGCCTTAGTTATGTTTACTGCAACAGCTGCTATCTTTTCAATTCTTTGATCTTGCATTTAAACTTATCCAAGTCCACTAAAATTACCAGTTGTAAGAAATTATGCAAATTTTTTTTCAAATTAAAAATAACTTCTAAAAATACTTGTCTTCTTCCAACCCTTTTCCAATAACTGCTTATATTCCTTTCTTGCATCTTCTAAAGTTTCAACTCTGCTGCCTTTCATAACTGGTTTACTACTTTTCTTATAGACACACCCATAAGAAATCATCATTGCATCAATGCTTGGCGAAGGCTTGGAAACATCTTCAAATGGTTCAAAGACTTTTATTCTTGATCTGTCCTTACTGATAAGAGTAAATTTCTCCATAAATTAATAATAGACAAAAAAAGGGGGGTAAAGCTGCACTAAAACCCTCTTGAAAAACATAGTGAAAATTATCAGACTATTTTTTAAATATTTATCATTGATAAAACATATGGAAAAACCAAGAAAAGTTGATTTTCTTGAATCTTTAAAAAATCCTAAATTTGTTAGAGAACCTTATATAGATCTTGATTGTACATAAGTTATTCAAATCATCTTTAGTAGCAGATTTTACCAAATAAGTTTGAGTATTTTGAAATGAATATTTTTGAGTACGAAAACTTCCTAAAACGAACTTTTTCTTGAAATCAAGATTGACAAGACATTCATAAAAAAAACTTCTATAAAACATTAACTTCTTTTATGTATATGTTTCTAACAAACAAGACACGTTTAAAAATTAAGGATATTGTTAAAAGGATTTCTATAGATGAGCCAGTTTCATTGGAAGAAAGAATTTATGTGGAAAAGTTTGCAAAACATAATTCAACTATATGGACATGGTTAAAGAAAGCAAATAGCTTAAGAAGATATGGAAAACAACATTCAGATGGAATAAATGGACTGATCCAATCACTTGGACTTGATGGTTTGGAAACTGAAAGTCATTTTGATCCTAAGAATGATGATATCGCTGATTGGTTTAGTGGATCTCCTGATTGGGTAAGAAGAAGCTAATTGATATTTATAAAAGATTGTTTGTCAATAGATCTGTCCACTTTTTCCCTACTTTATGGGTTGACAAATTTCTCAATAAAAAAGCGAATTGGGGGACCCGCTTGGATGACTTAGGTTTTAAGAGTCGGGGCTAAAGGATTCGAACATGCTACCTAGTGCTGCCAAAACACTGCCCACCCAATGTAAGCACAGAAGTTTCGAGCTATAACTTAATTCTTAGGTGGTATTGCCTATTTTCCCCTGAAAATTTTAGCAACGTTTGTCCATATTTTAAAAAGTAGAAGACTTTTCATTTTTTAGTCACAACAATTGTCTTTTTTTAATGAAGTTGTCCAAGATGATTCCTCCATTGTTGATAAGTCAACTCTATGAGTTGCCATCCAGTCACCATTTGCTTCCACAAACTTTTTAACATTACCTTCTGGAGCTTGATGAATAACAATTATTTTTTGAGGATCTTCCTTGCTTACTCCTCTGAAAAGTGGCTTAATGTCAAATTCTGAATGCCTTTTATCCGCTTCCGCACTATCAAATATTGCAGACCATTCATCGAAAGTGCTTTCGATTTTAAAAGTAAATACTGAAGTGACTGAACAAGACATAAAAAAAAAGGAAATTATTGCCCTTCATTTTAGATCGACTGTCAATAATTTAAATGTTACTTTGACTTAAATAGTTTTAAAAAACTGTTACATACGGATTGACGATTATGGAAGATTTAGATCAAATTATCAAAGAAATCAGAGAAAATACATACGATAATGAACTCGCAGATATAAATATAAGAGAGCTATTAGACAGGGATAAAGAATATGAATAACTTTCCAATTTTTTTAGAAAGTTTATTGATGCCTTTATTAAGTTTAGGCATATTTATTATTTATAAAAGATCAAAGAGAAAAAAAGAAAATTTCAAGCACCACCAGCCCATCAGCTACCTAGTTAAGTGATTGGAAGTTTACCAAAACTAATTGCAATTCTTATGATTTTGCTACTTGTAGGGAGCACTTTTATTGGTGGAATTATTTATTTTGCTAGATAAAGTAAGTAACTATTTTTGATTATGAAAAATTTAATGGGAAATCAATATTTTTTGGTTCTAAATGTTTCGTATAGCAGGCTGTTGTGCAGTCGACTCCTTCACTATTGATACTGCAAGAGGTTATACATTCAAAGAAACTTTCCAAAGCCTCTGATTCTTTTATATTTGTGTAAGTGTCTTTTTTCATTGTTAATCCTCAAATCTGATTATTATTTAGCAATTTCTTCAAAATAGTGTCAAATTTTAGGTAAAGTACCTACCCAACATTTTTAGAAAAAAACTATTGATATATATCGAGTAATTTTATATAAATTCCAATTAATACTAATGTTGCGACACCTCCTCCGATAATCGTACTAGGTTGATTAAGCCAAAGCTCCTTAAAAAATTCCATCTATCTTATCTTGTTCTATTTAAAGGACTCTTTTTTATCTATTTCTTTCAACTATTCTGAAATTCATATCTATAGCTCCTTTTCTTAAGGGAATAATTTCTTGATAATCACCTTCATAACAATTCTGTGCGGCTTTTTTGCTTGGGAATTGTGCGAGTACACTAAATGGTCCGTCATATCCTTCCCTTACATCTGTTTCATAATCAACTGTTAATGTCTTCGCACCGCAACCTTTAACAACTACATCATTTACTTTTTCAAAGTATTTACCTGCTTGTTCTGGATTTGTTATCCTGCCAGAAATCATTACATAACCAACATTCTTGTCTTTTGGAACTTTATAACCAATTGCAAGGCCAGCAATGCCAGCAATTAAACCAATCAAAATAGTTTTTTTCATTTAAAATTTGATTTTTATAAATGGTATACGATTATCTCTAAGTTGGCTTTTAATTATTAACTATAAGCGGTACAAGTAGTGAGGGTTTCATTTGTTAGAGGTCATCTTGAAGGTTAAATATGCAAAACCAACTATTAATAACAAAATATCTACCTCATAAGTAATTGCTATGCCTTAAATATTCTTATCTATTAATTACTTGCTAATCCCATAAAGATAAATCTGAATCTCCCGTTGATCTTTGCATCCAATGGATTTTCCAAATCCCATTAATCTTTTTAAAGATTGAAGTTACAGTTGGCAAATCATCATTAGGAGTTCCTTTGTAAGAGAATTTTGCCCCAAGCGTAAAAACACACATTGCTACATCGGCAGAAAGAAATTCAAACTTATGAATTTTTGTAATTTCTGCTTTTTCCTGAATAACATCTCCAGAACTCATCATTTCCTCGAATCCCTTTGCACTTATTGGATTTCCACTGGGCCTGATGAGTAAAAAATCTGAAGTGGCATTATTTACAAAAAATGAGCCCATTTTCTGAGGTGTTGCTAACTCGTACAACATTGATTCAATTGTTTCTCTATCTGTCATAAAAAAAAGGGTTTTTTTATCCCTCTCATTTTAGATCGACTGTCAATTAAAAATAAATTTTGAAGTACTGAAATCTTCAGAAAACCTAGAATTGATATCAAATTGATATCAAGAGAATGATGTCAATTTTTACCCAACAAAAAAATCAGGTTGGGAAAACTTTCTATGATTTGGATTATGAGATTCGGGGCGAAAGGATTCGAATATGCTACCTAGTGCTCTTCGTAAATTAGGCCTGGGATTTGATAGTATTTTTTAAAGTCGATCTACAATAAGGGGCAATTAACAATATTTATTTTCAAGAATTATTTTTTTTGCTAGTAATAGAAAGCCAATAAAAATAAAAAATAAAATGCTTTATGTTCAGCATTGGTCATTTAAGGCCGGATATCATCAAAAAGGCGCAGAAAAATTTCTTGGTGGCGGGGGAGATTATCCTGGAGTTGAGATGATTGGAAGATATCATGCACCAGGTTCTTTAGAGGGATGGATAGTTTTAAAGACTGATGATCCAAAAGCAATATATCAACATGCTGCTGAATGGGGGGAATTTCTAAATTGGGAAACTACACCTGTATTTACTGATGAAGAAGCTGGTCCAATAGTTGCTAAAGTCTACTCATAGAATGAGATTGACAGTCAATTTAAAATAAAAAGCAATTAGCTCCTTTTTTAATGAACACTCTCATCATCTCAACTTTTAGTTGTACATTTGAAGAATTTAAAAATGATGTAACGACATTATTTCTTGAAGAAATGTGCAAGGAGTTTGTAACTGATTATGAGTTTGTAAAAGTCAATGAACACAAATCTCATTTATTAATGAACTGTACTGATTTGGAAAAATTAGGTGCAGAGATGGAATCTCCTTTTGCAAAGGAATGGGATAAAAAAAATAACTGTAAGGATACTGTATATTCGATTGAAATTGTTGCATAAATGAAATGCTTTCTACTACTAGCAACACTCACTTTCATAAAACCTCTTTACTCATGTCCAATAAAGGGTGAAGATAAAGACCAACTTTTAAGTGAGTTGTGCAATATAGATGATGGGAAATGGAACTCTAACAGACTTAATGAAATGATTATTCTCGCTAAGTATGAGAAGTTACCTCCTGAAGGCACTAAGAAAAGTAATCGAAAACTTGCAGCATTAACTTGTGATTTTGGATATCTCTGATGAAATGCTTATTTATTATAGTATTAGTTGTTTTATCTTTACCTTCCAGAATTAAGGCAGAAGAACCTTTTTATTAAAACACTTGGATGGGCACAGACTATGAACTTTTTTTAACAACAAGGAACCTCTAGAAAATGGATATATTTATAAATTCAGTACAAAATATGCAAGTAATTCAAGAAAAACACTTAAAGATTGGCAAATAGCTAATTGTTTAAAATCAACAATTGATTGGGAAATAGTTCCTTCTATTTCAAGATACGGATATGAAAGAGGGAAGCTCGAGTTAATTAAAGAAATATGCCGTTTATAATATTGAAGTTTTAATCTTAATTTTATTTACGATTAAAGCTAAGTTTTGCGTGAATCAATAATTTGCTACGATCGCACAAATAATTTAAGAAATATATGACATAATTTTAAAAATATGTTCAATTTAATAATATTTAAATGAAGTATAAAAATTTTTTAGTAAAGATAATTAAATTTGGATTAGTAGCAAGCTCTTTTTTTATTAATGATCGACTGCTAGCAGAAAATTTAAAAAGTTGTCCAGAAAATTTACCTAAGGAAGGAGTTCATCTTTATCCTGACTTGAAAGTCACTAGTACCTTCAAAAAAGGCTTAATCGACCCGCTTAATAATCCAGATTTGCAAGAATATATCGCATTATTGAAACTTAAGGTGGTAAAGCGACATCATGAGTTTGTTCATGGGACAACATATACTTCAGAACCAACAAAGTATGGAGGTAAGAGAATTACAAAAAAATCAAATGCCACTCCATATCAAAAGAAATTATCTCTTGTATCCATGAGAGGAATAGGCGCATGTATTAAAGAGGGTGTAATTTTTTTTAGCGGAGAATGGACAAAAGAATCAATTACAAGCGCAAATAGAGTTATTCAGTTTGAGGAAGGTATGAAAAAGTTGAAATCACTAAGACAGGAAGATCCAAAATTTAATTTACTGGAATTAGCAAAGAAATATCCAAATTTTTTGGGTCATGAGGATCCAACATCAACTGATGATATGAAAAAAATTTTGGAAGCTATAGAAAACTGGAAAAAATACAGGAGATTTGAGTGAAAGAAATTGGGATGGAAATATCCATAGTTAGTTCTCACAACCTTTTGTTAAAAGGTAAATAAATGAAACGCTTACTACTTGCACCGCAGGTAAATTCAGGCTTGGTTATCCTGAATTAATAACTCCTGAAGAAATAAATTTTTAATTAATGTTGCGACTTCTTCCGTTACCGATTTTTATTTGCATTTATCTATTCTCTTGGTGGAGATGTAAAAAAAATATTATCGCTAGTGATAAGCAACTAAAACCTTGCATTGATTGGGCACATATAAAAAATTTACCTCTCCCAATAAAACCTTCATTTGTCGAGTTTTATATTGTTTATGTCTCTTCTTTTTTTAAATTTCCCTTTGGAATAATTATTCAACAACTACCTTTTGCAAAGAAAGTAAGATACTACGAAAGAGAAATGAAATTAATATTTGATAAATGGAATTTAGAAAAAATTAAAAAAATAATTAACTAATTTATTTATATATCTGGAGTAAAGATATATAAATTCCTAATAATACGAATATTGCTACGCCTATTCCCATAACTGTGATGGGTTGATTATTCCAAAAATTTGTTAAAAATTCCATTAACTGGGAAGTTTAAATTTTTTTAGCTCTATTAGCTCTATTCATTACTTTTCTCAAAATATTATTTTTGATTGATAAATCAGAAATACAATAAAGAGTTAAAAACAAAACTACTTTTGCAAAAAATGAGATTTGCATAATAAAAATAACTCTACACTCATAAAAGCAAATTTCACTAAAACCGCCAATTTTCTAGAAGACCTTATAAGAGGTATTTGAATAATTTACAGTCGATTTATAATAAGGGGTAATTAGCTCTTTTTTATGAATACCTTAATAGTTTCTACTTTTGAATGTTCTTTTGAAGATTTCGATAAATTTGTAGCTGATTTTCACGAAAAGGAGGGGCATAAATATGTCGAAGAATATCAACTCATCAAGGTAAATGAACATAAAAGTCACTTAATACTTAAAGTTAAAGATTTAGAAGGATTTGCTGCTGCTACAAGTACTCCAGAGATGAAAGCGTGGGATAAAGAAAATGGTTATAAAGACATTTGTTATTCACTAACTCTAGTTGAATAAATTGAAACGCTTACTACTCCCACTACTATCAGCAGCCCTTGCTTTACCTACAGCTGTTAATTCTTTAGAGATAAACTGCAACTCAAGCATTTGGAAAAATAAACCTAGATGTGATCAGTTATTGCAGTAAGTTTCAGCTAATAGATATTTCACGCAAATTGTTGCTTCACGTAAAACTCACGCAAAATAAATCTTTGAAAAATAATCAACCTGTGAATCCCATTTTCTGTTCTGCTGCCATTAATGAGCCAACAAGCTTATGCTCAGCGACTTTTTCATTGTCAGTCATAACTGGCTTGATATCAAAATCTATATCAAACTTAACTTTCCAAGGAGCAAAATGTTCTGTCATTTTTATGCCTGCTGAAGCTTGGACAATAATATAAACATTATTTGAGTAAGAGGCATGATACCTTCCCAA